>JBHPGO010000001.1:0-68680 GCA_042570465.1 Patescibacteria group bacterium
GTTCTAACTTCATTGAGTCCTCGACCCCAAAACAGACCACCCCTAACGGGGTGGTTTTGTTTTGGGGTGATAATGCGGGGATTCCCGCACCACCGGATGTCCAATTTACCATGACTTCCTAATAAACGATTTCAAACTATCGAATTAAACAACAAGGCTCGGACCCTCTCCCTTCATCCACCCCAAAGCTTGTAAGTTTCACAAAATTGTTTTATATTTTATTTAGTGAAAAATCTAAAAATTGTTTCAATTATTTTTTTATCTGCTTCTTTTTTTTTGTTATTCCAAAAATTGGCGCTTGCCGATGTAATAAACCCCGAATGGTTTGAAAAAAAGTGTGAAATTGGCGAAATTGCAATCACTTGTAGTTATAAAAGTAAAGAGCCATTTGGAAAACGAACAGAAGATGAGTGCGGGTACTATAAAAATGATCCAAGTTTTCGTTATCTAGTCGGTCACGGGTCGTCATTTGGAGGTGAAGAAAGATATTGTATTGAAAAAGGAGAATATAATCGTCTTGCTCAAGGCAGACTACTACCGAAAATGAGACCGCAAAAGTCAAAATATGATCCTTTTAACAGCAGATATTTAAAATCCAACCCTCAAGGCTATTTAACTTCATTATTAATTCCCTTATCTATCACGCTTTTGGTGGAGCTTCTAGTGGGACTAATATTTATGTTCATTAAAAAGTATCCTAAAAAGCTTCTATTCTGGATATTGATGGTGAACTTGATTACTCTACCGCTCTTATATTTTATTTCACCCCTAGTTACTGAAGTTAAAACTCTAACGATTATTTTAATTGAGGTTGCTGTTGTAATAATGGAGTGGTTAATTTTATATACTGTAAATAAATCTTATTTACCACTTCGTATGTCACTTCTTTTGAGTTTTTTGATGAATCTAGGAAGCTTTCTAGCGGGAGCTGTGTTTTACTCATACTTTGCGTATAGATTAGTGTCGTTATATTTATAATAGTAATAGTTTTTAAGTTAGTGAGATTGAAAGACACGAATAATTTTTCATTACAGTATTCTGATATCGGCTAAGCAAACTGAAAGTTTAAGTTACTCTCAAGCTCCAATCTCTCAGAAGCATTTTTGAGGCTAAAATAGGTTCTAACTTCGTTGAGTCCCCGACCCACGTTTCTTAGGTTTGGGGAATAGATCAAAGTGTAGTAACCATTAACGGGAGCTAGAACCTTTAAGATTTATATTGTGTTTTTTTAATTTTCCTTGGTAAAAGTTGAGTGAGGGTGGTATAATCATATTGTCGAATAGTAAGTGTTTAAAAAATGTTTCAAGAAAACGATAAAAGATATCAACATTTTAAAGGAGCCGTTGGTAAACATAGAGGCGAAGTAGGACTTGCCCGTGATTGCGGAACCACAGCAGGATCAGTAATTAGAGAAATTCGTGCTGATGGAAAAGAAGTCGGCCCCTTTAGAAGAGTTGATAACACCTTTGTTGGTGGACTTGCAAGTGATCCAGATTCGGTTAAACATTTAAATGTTCGCCAAATTGTTGATTCTGGTGAACAACTCCAGCTTAGTGATTTTTCTGAAAAATTAGAGCCAAAAACTCCTGTTCGAATTATAGGATTTTGGTGGGAGGATTAAACAGTTTTTCTATTCTCCTTTTTAGATTCCAACATATCTTTCAACCACTCCTTCTTTTATTCAAATGCCCTTTTTACGAAGTGGCAAATTTAAAATTGAAATTACGCTCAAACTCTAATCTCTCATGAGCTTTTATGAGGCTAAGATGGGTTCTAACTTCATTGAATCTCTGACACCAATTTTTTAGCCTCAGAAAATAGATCAAAATGCAGTAACCCAAAACGGGATTAGAACCTCAACGGTCTTCAGAGAAAACCAAGTTTAAATTTCTTCGATTGCTTTTTAGAATCGTTCTTGGCTAAAATAAAGCCATGGTAAAGTCAAAGCCATGGAATTGGAAGATCAGCTCAGCTCCTTGGTGGAAAGAACCAGCTCCAGAAATTTACCCGTTGCTTAAAAGATGGCAAAAAAAGAAATTTCAAAGACTTCTTGATTTAGGTTGTGGAATTGGTAGGCATGCCGTGTTATTTGCCCAAGGTGGCTTCAAGGTTGATGCTTGTGATCTTTCACAAGACGGCATCAATAAAGTTAACGAACTAGCTAAACAGAATAAGCTGAATATTAGTACAAAAGTTACCGATATGCTTTCTCTCCCTTATGAAGATAATTTGTTTGACTGCTTGGTAGCTTTTAATGTTATTTACCATGCTGACGATAAGGGGGTTGTAAAGACAATTAGCGAAATGAAAAGGGTTTTGAAGAAGAAGGGTGAAGCCTTCGTCACTTTTAATTCAAAAAATAGTACTTCTTTTAAAGCAGAAAGCAACAAGCGGTTATCTGAAAACACGGTCATTAAAACCGAAGGGAATGAGGCTGGTATTCCTCACTACTACGCCGATAAGGCTGATGTTGAAAAGCTAGTCAAAGATTTTAAAACTATTGAATTTTCCTATAAGGAAGAATATTATCCTGACTACGTTGGTGCCCACTATCATGTTCTATTAACAAAAGTGTAGTTATAGTTACGCTCAAGCTCCAGTCTCTCAGCAGCTTTTATGAGGCTAAAATAGGTTCTAACTTCATTGAGTCTAGGACCCAGAGAAAAAAAAGACTACCCCTTGTGGGTAGCCTTTTTTTCTGGATGAAGCAGGATTTGAACCCCAATTCCACCCAAGGTTCAATTTACCAAAAACTTCCTAGTAAACGATTTCAAACTATCGAATTAAATAACGAGGTGTGGACCCTCTCAAATCCCTGCCTGCCGGCAGGCAGGTCCTGGGGTGGAGAAAGGTATCTTAAGTGTCAGTTGTAAGCCTTGGTAGACTTAAGTATGATAAAAGAGATGAATGGAGTTAAAAACGTCATCAAAACAGTCCTTCTGGTTAGTCTTCTAGCTACAGTTTTTTCACTTGGGATTTGGATTTTACCAATCCAATCAGTTCAGGCTCAAAGTATTGACGAGGTTTTACTGGTTTTACAAAACTGGGGAACTAATGGGCCTGATGGCGATTTCTATCAAGATGGCAAAGTAAATGAAATGGACTTTGGTTTGGTAATGATAGATTGGGGAATGGAACCCTCACCCTCACCCTCACCCACCACAGGGCCAACAGTGGTTATCCACGCTCCGCACTACGATTGGTTCAAAAACAAGTTAAAGGCCGGTGACCAGGTGATTTCTGGTGTTAATCGACAAAGTGAAGGGTCGCCGCCTAGTAGCAGTCTGTTCAATCAACGCTTGGATCTTCTTAATGCGATTGACGAGAATGAAATTGGTGTGATTAAAAGTTTTATGTTTTCCTCTTACCATGATTGTGAAACTTATATTGACCAAATTCCCGATGATGTGACGATTATTTCCTATAATAATGAAGGTTCCATGACACCCTCAGATGAACGAGGGGCAGGAGTTTTTAATGCGGTGCATCAATTTGCCAATTGCGTCCATGGGGCTGGTAAAATGTTTACATTTATTCCGGTCAGGAGTGTGTGGACTAGTTGGAGCAATGATGAACTAAATCTTATCTTAACCGATGTTGACTCGATTGATTATCAAGGCCAAAACGAAATCAGTCAAGGATCTCAAAACTTCATTAATATAGTCACCTCTGTTCATGACAAACTTAAGGCGGTTAATCCCAATTTTGAGATGTATGTCCAAGTTTGGATAAGTCGAGATGATAATCACCAGGAAGATATTGTTGCAGGCTTTAACGCGGTTCAAGATCTAATTGATTCCGCTTGGATTGTCGGCGCTCAACCAATGTATGATTCCCCTCCAACCTCATCAACTATTAGCCAAACTGATTACATCCTCGACCGTCTCAATTGGCGATAAACTTTCCATTGATAACAACATGCTTAAAGGAAAGTCTCAAAAAGCCCTGTTAGTCTCCACTTTACATCAGCCTATAATATTGCTATAATACTTATTCATGTTAACCAAAGAAAAAGAAACAAATCTAAAAAGTTGTTTTCCTGTTTCGGAAAAGGCTGTGAAATTGGCCAAAGCAGAAATAAGATCTAATCCTAGGCAACAATTAGAGGCTGAATGGGAAAATATAACTCGGCAAAATACGAGACTTGGGGAATTCTTAAAATTAAGCCATGATGCTATTAAGCAATCTGGCTACGAAAATAAATATACCGAGGGTGCTTTATGGGTCTATAAGACTATTAGAATTCAGGGAGAGCTAAGTGGAAGTCTGTCTCCAGTAGTTAGCCAGGAAGTAATAGCCGCATATTCTAGGGAAATAATTGATCAATGCGATGGTACTGGAAAAGAACTCGTAGATTTATTTACTGAACTTAAATCAGAAATGGAAGAAAATGAACCCGCCCTTGGAAGGTTAATAAAAGAAGTAACCGCATATGAACCCTATCCAGAATATTACTTCGGAGGAGCCTCTGATGTATATTGGCTTCTTGAGAGAGCTTCAGTAAATTAGTTCGTATAAAATATCGGATTAATCTTCTTAGACTTAAAGTTGGCAATATTAAAGTTGAGGATTAACTCAATATTTAGTCTTTCTTGAATTTTTATGAGGCTAAAATGGGTTCTAATTTCATTGAGTCCTCGACGAGATTATATTAATTTTTCGTGGTTGAGTCCTCGACCCCCGAAGCAATAAATTTTTGCCAGGTGCCAAGCTAATACACCTTCCAGGTGGACGGTACAGGTGGACGGTACAGGTGGACGGCACGACTCGGTCGTTCCGAGGCGGACCTAGGGCACCTGGAAGGTGTACGTTGGAAGGTGTACATTCTGGTAACTTAGGGGTAGGTGTGTCAATCTAACAGCCGAACCATTCTTTTCTTATCTCTTCTTCCGTTTGATCGGGGGTAAACCCTCTCCTGATTTGATCTCTATGAGATAGAATATCATTCCTATATCCAACTTTAAGTAACATTAAAGTGTCATCTAGCGACAAGGCGATTTCTGCAGCAGAACCAAGGGGTCCGGACCATTCGTCTGGTTCCTTTGCTGCGTTCAATAATCTATTTTGGGTCAATATTTGAGATTCTCTAACTCTTAATGTAGGCCTATGATTTATATCAACTATTTTTTCCATACGATTTAGCATTATATCATTTACCATAAATTGAGGTGTTGGCAGGGGGTTTAAGAGATTTCTCAACGTTTTATCTGAACTGACTAGCAACCGTTGTAGACACCTGGAAGGTGTACGCCCTAAGCCAACAGTCAAAACATGCCAGGTGGACGGCATGTCCACGAAAATAGCTGTTGACTTCGTCGTAAAAAATGATTACTCTGACAAAAACAGCGTTATTTCGCAATTCTTCAATAATGAAAAAAGATTTTAAATATCTACTTTTACTTTTGTTAATCTTCTTGTCCTCTTTGGCTGCCTTAGTAATTCCTAAAAAAAATAAATTAAAAAAAAATTATTTAAACACCCCCGCAAACACCAAATCTAAAATGACCGACTCTAGCATTAATCAACAAGTTCAGGAAGAAACTGTTCTCGCTGCCAAAGATGCTCCGGAAAAAAGAACTGAAAATGATCAACAAATTAAAGTGGCCAATATCCGGTTTGGGGTAGTGGTCAAAGACTACTCAAATAACACTGGCCAGATTAGCGGACTGGAAAACACTTTAGAAAAAATAGTTTCCACAGTTGGCATCTACAAACAATTTGGCTTGCCGACAAACCAGTATCTAGTCGAAACCGATCTGGCATATATTAAAAACGCCGGCAAAATCTTACTACTTGCTTGGGAACCATGGAACCCGAATGAGGGCACCAACCAAAGCATTGACTACCTTAAAGAAATTGCTGAAGGAAAACACGATGACTACATCACTACTTTTGCCCGTCAAGTAAAAAATTACTCAAGCCCAGTCTTGTTAAGGTTCGCCCACGAGATGAACGGTAACTGGTATCCTTGGGGAACTAGGCCTTCAGAATATGTTTCAGCATACCGCCGGATTGTTGAAGTTTTTCACAGTCAAGGAACTGACAACGTTAAGTTTGTCTGGAGCATTAACCATGAATCTGTTCCCTACGAGCCGATCAGTCAATGCCAGAAGTATTTCCCCGGAGAAGCCTATGTTGATATTATTGGTATTGATGGCTTTAATTTCGGAACATCAAGAAACAATTCAACTTGGAAAAGTTTTGACAATATTTTTTCACCGGCCTACTCGTTTGTCTCAACTGCTTATCCGGAGAAACCTATAATAATCACCGAAGTTGGCTCTACGGAGTTTGGCGGCAATAAAAATAAATGGATAGATGAGATGTTTGCTAGTTTAGCCAATATGCCCAAAATCCAAGAAATTATCTGGTTCAACTTATTAAAAGAAACTGATTGGAGAATCGATTCTTCGACCACCAGCACCGAAGCCTTCCAACGCAACTTATCAACCCTATAGTTTGACTTCTCATCGTTAGTCTTGTATAATATCCCATAGTATTACTAAGAACGCGTATGGACTTTTTTCGAGTCCATATTTTTTTATCACCAAATATGTTGCAAGACTTTTACCTGAAGGCGTCCAAAATCAAAAAGCTTCTGATCAAGCTGGGGATTGTCTATGGCCTAATCCTGACCACCGGCTATGCCCTGTTTCGGGCTTATTACATCAATTTTAATCCCTACCTGGTTATTCCCGCCATTCTTTTATATATGGCCGAGCTTCACACCATTATTCTTTTATACGGTTTTTTATATTCTCTTTGGCCAAGAAAATTCAAAACTTATTCTAAAATTAATCGCAACCGGAACCTGCAAGTTAACTTATTTATAACAACAGTCGGTGAACCGATAGAAATTGTCAGTCAAACCATTGAGCACGCTAAAAAAGCGGCCGATCACTACCGAAAAATTGTCAAACCTAAAAAAGCCCCCCGGGTGATTGTTCTTAACGACGGCTTTGGTGCTAAGAAAGAAAACTGGTGGCAGGTCCGTGACTTTTGCCAAAAGGTGGGTGTGCTTCACCTTGCCCGAAAAACTAACGAAGGCTTTAAGGCCGGCAATATCAACAACGGTTTAAAAAAATTTCCAAGTAAAGATCCCCATAACACTATCGACTGCTATTTTGACGCTGACTTTTGTGCCAAAAAAGAATTTTTGATCGAGATCTTAAAACCCCTGGTTGACAACAAGGTTGACTTTGTCCAAAGCCCTCAGCGCTATAAAAACCTGACTACTTGGGTAGCCAAAGGGGCCGGAGCTCATCAAATTTTCTTTTTTGACTATGTTTGTCCGGCCAAAGCCTATGACAACGCTCTCTTTTTATGCGGCACTAATTATGCCATCAGAAGACAGGCGCTTTTGGATGCTGGCGGAGTTGACAATCGGTTTGTCACCGAGGATTACGCGACCTCGATCAAACTTCACTTGCTGGGCAAAAAAGGAGTTTTTGTTTCTAAGGTGCTGGCTTTGGGCATGGCCCCGATGAACCTTAAGGAATACTTTAACCAGCAAACCCGATGGTGCAAAGGCTGTCTTGATGCCAACGGAAAATATCTCAAAGAATTGCTCTTTGGTCCGTTAAATTTCAGGCAAAAACTTCATTACTTTTTATCAACCGCTTATTACTTTATCGGGGTCAGGGATTTGATCTTGGTGCTGGCTCCCATCCCATATCTTTTTTTCGGCATTTCTCTGATCAGAGCCAATACCACCATGTACCTGGCTTTTGTCTACCTGCCATTAATGATCTTCAATTTCAGCTTGTTTTTCCTGACTTTTCGCAGCCCCGTTAAAAGCTTGGTGCTGGATATTGTCACCTTTCCGGTCTTTGCCTTGGCTTTTGTATCCAGTGTTATCAAAAAAAATCTTCCCTTTACCGTCACTATCAAAAAATATGAAAAAGAAAATCCTTTCCGGGTTTACAAAATTCAGCTGGCAGTAGCCACGCTCCTCTGCGCGGGAATTGCTTACAGCTTCCTGTTTAATAGAAACCACAACCCCTATGGGAAGTTTATTAATCACTTTTGGGCCACTTATAGCGCCACTTTTTTGTTGCTTGGTTTTTTCCTGGTCATCAGGGAAAACTATGATTTCAGTCGGCTTGAAAATCATTACTCAAACTTACTGGGAACCTTAAAAAATGCTCTCGGTTTCACTAAAAGATTTGCCCTAAGGCCAGCGGTTGCTTTCGTCGCCGTCATTATCGCCTTTATCTTCCTTGGCTATAGCGTCAAAACCGGTGTTTTGGCTTACGATGACATCCGAACAACTTTTAACAAAATCATCAAAAGAGAAGAGCTTTTAGTTCCCGACAATGGGGCTTACTATGGTTACTTTTTACCGGAGCTGAATTCGCACCCGGAAAGTCCGGTCATCTCGACCGTTGAGGGTGATCACCCAAGCCTGGTGATGTACTATCAAGATTTTAGCCCTGATTCGCAGTTTAACCTCAAGTTTATGAACATGCTTTATGAAAAAGGGTCAATCCCGATCGTTACCTGGGAGCCTTGGATCCGTGGCTCAGATCAGGAAAAGATTATTAACCAAGAAGGCCAAGCAGCCGAGGAAATATTATCGGGGAAATATAATGAGCATATCAGGCAATGGGCCAGAGGTGCTAAAAAATTTGGTAAACCTTTCTTTTTAAGGTTTGCCCACGAGATGAACGGCAACTGGTATGCCTGGGGTTCTTTTGATGAAAATAGCGCCAGTCAATACAAAAAAATGTGGAAGCATGTTTTTACCATCTTTAAAGAAGAGAAAGTTGACAACGCGATTTGGGTCTGGTCCCCCAACAACACCAACCAATACGGATTAGCCGACTCGATGCTTGATTTTTACCCTGGTTCTGAGTACGTTGACTGGACCGGTTTTTCTGCTTTCAACTGGGGAAATTCTTATTCTGACAATCGTTGGATGGATTTTAAAACCAGTTGCTGGGAGGCTTACTCTACCTTGGCCCAGTTGAACAAGCCAATCATGGTGGCCGAAACTTCTTCGGTTAGTATCGGTGGCGACAAAACCGAGTGGTTTAGGCAAACCCTCGAACAAGACATTCCCTCAATGCCTTTGATAAGGGGGGTAGTTTTATTCAATGAAGACTATCAGAATGCCGACTTTATCCTTGATAAAGGGATGGACGCCAACGAAATGGTCAAACATCATTTGCTCAACAATGGCTACTATCTAACCAATCCAATTCTCCAGTATCGGTAAAATACTCCCAGCCAACGATCCTGCTTCGGTACTATTTTTTCCTTATGGTTTTAGGGGACTTCTTTACTGAAAGACTTACCCACCTTCGATGGCCCAATTATTACAATAGCATGATATAATAACTTTGTTATCTAGAGGAGATCTATGACAGAAGTGTATGGGCCAAAAACAGAAACAACAGAAGAATTATCGGGGAAGATTGACATGGGAATTATTCTTTCTAGGATTGGAATTGCCCAGGTTGCTTTAAGCCTTGGTTTTCCACTTGGTTCTTTGCACTCACCAGAGGATACAGGAAAACCACCTGCTGTAAATGATCCGCCTGAAACACCCAAATAGCTTTTAACTATTTTCATTTTAAATCCTTTCATGGCCCCTTTTTTTGCAATAGGCTGGTATAATATGCATAGTCGTTTGGAAAGGAGGAAATATGATAGAAAAAACTGTTGGGAATACAATTGAAGAGCCAGAAAGAGAAGAAACTAAACGTGAGAAAGAATTAAGGGAAGCACTCGGCTCTTTGGTGGCAGTAGTAAGATTTAACGAGTTTTGTGGACAAGTGGAAACTAGACTTGAAGGATTGACGATTATGTCAGCCGATGTGAATCCTGCAAAACAAGAAGTTGGTAAGCCGCCTTCTAATGAAGCAGTCGAAATATTAATTAATGATGAAATCGATGAAATTGTTAGGAAATTCGGTAGACTACCTGCTCCAGACCAAGAATAATTCTTAACTGTCTTCATTTAAAATCTTCCTCAGTTGATTCATCAAAGTTTTATAAAGGTAACCCTGATACTTTGGGTGTTAACTGAAATTTCCTTGTTCGTCAACCCGTCTCGACTCGGCTCGCCTCGCGCCCGCCTTGTCTTCGACAAGTCGAGACAGGTCGAAGCGGGTCATTCCGAGGCGGACCCGTATCAAACCATGTTCGTGAAGTGCTTTCAATTACTATATTACTCCAGTGTATTTTGTCAACGACTTCTGAGTTATGGTCAAAAGAACAACCCTAAACCCTCCAACCCCTCGGCATAAGTGCCCCAGTACCAGTTCCGATCTAAAATCGGAACGATACGGGGTGAACTTCCTTATGATTTGGGGTTGCTTAATTTTTACCCCAGTGTCGAGGAGAAGTGGGGTCGTGTAATTCTTATTCTTGGGGTGAAGCACCCCCAATTGAAATTTTCAAAATATTCCTAAACATTATTTACTTGTGCTTGATTAGGATTACGGATAGCTTCTTTGAATCTAGCTTGAAATTTAGTTAATAGTTCTTGAGCAAGTTCTTTGCCATCGAATACTGGACTTTTTTCTTCAAAAATTGTCGAGGGGTCTCCAGAACGTGGCGCTTCCATACCAAAATCTTCAAATATTTTTCTTATTTGTGCACGAACTCTTAAATCTTCTGGTGTAACTGGTTTTATATTTTCTAATTCAACTAGCAATTTATTATCACCTCCTTTCTTTACCCCTCCGTAGTCCCGATTTAATATCGCGGACGAAGGAGGGCTGCCCCTTCCTCGCAGTTCTATGCGAAGTGGGGTCGTGTAATTCTGTCCTTGGGGTGAAGCACCCCCAATGGAAAATTCGATTAGTTTAACGCAAACTATCTTTCAGTTTGATCAAGTTCACCTAGTCCTTCTTCTTGGCTCCTATCAATTTCTAAATCATAGGTCGCCTCCTCCTCGAGAGTCAGTCGTCTACCCATAACCGTTGTTTTATAAACACCATCTGGTCCAACATCAATGCCAACCGAAACAACTTTCCTTCCAGGTTTAACCTCAGGTAGTTGCGGATCCCCTGGAGTTTCTCCTTCTGGTAGTTTTTCGGCTTCTTCCTCGGGAATATAGGTAATAATCGGTCTTGGCTCATAATGTTCAACAGGCATTATTTAATCCTCCTTTCTTGTTAATTATTGGGGCCTACCCCCGATTGAAATTGTTAATCTATCCTCCCAAACTCACCTTTCGGCTTTTGGACGAAAATCTAGTTGGCACATCACCCGCCAATATGAAGAAAAAACAGATGTTTCTTCAGAGGCTCTCGTATGCCTCCACCTGATTTTCATATTCGTATTTAACCATGCCGTAGTCGTTTTCCCACTTTTGCATTGCACTTTTCATAATGTCTAAATGGGTATTTTGTTTCGCCAGCCAGTCAAAGGATTCCATTTGTTCATCAATCTCGTATCTGACCATGCTGTAATCATCTTCCCATTTATTTTCGGCATCCGCCTTAACAATGTCTTTTGCTTCTTCTCTGGATGGTAAAAGACTAGCTCCTGTTTGCTGTATTTTTATTGTAGGCGTGGGTGCTTCAGTTGTTTTTTCTTCTATCTTCTCCTCTGGTTTGACGGTGGCGGTTACTTCTACTTCTTTTACGGGTGTCGGTGTTAACTTCGAAGAATCACTTTTCTTGCTATCATCATTGCCGAAGACACCAATTATTAAAAACAGCCCGAGAAAAAGACCAACCAGAATCAGGCATCCCTTAGCTTTTTTTGTACCCTCTCTCTTTTTCTCTTCCTTCTTAATGTCTTTCCTGACCTTGACGCGATGTTTTTCTTCTGCCTCAATTTTATTCTTTTTTTCTTCAGACAAGGTTTCTTTATCTTCTTTAATCATTTTTTCACCCACCATCCCCTTAAAAACAAATAACCCGCCAACTAGCGGGTTGATAAAAATGAGTTTTTCTCGATATTTGGGAAGATTTTAAGTCTGTCCAACATTATGTACACGGTAGCAAACGCTAAGAAGACGTGTCAAGTGACGAATCCCATATACAATGTTATGAGATGTTGTTAATTATTAAAGGAGAATTGCCTGCTTTAATCTAAGGCGTCTCTGTTAAAGGTGGAAAAACTAGCAATTCTCTCACTTCTTTTTCGTACCTATGGGGATCCAAGCCTTCTCCAGAAACAATATATTCCCTCATTTCTTCATCAAATAAAGGCTCTCCTGCTCTAGCTCTAGCAATTTGTTCTTCATTAGCCATCCGCATAACTGGCAAAATATATTTTAAATCCATCACAGACCTATGTGTTCTTGCTTGGGATTCGGCACTAACTTCTACTCTCACGTTATCACCTCCTAAAAAATTAACAATTTCATCTTACTGGTGTTTATACGAACTTCTACTTATCCTTCAATATATCTTATCATGAGTAGACAAATTGGCTTCCCCACACCCGATGTGACACAGGTACCGCACATCGGGACTTGCCTGCCTAACCTATGACAATTTGACAGACCAAATCAAGTACTAAAACAAGCCTATCTTAATTAAGACTCCCCTATTTTTTGAAATAGGCTGGTATAATGAAAATTAAGTCTTAAAGTTAGAAAGGGCAAGAGATGTCTGAATTTGAGCCAAGAACACTAGAAGAATATTTGCGAATAAATGATATTCAATTGGGAGATGGAGTTAGAAAAATGCTGGAGGCAGACACGCTGATAGTAAATGGCCTTGCTGAAGGTTCAAGAAGAACTACAAAAGAAGGAGTGGTAAGTAGGGAAAACCTGCTAGACACTTTAATGCAAAGAAGAATGGCAAAGCTACCGATCGGAGAGCTTCTTGGTGGAGGGCTGGCTAGCGGATGGAAGTGTCGTTATAGTGGATCAGATAGGGAAATGGAATAATATCCTTCAAGTTTAGATAATTTAAACTACGCTCAAATCCAAAATCTCAGTGGCTTTTTTGAGGCTAAAATAGGCTCTAACTACGCCTGCCACGAGATTATATTAATTTTTCGTGGTTGAGTCCTTGACCCCGAGGTTCAAAAAAGCCCTTAACTAGCTCTCTCGAGTTTTTCCAATAGTTTTCTGTATCTACTTTGGTTTTCAACAACTTGGGAACAAGAAATCCATACCTCTCTTGTTTTGTCCCATTTATTTTTAAATGTCTTTAGTCCTTTTTTGTCCTCTTTTTTTGAAAGAATAAATCCTCCTGTTGCTCCATAAAGGCGTTTGTGCATTGAGGGGTTCTTGGTGGTAAAACCCAAAGATTGGACAATCTTCATTCCGCCAAGGTGTGATAGGTCAGTCAAGGCGACAACATCACTGGGAAAATCTCCATTCTCAATGTCATCCCCCAATTCAATCAGCCCCCCCAAGAAATCTAGCAACATTGATCTGGAAAATTGAAATATGTTTCCTTGGTCAAGTTGATCAAGGTTCCTAACTAAGTCTATTTTCCCTATTCTGTCACCAGGTTTAATTCGTACATTGCCATCTAGTGTTTTTCGACGACCACGGTGACGAATAAAAGTAATTTTTCCATGATTTCCCATTTGATAATTTTCAGAAAGAGCGCCTTCAGCAATTTCAGACCAAATTTTGAAGTTCCAACCCTTCAATCCAAGTAGCAAGGCATCAGAAAATATTTCCGAACCTGTTTTTCCTTTCGCTATTCCAGCCGAAACTGCCGTAATTGACCCAGTCTTACTAAGTACCTTAGCTGAAGGCTTATACGCCAATTTTTTAAGGGTATTTCTCTGGCTTTGAGAATTACCTTCAGGGCTCAATGGAATTTCATCAGCTTCCGCCATATTTAAACACTATCATGAAATCTCCAGGATTTCCAGGTAATTCAAATAACTCTCCATCTCCGATCTTTCTTTTGCACTGATAACGCCATAATGGATTCGAACTTCCACCCTTCTCCGCCAGCTGGCGGATTCGGAATGGCACGGCGTTCTTTAGACCCAAAATTATCATTGACTGAAAATTGATCAATTGATATCATTTAATTAATGCTTACCAAAACCGACCTTTCCCAAATCAGAAAAGTTATCAGAGAAGAAATTGAAAACGAAGCCGACAGTTTGAAAAAAGATCTTCAGGGTGAGATGAAATTGGTTCGGATGGAGATTCAAAGAGATGTTCGGAAGTTGAGTGATGAGGTAAAGGACCTAAATATTAGGATCAGAAAAATTGAAAAAGATATCAAAACCGTTGTAAATTTCTTCGACAAGGAATCTTTGAAGACAGGCCAGCGAATCAGCCAGATTGAAGATCATCTCAAAATCTCTTCTCCTGCATTGTAGGGTTAAGTTTGAACTTTGGACTTCCATAAGGATAAAATAGGCTCTAGCTTCGCCTGCCACGAGATTATATTAATTTTTCGTGGTTGAGTCTGGAACCCCAAATACCGAGGTGTGCTACCTGAGACGCCTCCAGGGTATATTTTATTTGCAAATGCTTGATAAAATATAATCATGGCACGCAGTCCAGAATACCAACTTTTTTTAGATATCGTTTCAGAGCGAAAACCAGATACTTTATCCAAAATCATAGAATATCCGGCAACTGAGCAAGAAGTGGGTTGGTGGAAACAACATCAGGTCAGGAGGGCCATTCGCAAATGTGGAAATGGATCCGCTACACCAGTTGACTATCACCTCGTGCGCAGAAAAACATCAATAATCCCCTCTCTTGCAACAAGAAAACGATTAAAACAACGATCATTATAATAGTTGGAGGATTCCACCTCATCTCTCGTAGCCGTAAAATAAGTTCTAACTTCGCCTGCCACGTTTATTTAATTTACGTGGTTGAGTCTAGGTCCCATATTAGCATCTTAAGATTTAGTTGATTAATTATATTAATGATGGAATAATCATTATTAATACATGATTAAGAAGTTCGCATTAATAGTTTCAATATTTCTAGTCTTAAATGGCCTTGTAGTTTTATTTGAATCTTTCAAATGTATGTCAACCCCCGTATGTCAACCCCCGAGGTTGACATAGGTAGCAACCTCGGGAACAAGCTTCAAGTTTTTGGATAAAACACTCCCAAGTAACAATTGCCGCCTGCTTGATTTTAACATCGCCTTTTACAGTTAAATAGAAAAGAGTTAGGGCTAGAGTATTTCCTGGGGTGGAGTCTCGCTATCGGGCGGTGAACCTAATTTTTCTTTCCAAGCTAAGATTCTTAGTCTTAGATCACGAGCATTTCTCATTCCTAAATATGTTAAAGAAGAGTAACTTGTGATAGTTGATGGAGGTTTTTTGCCTTGAGTTTCTTCGGCAACGACACGAGACATGGTTGTAATCAATGACATTGGGGAAGGAGGAAGATGAGGTTTCGGAGGGGGGACTTCATAAAACTTTGGTTTTTCTTTCATGAGTTATATTTTACCACTTAAATCAAGAAAGTCCATGATTGCTAGATATTTTTGCCAATCCCCTATTATTCCCGATCATTTTTGAAGACAAAAATTATCTTGTTAAGGAATCTTGTCAGGTGTATTAAAGAAGTAGCTTGCCGGTGTCCGGCAAATGGTTGGCAGGCTCTCTTTTCCCTGGACTTCAAAACCATAAGTGTCAGTTCCCAATGATTTTCCATTTTCTTTAATTTCTAAAGTTATTGCTTGAGGGCCAATACCTCTGAACAAGCACTCAATCGAGGTAAGCTGGGTGGTTAATTTGTCTTCAAAATCTTCAGGATCGTTGATCGAAACATTGCCAAGAATTTCCCGGCCATTTTCATCGATCCCCACTTTTTTAAAAGCTGATTTTAGAAATTTAACTCCCTGGCCGGTCCAGGTAAGTTCAAAGCATCGCTCCTCTTTCTCACACATCTCTACCAAGCCCCGGTCGACATCATAGCCATAAAATATATGGCTCCACCTAAGAAAGTCTTCTTCGTTTTGGGTTCTGATCTTTTTCTCTTTTGAGGAGATAGTGATCGGGATATTTTCAGATGAGAGCTCAATACTAATCGGTTCAGAGTAATAAGTTTTAGTTTTAAAAAAAGTAAAGCCTTTCGCTTGAATGAGATAGGTTCCTGAAGCAGTAAAAGGGTACCCGTTAAGGTCGATACTGACCGTTTCAGTTCCAATTTTGGGGTCCAGCGATCCTCCGATCATCCCCATCACTGACTGGTCGGTGGCCTTGATTAAGTTAAGGGAATAGGGATAGGCTTTATCAACCGGAAGCAGTTCGACCCTAAGGTTAAATTTATCGGTTGAGCCAACTTTTTGGGGATAGTCTGAAAGTTTAATCTCGGGTTCCCAGTTTTCCATATAGACTCTGTCCAAAATTGCCCCGTTTCTGACTCGCAAAACAAGTGAATTTGTCCCGGTTGGCAAAACAATACTTTCATAAAAAAAGCCAGGAGAATCCCATTTGATATCCGGAAGGTCAGAGCTTCCAAAAGTAGAAACCGAGATTGGGCGCACCAAACCAACCGTATCATTAATGTCTCTGGCTTCAAGAATCATGAGTGAGGCGGCCGCTTCCAAATTGTTATTAACTGCTTCTTGATTACCCTTAAATTCAATGATTACATCTTCAGTTCCAGGACCCCCTGAAAGAGCCATTCCTCCAGCAAAGCTTCCGGAATATGAGTCACCTTGAGCTTGGGTCTCGCCGGTAACACTAATGGGAGTTTCTTGGTTTAAGGCATTGGTGGTGGGAATTTTCTCCAGAGTTTGGTTGACTGGTGAGTTCAATCTTTCAGTTTCTTGAGCAACTTCGATAACTTTTTCAATTTGATCCAGTTCTTCAGGGGAAGTTGCTTTTTCTGTAATTTTTGGTTTTTCGAGGAGGAAAAAAGCGCCGACTCCCCCGAGGCAAAAGATCAGAAAGAAAAGGACAAAAAAGGCAATCTTTTTTGAGTTTCTGGCCTTTGGCGGTTCGGCTGGGATGATTGGTGGGGCGATTGGGGTGGTTGGGACAGTGGGGGCAGGGTCGTCAGTTACTGGCAAGGGATTGGTGGGAGCAGGGATCGGATTTGGCAAAGGCGTTGAGCCAGTTGGAGGAGGGTTATTAGCCTGAGGAGAAAAGTCTTGGCCATGATCCATTAATGATCATTGTAGGTCAAGAGCGTTCACTGGGTCAAATATTTTTTATTAATTCTTTCAATTTTGTGTTGATTCAGGCGATTTCGAAGATTCTGATCAAGGCTTTAACTCCAGAAGGCTTGATCAGGCGGGCAAAAATACTATTTTTCAACCCGTTTATGAGTATTATAAAAACCCCGCACTTGCTGCGGTTATTGCCGATAAACTAGTTTATCGGTAGAAAAGTTCTCATGATTTGGGTTGAATTAATTGTTTTGCTTCTTGTCGTTATCAGAGAGGAAGTATTAAAGGAAGGGAAATTATTGCTTTAGAGACCTCTTTTGCCTTATGTATTACCAAAATTTTTGATCAATCGAAAATATTTGGCAATAATTTGCAGATAATCATCCTTTTAGCCCAATAATTTGAAGTTGAGTGATATTATAACTTCACTTGCCTGAAGGACAATCTTTTAGCGGCAAGAAGTCTTTTGTTTTCCAAAAATTGGTTACAAAATTTCCAGGGAAATGCTTTCTTCGATGGAGCTAATCTTTTCCTTGAAACGGCGATAAATTTCTTCAAGAACATTTTCATCTTCAATCCCTTTTAAAAATATTTTGCTATTAGTGGGGTCTAAGTATTCATATTCAATTGGGTAATTGTTGAGATATTCAAAAATATCAGCATTAACTAACTTTTGATCTTCGGCCGCCTTGGTTAGCTTGCTCAAGACACAGTCCCCCTTTTCATTTCGATCAGTCATCAAATCACAGGAAGAGTAGTCCGGAATATTTTTTGAACTTAAGACGATGACATATTCATTTTGAATCGGATTTTGGCGCCTTTTAATGAGAGTCGAAACAGTTTCAGGTTTTTGATTATTCAAAAGTTTAGGCTCTGGACTGTCTTTAAAGAATAATAAAAAAATGACCAGCATCGCCAGAAGAATAATGGAAATAGTGATGACCTTTTTCCTAAGATGGTCCATAACAATTATTAATATAACACAAAAAAGATTGATTTGTGAATAAGGTATTTTAAGCTTCAGTGGAAATTTATAAAATAATTAAGTTGTTATGGTATAATCGGACCGATGAAAATTAAAGTTGAGGGTATACCGATTGTTCCACTTGTTGGATTGAAAGAGGATTTTTCAGTCTACCGAAAAACACCTGGTCCCCATTGTCCTGGAAAAGGTGGTTATCGGGTGAGGGACGACTTTTATCTGCAAAGAGGGAAAGATGTAAGAATTCGACAAAAGTTAAGTGCAAGAAGATAGAGAGCTATTATTCTAGTCCCATGATGCCCAATGACATTTTAAGGAGAACTTGTTTATGATTGACGGTTTAAGAATGACAAGTAAGGTGCTTGTTTACTAAAGCGACCAATTAGCAATCACAAGAGCAAGGTCCAAAATGTTAACTATTTGATCGTCATTAAGATCAGTAGCTTGAGCTTGGCCTAGAGGGTCTGCTCCCCAGTTTTCCAAAACAAGCTTTAAGTCTTGAGTGTTAACTTCGCCGCTACCATCAACATCACCAAGAATCGGAGCTGGAGATGGGTTGGTAAATAAAACTTCAACCGGTCCGTGGTAGCTTCTTAGACCACTGGTATCAATATCTTCCAATAAATAGTGATAAGTGGTTCCCGAGACCACATCCTCATCCAGATATTCATAGAAAGAAGGAGTGGCACAACCTAAACATTGGCTGAGAATTATTTGATTGTTGATTTGAGTAAAAGTTGACTGATAGGGATCAGCCGGGTCATAGTCCGAGCTGCGGTGGAGGTTAAAACCAAGATTATCTATTTCTTGGGCCGTTTCCCATTCAATCAAAACTTTTTCTGGACTGTCAGTGGCAGAAAAACTACTTAAGAAAATTGCTACTGGTCCTCCTGGAGCACATTGAGAACAGTCGAAGACACAGTCAGGGTGATCTATGATCGGGCTGCAATTCACTATGTTTGAACATTCCCATGTTTCATGATCACAACTGAAGCCGTTCATCATTGGCGGTGGTGGGGTTGGAGTCGTCAGCAAGGAAGAGTCAATGAAATGGAGATATAATTCATCGAAATATACGGTTGCATTACTCCCTTCGTCGAAGCGGAAAAATATTTTGATGCTTTCCGTACCTGAAGGAACGGTAGTTCCGGAAAGGGTGAAATCCTGCCAGAAACCGGTGGCTATGTTCATGTCAAACATTTCTTGGCCAAGGAGGCCAGTATCCCAGTATTGAATGCCGACTTTGATTTTGACAGGACCGTTCATGCTGGCGATAAAATATTTGCCGGAAGCTTTGACAATATCTGAAGGGTTGATGTTAGTGGTAAGATTAGTGTAGAGAGCCCACTCTTGATTGCCGGCCGCGTAGTCGGCCCTGAGAGCATAGTTGCCCTGAAAGGCTTGTTGGCTTGAAGCAGACTCAACTAAGCTGCCAGATGATGAATCTGAAGACCAGGCATAAAAATCTTCACCGCATTCAAAGTTGTGTTGAAGGGGAGAAAGCTTTCCAGCCGTGTATGGATCAACCAAGTTCCAGGAAGAGCTGTTTTTATGGCAGCAATAGTTGTCAATGACTTGAGAGTTTTGAGCTTCTAGAGAAAAACTCCAGCCTGGGTCATAGCTGGCCGCACAAACATACCATTGACTGGCGTTGGTTTGGGCACTGCATAAAAAACGATTGTCAGGCCAATCTTCTCCGGTTTGATACTTCATAGCCAAGGTTGAACCCTTGCCGCACCAGAAGCCGGCGCAGGTATTGTAAGGAGAATGTTGGTCGCAAACATTTGGCCGCCCCCATTCAACGATGACCGGATCGTTAGAAACTGAAATTTTGACCTGACCATTGGCTGAGCCGTCGGTATCACCACTACCGCCATCAGTAATATATGTTTTAACGCCAGCTTTATTGGTTTTAATCACTGAAGAAGCGAAATAATCTCTGTTTTCAGTTGTGGCTGACCTTGACCATAAGATTTCCTTGAACTTGCCGCTGAGATGGTTATGGATAAAAACATAGCCCTCCAGCAAACTGTTGGCCTCTTTGGCTAAGTAGGAGTAATTTTTCATTTCATCAACAAGAATTTTGAAAGTACCAAATGAGGGCCTGATGGTATTATCCAGTCTGACAAATCCATAATCGGCTTCAAAGTAATCTTTGAGGGTAAACCATAGGAGGGGTCCCTCGCCGGTAGAGATGCTTTGAGAAAAGAGTTTAAATACTAGTCTGGCTTGGGTTTCTTCACTGACGGTTTCGTTGACTGGCTGACCAATTTCAGAAAATAAAATTGGTTTGTCACCGGCGCCATATTGGGCCATTAAGTTTTTAGCCCAATGGATTTTGCCCCTGACGCCGCCGCCACTATAGTTGTCATTTTCATGACCGGTCCAATTGTTATAAAAAGCCTCATAATAGTGGAGGTTCATGTAGTCAAAAAATTGTTTTCCCCAAGTTTGGTAAGAATAAGCTAAAACATTTTCTAAAAAGTTGATGTTAAACACACAACAATCTTCGAGCGCCATGCCGGAAAATAAGATGATGGCGCTAGGATTAGCCGCCTTAATTTCATTATAAAAGGTTCTTTGAAGAATAGCGTAATCTTTGTAATCATCAAGGCCGTTGTTATTTAAATCGTCGTCAGAGCCATATTTATGGAAGCTATCAATTTCGTTTAGGGGTTCGAAATGATTTAAAATTGGGTTACCGGGAGCGTCGTTAATGCCGTCGCCATCATATCTTTCGGCTAATAACCTTAATAATTCCCCATATTCTCCCAGATCTTCATCATCCATTGGTCCCCCGACATTTCTACCCGATTCTTCAACCGCCCAATCCGGAAATTCATATAAGCTCATCGAAACTAAGATATCATGCTGATTGTAAGCTTTAATATTTGAATCCAGCTCATCCCAAGTGTAAACATTTTTGGTCGCTTCAATGTCTTTCCAGCGATAAAGATGGTTTTCAACTTTAGCACCGCTTTCCAGGAAAAGCTGGCCGACCGGGCCATATACAGGGTCAAAAGGAAATTCCCTAACCGTGTTAATGCCAAAAGCCATTTGGTCAAAATCACGGGTAAAAATGAACGGGCTGGTCGAGGCTTGGGCAATCATGCCTATTTTTTCAACTTCTCTTTTTTTAGTAGAATTCAGGAAAAGGATGAAGATCAACAACGGTATTGAAAAGACAGCTAGAATTTTAATAAAACCAAATCTTTTCATACATATAAACTATAGCACAAAACTTTTCCTATGTGTTTCCACCCCAGTTTTTCCACCCCATTTTCCACCCCAGGGGTGACTTAGGTTGACACCCCTGGTATTTCTACAATTTCAAAGGATAAACCAAACACTTTAAATTAATCCCACCCCCTGGGCATATCAATTGATTTCCTAGGTCATTTTTCCAATAATGGCAAAATTACTCCATTAGCTACATTTCATTAATAATTAAAATATTTATGCAATAAGCAAGAATTTGTGATACATTTAAAATAATAATGAAAAGCAAAATCGTAGGGCTACTTTTTATTGCTACCGGTGCCTTAATGCTGGGTACTTTTATCCTTTCAATGCTAATGTTTTTTGGTGATGGGGAAGACAGGGCATTAATAGGTGGTGTTTTTTCTCTTATTCTTGGAATTTATAGTATAGTCCTAGGGTCTGCGATAAGGGGAAGGAAAAAATGGGCTTGGTATGCAGGAATAATTACTTTATCATTGGCACTCGTAGGAAATGTAATAACATTATTTGTTAACTTTTCTTCCTTTTTGATTTTACCTATTGTGTTGGAAGTTGTTTCAATTTATGCGATGTATGCAGATAAAAGCCAATTCTTAACCGAATCAGAAACAACCTCAAGTACTGTGATGCCCGCTACTGAACCACAGACAGAGATTATCAATATCCAACCAAGTCCACCGCAACCAATTAATCAAGATAGTCAATAGCTTCAAGATCCCCACAAGTCATCCACTCCTGGTGTAACTTAGGTCTTTCTCTCAAAAAGTCAATCAAATTTAACCAGAAAACTGTAGATTCCCAGGGGTGTCAACCTAAGTCACCCCTGGGGTGGATTTCGTGGGGTGGATTTCGCATCGCTTTTGAGCGGGATGCGGGATTCGGAGGGTCCGAAACTTCTTGTTTAGTTTGAATCTTCCCAGGGAGATCTCCAATTGTCGTCTTTAGTTTGAAAGTTAGGTGGAGTTTGGGTTCGAATCTATGCATCCCTTTTGAGCGGGATGCGGGATTCGAACCCGCGTCTTCACCTTGGAAGGGTGATGTTGAGCCTCTCAACTAATCCCGCTGATTTTTTAGATAGTTTTCCAGTCTTCTTTTTAAATATCCTCTGCCAAACCCAGTTTTTAATTGTTTTTCTCGTCTTCACCTTGCCCGACAAAAGGTTCGAGACTTCGACCGCATTTAGTCGGGTCCGCCAAATTGCGTTCTGCAGTACAGAACCTTTTGGCGTGAGAAGGGTGATGTTGAGCCACCCCGCCGAAAAGCTTCGCATTTTTGCGGGCAGGTCAACTAATCCTGCTGATTTTTCAAATATTAGAATTTATATTCAAGCCAGATTCGCAGTAATTTAATACTATTTTATCAAAATTGACCTCTTTGATCAATGACTGTATAGTTAGGGAAATGGCTAAGAAAATCAACGTTATCAAGCACGGTGGCTCTTCTGAACTATACGATCGGCAAAAAGTTTTGCAGTCAATCCTTCGTTCTCAAGTCAACGATCATCAAGCTCAGGAAATTTTATCCAGAGTTGAAAAAAGGCTTCATGATGGGATCAGCACAAAGAGTCTTTACCAAATCGTTAACCGGGAAATTGTTCGTCAGGATCTTCCCCACTGCTCTGATCTTTACCGACTCAGAGAAGCAGTGGCGACGATGGATTCAATTGATTTTGAAAAATTTGTCAAAGAAATTTTGACCAAAGAGGGCTTTGAAGCTCAGTGGAATTTGATATTAAACGGTTTATGCATTGACCATCAGATCGATGTCGTGGCTAAAAATAAGAATGGCCAGGTTTATTACGTGGAGGTTAAACACCACCGCCATTACCACCGTGATACAGGCTTGGGAACCGTAATTGAGCTTTGGGGTCGCTACAAAGACTTGATGGATGGCTACCATAAAAGTCGTCAACCTTATGATTTTGCTTCGGCATGGCTGATCACCAACACCAAGTTTTCCCGACACGCAAAGAAGTTTTCGGCATGCAAAAACTTAAGATTAACCGGCTGGCATTATTTTTTAAAGGAAAAAGGACAGGAAAGTAAGAATGGTTTGGAAAAAGAGTTTGAAAGCTTAGGGGTGGACCAGGTTAGCCTCCTGGTGAAAAAAGTAATTGAGGGAAGTTTATCGTAATTGACTTCTGTGAAAAATTTGATACCATTTGGTTAATGATGAAAAAGGTTATTGGTCTAACTATCTTTCTAATTTTGTCCTCTCTTTTCTTAGGAACTGCTCAAGCACAGGAAACCCCAAGAGTTGTTTTTGTTAATTCTCGAGAAGAGATCAACCACGATTATTTAAACGCCGGAGAAAGCGTGACAATTTCTGGTGTTGTTAATGGTGATGTTTATTTGGCGGGGGTCAATGTTATTGTTGATGGCCAGGTCAACGGTGATCTATTAGTGGCGGCTGGTAATTTAAGCTTGTTGGGTGAGGTTTCTGGTGATGTTCGGGCTGTTGGAAGCCATGTTTTGGTTAATGGCTTAGTTGGAAAAAACATGTCTTTTGCCGGAGGAACATTGGTCACCACCGAGCAATCAGTCATTACCGGCAGTTTGATGGCGGCTGGCTCTAACCTTGAAATCAATGGTCCAATTGGACTAGACGCTCAAGTTTATGCCAAGGAACTAACTTTGAATAATCAAATCGGTCGAGATTTAAAAGGGGGTTTTGAAGTTTTAACTCTTACTTCGGGAGCCAGTATTAACGGAAATTTAGACTACAAAAGCCCTCAAGAAGCAGAAATTGTCGGAGGAGTTGTTGGGGGTTTGACTAATTATGAGAAAGTCGCCACTGGCTCAGTGAAAAAGAGCCAAGAAAAGAACCGACCTCTTAAAAAACCCAATCTCTTTACCGGACTGCCAAGCCTTATCTTTACTTTTTTTCTCGGCTGGTTTTTTATCCGTCTTTTTCCTCAGAGAGCCAAGGGAGTGGTTGATGTTTTGGGCTCTCGTCTTTTTTTGTCTTTTGGCTTGGGATTAGTTTTCTTAATCATGCTGGCTCCGTTTTTTGTTTTCCTGGCGCTGACAATTATCGGCATCCCCTTTATTCCTCTTCTGATTCCGGTCATTGGTTTATTAATTTATTTGGTGAGAGTTTTTCCGGCTCTTTGGTTGGGCCAAAAAATTCTTTCCCGAAAAGACTTTTCAAAAAATCAAACACTGCCTCTTCTAGTTGGTTTGCTATTATATTTCGCTCTCCGACATGTTTGGGTCCTGGGTAGCTTGACTCTTTTTGTTTTTGTTTGCCTTGGTTTGGGGGCCTTTATTTTAGACCAAAAGAACCTTCGAAAGGCTAAGAAAAAAGCCAAAAAGTAGCTCTGTCATTTTCTTCTTGACACTTCGAATAAACAAGATTATATTTAAATTATGCTTCATAAGATTGGGGTTGGTAAATTTCTGCTGGTTTTGATTGTTCTGGGTCTGTTTTTGAGCTTTTCAAATCTTGCTCAGGCCAATGTGGTTTCTTCTTTAGCTGTTCCTACTCCTAAAGATAAAGTGGCTCCTAAAGATAAAGTGGCTTCTTCAATGACTGTGCCAGCCACTGGCAGTGGAAAAAACCTAAAGGAAATTCGTGAGAAGGTTGAAGAAAAGCGCGCTTCAATTTCAGCGAAGTTAACTGCCCGGCGGCAAGAAAGAATCAGGGCTTTTCACCAGAGGATGATGAAGCGGTTTGAGGCGGCCTTAAATCGCTTAGAATTATTAATTGAGCGAATGAAATCTCGCTTGGAAAAAATTGAATTGGCCGATGAGGAAATTGAGACAACTGAAATCAAGGAAAAGCTCGATGAGCTTGAGTCTGAATTAGTCGAGATTTCTGAGGCTTTAAGTGAGGCCGAGGCGGCTTTAGAAGGAGTGCTGGTTTCTGATGACCCTAAGGGGGCTTATCAAGAAGTTCGTGACTTAGTCAAGGAAATTAAGGGCCAGATGGTCGAGGTCCACCGCTCGCTAGTCGAGTTAATTGGAGACATGAAAGGTTTAAGGGTTGGGCAAATTGAAGAAGAAAGTTAAAGATGAAAAAAACTAAAGCAGCTAAACCGGAAATATTTCTTGAATCAGTTGAGGTTGAGGATAAAGCCGAAGACAAGCTTGATGACCAGGAATCTAAAGAAATTAAGGTGGAAGACAGGACTGAAGATCTAAAAGTTAAAGAAAGTGAGCTTGAAGATAAAGTTGAGGACATGGAAGTCAGGAAAGACAAAGATGGCACTCCTAAAAAATCTTTAAATAAATTGTGGATATTGTGGCTCTTTTTGGCTTTTGTCTTGGCCTTTGCCGTTGGAGGTTTCTCTTGGTTTTTACAGAACAAATTTTTTGGAAATCAGTCGACCCCAATTGGAAAAGAGTCTAGTTCTATCTCAGTTGATTATAATTCTGAACTTCCTGTTGGGGAAGAGCCAGTCAGCCACGCCGTAGAAATGGTTAAGCTGGAAACACAAAGTAGCTCTGACGAGATTGACTCAATCGAAAAAGATCTTCAAGCAACTGACTTTTCAAGTCTTGATAGTGAGCTGATTGAGATTGAAGCAGAAATTTCTTCTGAATAATCCTGAATTGTTTATCTTGTTTCCTTTTTTTGCTATAATTTCCTTACTAAGGTTATTGTTTTTACACTAAAAGATATTTTCCATGGGAAATAGTTTATTCAGAGACATTTAATACACTAAATAAGGCGAGAGGGCGAGAAAGATATTTAAAATCATTTGCTGGCAGGAAGTGGATGAAGAAATTTGTTTTTAAAAACTAGCCGAGGTGGCGAAATTGGCCCGCCTCGACTCGCGGAGATAAATATTCGAGTCGACGCGAGGCGGGCAGACGCGAAACAAAATGTATTTTGTTTATCTGCTTAAAAGCAAGAAACATAATAAAAGCTATGTAGGAATGACTAAAGATTTGGAAATAAGACTTAGGCGACATAATCAAGGGTATTATAATTACACTAAAAGATACTTGCCATGGGAAATAGTTTATTCAGAAAAAATTGATACATTGGAGAATGCGACCAAGCGTGAGAAGTATCTTAAATCAGCAGCTGGTCGGAAATGGTTGAAAAGAGTTGTTTTTAAAAACTAGCCGAGGTGGCGAAATTGGCCCGCCTCGACTCGCGGAGATAAATATTCGAGTCGACGCGAGGCGGGCAGACGCGAAACAAAATGTATTTTGTTTATCTGCTTAAAAGCAAGAAACATAATAAAAGCTATGTAGGAATGACTAAAGATTTGGAAATAAGACTTAGGCGACATAATCAAGGGTATTATAATTACACTAAAAGATACTTGCCATGGGAAATAGTTTATTCAGAAAAAATTGATACATTGGAGAATGCGACCAAGCGTGAGAAGTATCTTAAATCAGCAGCTGGTCGGAAATGGTTGAAAAGAGTTGTTTTTAAAAACTAGCCGAGGTGGCGAAATTGGCAGACGCGAAGGACTTAAAATCCTTTGGTGGCAACACCGTGTGGGTTCGACTCCCTCCCTCGGCACTTCTGCTAAGCAGAATATCTCATGGGAGGTAGAGTCGAACCCATTGAGAACCAAGCTACGAATAAGTAAGGTGCTTTGGAAATAAATTTAACAAGGTTGATTGAAATAAAACGGAATGGACACTCCGACTCCCTGCCTGCCGGCAGGCAGGCCTCCCTCGGCACTTCTGCTAAGCAGAATATCTCATGGGAGGTAGAGTCGAACCCATTGAGAACCAAGCTACGAATAAGTAAGGTGCTTTGGAAATAAATTTAACAAGGTTGATTGAAATAAAACGGAATGGACACTCCGACTCCCTGCCTGCCGGCAGGCAGGCCTCCCTCGGCACCCTTCGACTACGCTCAGGGTAAACTTCCTGCAAAGCAGGTTGCCTGCATTGACACCATAGGTGTGCAGAAGGTATACTTTGGATAAATATAAAAATGGAAATCGTCAAAGTCAAAGATCAAGAGCAACTAACCCCTGACCTGGAAGAGTCTATGCCAGGCATTAGTGGTATTATTGACAGTGCCGGCAGAGGTGATATTAATTCGATAAGTGCGCTTAGAATTATAATGGGTTTAAGAATGGAAAATCTTGAGACAAGGGAAAGACTGATTAATCATCTTCATGACTCTCTTTAATAATATTAATAACCTCTTCACTTACTAGTTTCTCACACCTCCGGTGTGTACTAGCTAGACACCTAAGGTAAATCGTTATTTATTGTTGAACATCTGCCTCTTTTGAGTTAAAATATAACCAACTAAGATGCCTGAAGGATTACCTATTCTTTCTGATATTTCCAGGACTGAGGAAAAAGGACTAGTCAAAGTTCTACAGGCCATGGGTACATATCGCCCAACTGGGCAAGAATATCGAGTTGATGGGCTAGCAGGTTTTAAGAACTTGCTAGCTAGGTCACAAGCAATAGTTATTCACTTGCCTGAATCAAACCAACTAGATAAAAGATAAATAATTTTTTTACTTATGAAAGAGCTTGCTAAAAAACATGAGGGTGAGCCTGAAAAGCCGATAGCTTATCCTAAGGCCGTTGGAATAATCGGAAGAGAGTGCTTGACTTATGTCTTCCCTGGCCAAGAGCCTGAGGGCTACCTAGAAGCTTTAGAGACTCTCAATCGTGAGAGCCCTTTCAAAATAGTCATTACTCGCCTTGGGTCTATTTAAGAAGTTAGTTAAAAAACCATACGGAGAGTGGCGCAGCTGGTAGCGCGCGCGCTTTGGGAGCGCGAGGTCCCGGGTTCGAATCCCGGCTCTCCGACTTGTTCTTTCTTTCAGGCTAAATTGGGGCTTTTCAAGGCACTGAAAGATTGCTACAATGCTTTTTAGTCAAATGAAAGCTGTCAAAAAAATTAATAAAGATTTGAAGAAAAAAATTCCTGTTAAGTTTAAACTTAATAAATCTGTCAGGAATGTATTGATTGTTTTTCTTCTGGCTTTAGTCGTTGGTGGCATTTTTTGGCGTTTTAAGCACTATTTAATTGCTGCTTCGGTCAACAATCAGCCAATATACCGACTCTCGATTATTAGTGAGCTCGAAAAACAAGCCGGCCAGCAAGCCTTGGAAAGCCTAGTTGCCAAAGAACTGGTTTTTCAGCAAGCCAAAAAATTAAATGTCAGTGTAGCTGAGGTTGAGCTTAAAGGTGAGATCGCTAAGATTGAAGAGCAGTTCAGTACTCAAGATTCTGACCTTGATAGTCTTTTAGAGGTTCAAGGCAGAAGCAGAGAAGATCTTCTTGAAGAGATTAAAATCCAACTTTTGATCGAAAAAATATTGGGCAAAGAAGTTGAGGTGACTGATCAGGAAGTGGCCGATTATTATGAAGAAAATCAAGATCTTTTTCCCGAAGAAAGCACTTTTGAAGAATTAGAGCAAAATCTTCAAGATCAACTCAGGCAGCAAAAACTAGGTGAAAAAGTTCCCGCTTGGCTGGAGGAAATAAAAGCTCAGGCAAATATTAAATACTTTCTCAAGTACTAAGTTAACTTCTTTTTAAAACGATTCATTCCTTAAACAGTTGTTTTGCTTTTTTGTGTAGTTGGTCAATTTCCTATCTTTTTCTATACCAGGCGTCGTAGACCAAGGGAATAAAAAAAAGCATGATAATTCCTGAAAGAGTCAGGCCTGAAATAATCGCTCCTCCTAGTCCTCGCCACATGGGGTCAGATAAGGTAATCGGGGTCAAGCCGATGATGTTAGTGACCGAGCTAAAAATAATTGGTTCCAACCGACTTGAGGCTCCATCGGCAATCGCTTCATCAAAAGAAAGGCCAATCTTTAAGTTGCGGTTAATTTTGTCGACAATCATAATCGAATTCTTGACGACAATACCGAAAAGAGCCAAAATTCCGATCAGGGCCGGAAATGAAAGAGGGGTTCCGGTCAAACCAAAGACAATGAAAACTCCTGAAATAGCCAAAGGAATCACCAGCATGACGATGACCGCCTGCCGGAAAGATTTCAGCTCAACAACCATCGTGGCCAAAATTAAGATTATCGCCAAGATCATGGCTTGGATGATTGAGTTAACTGAGCTTTCGTTTTCCTGATTAGCCCCACCAGTTTGCCAACTATAGTTGGCCGGTAACTCCATTTCCTGATCAACAAATTTTTCTAATTCTTGGCCGATTTGGACTTTATTGAAATCCGGAAGAACCGAAGCGCTGATGGTAATTGATCTTTGGCCATCGACCCGAGTGATTTTTGTCGGGCTTTCATTTAGCTTTAGTTCGCCTAAAGAAAGAAGATTGAACGACTCGCCCCAGTTGTTTGAAAGAGTAATTTTTGAAAGCTCTTGGGGAGCAAGATTCCCGTGGCTCAGCCTCAGTTGAATTGGACATTCGTTTTGACAACCATTTTCTTGCAGTGTAAACGTGTCTAACCTCATTCCGGATAAATAGGTTCTTAGCGTTAGGGCCATTTGCTCAATTGAAACGTCGGCTTGATAAAGTTGGTGAGGGGTGGGAACAAAGACAAGTTTACTTAAGCCAGGGACAATCGAAAGGTTTACATTGGTTGTTCCCGGATGAGATTCCAGCTTAGCCTGAACAATTTGGGCTAGCTCCTGAAGCTTGATGGTTTCTTCGCCCAAAAGGGTCATTTCAATATCCGCCCCAGTTGGTGGTCCACCAGAAATTTCAACAATTTGAAGCTTGCCAAGGGTATAGTCACTAAACTTTTCTCTTAAATCTTGGGCAATTTCAATTGAACTGGATTTTCGATCTTCTCTGAGTTTTAGAGAAAACCTTACTTTGTGGGATTGATTAATCTGGTTTGCCAGGCCCATTTCAATATCTGCTCCAATATCAGCCAAAACATATTCCGTGTCGTCAGTAGACCTGATAATTTCCAGTAGCTTGAGGCCTTCTTTTTCTGCTTGTTCTAGGCTTGTCCCAACTGGGAGCTCAAGACTAAGGTAAAGATTATCTTCGTCTGTTTTGGGAAAAAATTCGTTTTGGACCAGCCCCAGTGGGACCAAGAGGTAAGAAAAGATCGAAAAAGCTAAAATACCGAAGATAATTTTTCTTTTGGCTCCTCTTGAGCGAAGAATTTTTTTAAGAATTTTTTTATAAGCATAGATTGGGCCTTTGATAGTTAAAAAGCCGTCTTGAAACCTTTTCTTGAAAGCAAAGTTTCTCAATTTATTCTTGAAGTAAAGCCGATAAATTTTCTGATAATTATTTTTGAGCTCTTTTTTAATTATCAGAAACATTCCACCCAGGGCCAGATAGGCCAAAATTATTAACCATGCAAAGGGATTGCCCGAAGTTGTGGCCATAATTATTATTAAAGGCAGTAATCCAGCCAGTAGGGAAACCAAAATTAAAACCCGAGTTGGGATCTTAGGTTTTAAAACAACGACCATAAAAGGAATGGCAACCAACAAGGCTATCGCAGTTGAGGCCACCAGAGCAATTGTCACCACAAAGGAAATCACTTTCGTAAACTCTCCAATAATGCCGGTGGCAATCAAAAGAGGTAAAAACGACCAGACATTTGTTAAGTTACTGGACAAAGTCGGCGACCAAAAGTCGTTCCAGACTAAAACCGCCGTTTGCTTGGGGGTGAATTTTCCGTTTTGGTAATAGTCGGTCATGGCGGAAATCATGACAATTGCGTCATCGACGATCATTCCCAGGCCCAAAAGCAAGGAAAAGATTGAAAGAAATGAAAGTTGAATGTCGACAACGTACATCGCCGCAAAAGTAGCCAAAAAACTCAAAGGAATCACAAAAGAGGCAATCGCTGCCTGCCTCAGGCCAAGAAAGATTAATAAAGTTAAAAAGACCAAGAAAAGACTGGTTGAAAAGTCTTTAATTAGACCTTGAAATTGGTCTGATATTTGTTTGGAAAAGTCAGTTAATATTTTCATTTGGTAATGAGAGTTTGCCAAGCTAATTGTTTTTTCAGCTGTCTGGCGGGACAACCGGGCTGATTCTTCTAAGTCAGCCGAAACTGTTTTAAAGACAGAAAAAGTAACCGTTCTCAGGGGTTTTACTTCATGATCTGCAAAAAAACTATTGGCCTGCAAAGGTGAAGAACGAAGAGAAATATCAGCGATTTGGGAAAGAACAATTTTGTTTTCATTAAGCTTGATGGGCAGGTTTCGAAGGGTCTCAGTTGTTTTGCCAGGAAGGTCAAGGCTGAAAGATAAGTTTGAGCGATCAGTCTGAACAATTCCGAGCGGATAATCAGTCAAAGAATTGCGAACAGCCTGAGAAACGATTAAAGGAGAAACCCGGTAAGTAAGGTAAGTTTCAGGTTTGATAAATATTTCCAGCTCGGTTTCTTCCAAGCCAGAGACAGTCACTTTCTGAATTTCCGGCAGACTCTCGAGTTTTTTTTGTAAGGAACGGGAAAAGTTCATCAATGAAACCGGGTCGATTTGAGAAGTCAAGGCAAAAGTAACCACCGGAACATCCTCAAAGTCAAGAGGCATGACAATTGGTTTTTGGCTTTCGTTTGGCAAGTCAGTCACTGAGCCGATTGAAGTTTGAATATCGGCGGTGGCTTGATCATTGGCAATGGTTGATTCAAATTCAACGACAATCGAAGAGTGGTTCTCTTGGGAGGCTGAAGAAACAGTTTTAATACCCGGGACACTTTCAATCGCTTCTTCAAGAGGAATAGTTACTTGCTGCTCGACATCCTTTGGGCTGGCCCCGGGAAAAATTGTTGAAACAAAAATATAAGGAATTTCGACGTCAGGGTTGATTCGTCGTGGTAGTTTGACATAACTAAAGGATCCGGCGATCAAGATAGTGATCACCAGCAAGATAATTAGTCGTAAATTGCTTAAAAATGAATAAGCCCAGGTTTTTTTTAGTTCGGGCGAAAACTTAAGCTTTTTTAAATAAGAGGACTTGGGGTTACTCATCAGAATTAAAAACTACTGGCTCGTCTTGATTAACATTTCGGGAAGTAATTAATAGGTCACCATTTTTGAGTCCTTCCAGGACCTCGACATAGCCCCCCAAGACTTGACCAAGAACAATTTTTTGAGAAATGGCCTTGTTTTCTTTGGCCAGGTAAACATAGGCCTCATCCTTGAGCTGGTAAACAGCGTCGATGGGGATCGAAGGAATCGTGCTGACTGAATCAGGGTAACCGATGGGCAGTCTAAGAGAAAGAAATTGTCCATCAAAAACTTGGCTTGAGATTTCCAGGGGGAGATTAAAGATGACGCGGTGCTGGCCATCTAAAATTGGCTCTAAGGTGATGTGTTCGGGCATTAATTCAATCGAACCGGAGGGTAAGTCAATAGTTGAAGTTTCGGTTTTTGAGATTTTTTGTGCGACCTTGGGTGAGACCCGGACAACCAACTTCATTTGATCACTAGTCCCACTGAGAGTTACCAGGGGTTGGCCAGGAGAAACCATTTGCCCCAAGCGAACATGAACCCTTTCAATTGTCCCCTTAAATGGAGCCCCAGGCGACATTAAAGCCGCTGCAACTCGGGCGATTTGGTAATTAAGCCTTGAGACTTCGAGGTTTAATTCAAGCGATTTTTCTTGAACATAAAGCTGCTTAAGGGCAATTTCTTTTTGCAGACTAGCTAGTTGAGCCGGAGACTCATCATCACTGCTTTGGTATTCAGTCGACCTGATCAATTGCTTTAATTGGTTGACAGCCGAAAGAAATTGAGATTTTAATTGCTGAGTACTTAAGATTAGGCTGTCATTTTCAGCGCTTTGAGTCGCTGACTGAAGAGTACTCAAGTTAACTTCAATTGAACTTAATATTGTTTCGTTTAACTGAAGCTGGCCTTGAGACTCTTCTTTAGCTTGACGGCCAATTTCTCGCAGCTGATTTGAGTTTTCTTGAGACTTTTCGGCTAATTCTTTTTGGTTATCAACAATTTCTTTTTGATGATCAAAATTGTCAAAATTAAATTGATATTGGCTATAAGCTAAGTTTCGTTGAAGAAGGGGGATGTTTCCACCCTGATAATTTGAGCTAAATTGGACAAGTGCTTGACCCTGGCTAACTAACTGGCCGTGATAAATATTAATTTTTTTAACAACGCCGCTTACTTGAGCCAAAACAGTGATTGTGCCGGCTTTTTCAATTTGCCCCTCAAGGATGATTTTAGGAGTTTGGCCGATAGCAAAAGATGTCGCTTGTTTAGCGGGAATTTCTTTGGATATTTCAGTTTTTTGGCGATCCCGAAGAAAATTACCAAAAATAATTAAAAAAAGAATCAGAGCGATAAGGCTGAAAAATGAGGTCGTTGGTCTTTTCCTGAGCCAAAGGGTTAATTTTTGCGAAATCAGCCTTGTCTTTTTTTTAGCTTCTTTCTGGGCTTCTTCCGTAAAAATAAGCCATTTTTTAAAAGCAATCTTTAATTGTTTCAAAAAGTATATTTGGTTGGTTTTGGCCATAGTAATTAAATATATTTGAATTAAAAGGGGGCTATCTTTCGGAATAAATAATTACCGAGAGATTATAGCAGAATTTCTCATCAAATGAAAAAGCAATTTTAGGCAAGAGTGCTATAATACAAGCATGAGTGATCAACAGATCATTTCCTTGATCAAAAAAGAAATAAGACGACAGCAAGACACCCTGATGCTGATTCCTTCAGAAAACTATGTTTCTTTAGAAGTGAGAAAAACTTTGGGGAGTGTTTTAACCAATAAATATTCAGAAGGCTATCCGGGAAAAAGGTATTACCAGGGGAACGCCTTGATTGATCAAGTTGAAGCTTTGGCCCAAGAAAGAGCCCAAAAAATATTTAGTGTCCCCCACGCCAATGTTCAGGCTTATTCCGGCTCGATTGCTAATTTGGCGATTTTGAATTTATTTCTGGAGCCACAAGATGTTCTTTTATCTCAATCGTTGGAAATGGGCGGCCATTTGTCGATGGGCCAGTCAGCTTCAGCCACTTCACGCTATTACCAGGCTCAGCATTATCGATTGACTGAAAAAGGCGAAATCGACTGGTCAGACCTTGAAGAAAAAGTAAAAAAATATTCCCCCAAATTAATATTTTGTGGGGGAACAGCCTATACAAAGGTTTTAGATTTTGCTCGTTTTGCTCAAATTGCAGACCAGGCCAAGGCCTTTTTGGTGGCTGATATTTCTCATGTGGCGGGCTTAGTTGTCGGTGGCGTTCACCCCTCCCCTGTTAAGCACGTTCACCTAGTGATGACGACAACTCATAAAACCTTGCGAGGGCCAAGAGGGGCGATTATTATGGCCACCCAAAAGGGATTGCAGAAAGATCCAAAAATAGCTGAAAAAATTGACCGTTCGGTTTTCCCGGGCCTTCAGGGAGGTCCACACAACAATAATATAGCCGCCATCGCTGTTTCTCTTTTTGAGGCCCAAGCACCGTTATTTAAAGAATACGCCCACCAAGTGGTGATTAATGCTAAATTTTTAGCACAAAGCTTGGTCAAACATGGCTATGATTTAGTTGGCCAAGGAACGCAAAATCACATGATCTGGCTGGATTTGAGCGAGAGCAAGGTCGAGGCTTGGGTTGCCGCCCTGGCCCTTGAGGTGGCCGGGATGATCGTTAACCGCCAGATGGTTCCCTTTGATCGTCAGACGGCTTATTACCCCTCTGGAATACGTTTGGGAACGCCGGCGGTGACTACCCGAGGAATGAGGGAAAAAGAAATGAAGCTGGTGGCCGACTTGTTTCACCAAACAATTTCTGTTGCTAGTGAAAGTTTTTCCTCTGATGACTTAAAATCAAAAAAAGAGATCAAAGGAAAAATTATGCTGAACAAAAAATTATTAAATCTTAAAGATCAGGTGGCTAAGCTTTGTCACTCATTTCCGATTGAATAAAAATGTTTGTTTTTGACAGCCGAGATATTGCCCTAGAAAGGAATAAAGAGCTCGCCAAAAAAATCGAGACTTTGAAAAAAAATTCCTCGTTTAAACCGGTGCTGGAAACAATTCTGATTGGTGAGAAGACTTCTTCCAGGCAATTCTTTGAGGCTCTTAAGGCAGTGGCTCTCGAAGTTGGTGTTTTGTATCACCAAAATAATCTTTCGGCCAATATTAGTCTTGCCAAAATATCTTCTCTGGTTGAGGGTCTTAATGAAAACCCACAAGTCAATGGCATTGTTTTAGCTCTCCCGGTCCCCTCCCGAATTGCCATCAATAACAATCAGCCTCTTCAAGACAAGATTTTACCCTCTAAAGATATTGATTGCTTGACGACCGAGAATCTAAGTAAGCTTGAAGAGGGTCAAGAAGTTTTTGTGCCTCCAGTGGTCAAGGCAGTTTTGGGTGTTTTGCCAATGCTGGGCAACTATCGCCAGAAAAAAATTGTTGTTGTCGGAGCCACTGGCCGGGTTGGTCGGTCTTTAGTAATTCAGTTGAAGAAACTTGGCTTAAGTCCAGGGTTGGTCGATGAACACACCAAAAATTTGGTTCAGAAAACAAAAGCGGCCGAAATATTAATTTCCGCCACCGGACAAGCCGGACTGATTAAGGAAGAAATGGTTAAAAAAGGGGCGGCAATCATTGATTTAGGCTCTCCTCAAGGAGATATTGACTTTAATAGTGTCAGTAAAAAAGCAGCTTGGCTTTCCCCTGTTCCCGGAGGCATTGGCCCTCTCACTCTTATCTGCCTGCTCGAAAACCTTTTTAAAGTCACTTTCACACCCGATGTGAAATAGGTTCCCTACATCGGGAGATTGATTCGGATGGCGAGTATTTATCCCGATGTGCAAGGGGTAAGGCACATCAGGTGTATCGGAATAATTGAGATTCAGAGAGTTAAATCAAAAATCGTTCTTAGAGCCTTTTGTGGAAGACTTAGTCTTGAGGCAGGTGTGTTTCTGACTAGAGTTTGGTAGGAAATTGTTCCATTTACCCATTGGGTAACTAATGGTCTAAATTGGTTTTCGCCAGGATCTTCTTCAACAACTGTTCCGATTGGATATATATTCTTAGCAATCTCTTTCATAGGATAATATTATCATGAAAATTATCATTTTTCAAAATGAATTAATTTCGAAGAACCTCTTTTTTGATTAATTAAAGTGATGTTATTAATTGAAGCCTGAGGCCAGCTCTAAAAGTTTCTTTTCAGGACTTAGGGCCTTGATGACGGCTGAAGCAAGAATGACTCCTTTTCCTCCGGCGGCTAAAGTTTTTGAAACATGTTCTTTGGAAGTGATTCCGGCTCCAACGATCAAAGGTTGAGGCAAGGTTTTGGCTAGTTTTTTAATATTGGACTCCTCGACATCGATCATCGAGATCGGGCCGGCAATCAGCTTAGCTTTTTCATAGGCAATATACTTGGGTTTCCACAAGGAAACTTTTTTAGCTTGCTGAGTTGTTTCACAGATGACCAGGGTTTTCAGCCCATGTTGGTGGGCTTTTTCAAGACTGACCTTTATCGTACTGAGTTTTATGGGGTGCTCACCATGATTAAGAACCGTCCCGGTAGCTCCGGCCTGCTTAAGGCTGTGGGGAGATATCCAACCGGAATTTCGGCCCGGGTCAATCGGGTCGCAGTGCTGGGCCCAAACTTCAATACCTAGCTCTTTTTTGATTCTGAAAATATCTGTTGCTTGAGCACAAGGAATAATCGGAACGTTATTTTTTGCAGAAACTTTTTTGACAATCTTAAGAAGCTTGATGACCTTATCGGCCGTAGATTCAGGGTATGTTTTTAAAGAAAGCCAAATCATAAATAATATTTTAGCACAGTCTACCCCAACTCAATCAACAAAAGTTAAGGCAACGCCCTTTTTGCCAATTCTTCCAGTTCGACCAATCCGGTGCACATAATCATCATATGTTCCTGGAACATCGTAGTTAATCACATGAGTCACATTATCTATGTCTAGTCCTCTTGAAGCCACATCAGTGGCCAGTAAAACCTGAACTTCGTTATTTTTTAACTGCCTTAAAGCTCTTAGCCTTTGTCCTTGGCTTTTATTGCCATGAATTGCTGCGGCCCTAAAGCCTCTTCTAGTAAGACTTTGTTCAAGTTTGTTTACTCCCCACTTGGTTCGGCCAAAAACTAAAACCTTTCTAAATTCCTCTTTGATCAGTAAATCATGAAGAATCTCAAGTTTGTTTTTGCCTTGTGTTCGGATGATGTCTTGATCGACATTTTGAGGAGTTGCGTCTTTTACCACTGAGACCGTCACCGGATTTACAGAAAACTGCTGCATGAGCACTTTAGTTTCCTTTGGAATTGTTGCCGAGAAGAACAGTGATTGACGACTTTTTGGTAAAAATGAAACAATCTGCCTTACATCATGAATAAAACCCATGTCTAGCATGCGGTCCACCTCATCAAGAACGACATTATTATACTGACCTAATTTTAAAATCCGTCGATCCTCTAGATCTTTAATTCTTCCGGGAGTTCCGATCACAAAATTTGGTTGCCGTGACAATTCACTTGCCTGCCTGTTTAACGAGGCTCCCCCAATGCAGAGTGTGGAGAAAATTCCCATTTTGAAACTAAATAATTTAAGCTCGTCTTGGATCTGAACCGCCAGTTCACGGGTTGGGGTGACAATCAACACCTTTTGGCTTCGATCTTTCGACACCTTTGTAATCAGAGGCAATAAAAAGGCGGCCGTTTTTCCGGTTCCAGTATTAGCAATGCCAACCAGGTCCCTTCCTTCCAATATCGGAAAGATTGACTGATCTTGGATTGCGGTTGGCTTGTCATAGCCATGGTTCAAAATATTATTTAAAATTGATTCGTCCAAAGGAAAGTCAGAAAACTTGTTCACCGGAACGTAAGGAGTCTCGATAACCTCAATAGCTTTCCTAACAAACATCAGTGGATTTAAAGAAGCACCTTTATTTCGGTATCGACCCCGACCACCCGATCTCCTTGGTCGATTACGACCATACGACCGATTATTTTGGCCACGAAAACTACGTGAGCGACCATGCCGCATATTTCTCATAATTTGTTGAATAAACGCTTTTAAAATGGAGACGATTCAAAAGAGGGGAAGATACGAATACCTAAACCAAGTAAACCGACTCAAATCAGTATTTACCACTGATCAATCTTTAAAGCTAACAAAAAGAATTTTAACACGTTTGATTATCTTTGTCAAACTATAGGTTGTTTACTTCGGGGCGTTTTGGTCTAGCTGGGGAGCGTGGACACCTGCCCGCCAGTTGCTGCGCCGCCAGGCGCTGGCAGGCGGGGAGTTCGAACCTTTTTTATGACAAATTTTATTGAAATTCCCATTTTTAATTATAGTTTCTAATTTAAGATATTTCCTTTGTTAAAAACTCATAAAAATTATCCTTTGCGTATTTTTCATACCATGGGTGATGTCCACATCTTTTTATCAAAATTAATCGGAAGTTCTTTATTGTCTCTGCTAGAGGTTTTTTTATTCCCTCGGCTGGATGTGGGTCATAGTCTCCATGAATCGCAACAACAGGGCATCTAATTTGTTTTCCTAAAGCAAGAAGCTTCCCTTCTTCCCTGAGTTTACTAGCCTCATCCCAAACAGGCTCATATATTTCTGGCTGTGTTTTTGTTACTTCACTTTTGTGCGGAATTGAACTATAAGAATCAGCCTTATCTATAAGTTTGCCAATTTTGCTAAATGCCTTTTCTTGCTTTTTACCTTTCAAATTATTCAGACTAGTAAATAATGAGTCCAATTCGTCTCTTTCTTCTTTAGATAACCTACTCATTCTGGTTTTCATTATTCGTTTTGCATATCTGGCTTCAAATGGTCCACTGCTCACAAGAATAAGTTTCTTAACTAACTTAGGATATTTAGCGGTTAAGATGTAACTTAACCAAGCACCCCATGACCAACCAATAAGTACGACTGGGTGTTTTGCATTATTTTCAATTACTAGTTTTAGTTCTTGAACTTGCCCATCAACAGAGTTTTCAGTTTGAATCGGTTCTAACACTCCGCACTCTTTAGATAAGTGTCTAGCAACTGGGGCCATTTCTCCAGGCGCACCAGGGCCACCGTGGATTGCAACTATATTAAAAGGAGGCTTCCCGTATGTTCTTAAATTTTTCATAGTATTAGTTATTTGAAGTATAACAAAAGTTTTGAAATCCGGAGAAATCCGAAGATGTGCTGCGGGGCCAGGACTCCCCGAAAAACTCTTACTTCGCGCCGGAGGCTTCCAGCCTCGCGCTCGCGAAGAGCGAGTATCGGGGCAGGCGAAGAGGTCCGAAGTTTATGCTTAGCTCATTCCTCTCCAAATTAATTCCCAAATATTTGTTCTTGAAACTTGTTGGTTTGTGGGTACTAGGGGTTTTCACCCGTCCACACCTGCAAAATTTTGGGGCCTTGAGCCCCAGAATTTTGCTGAGCAGGCCGGTCTAGGACCTTTCGGGCCCATAACCAATTACTCCGAGTGTACCACTTTGAGGCTAAATAAGACAAATGAGACACTATAAAAAAGAGGTCAATCTAGTTGTATATTTTCGTCACGAAGATTTGAGTAGTAAGCTTTTCTTATAAACATGGGGTCATAATGAATCGAAGATTTGCCGGTGGTGGCGTAATTATATAGCGCAGTAACATAAATACTCTGTAGGTTGTGAAAAAACACTGCCACTCCAACAAAATAAAATATTATCAAAGAAAATATCAAGGAATCTGTAAGCATATTAGTTGTATTCGAACCAATAATTCCTCCAATAAACACAAAAGGGAAAGCGGCAAACCATAAAATGACAAAAATTAACCTCATTGAAAATTGACCAGTCAAAGATTTTCCCCAAGTTTTATTAAATAATTCGCCTGATTTTTTTATTGACTCCTTTATAGTCAAATCATTAAAAATCATCACGGGTATGATAAAAAAATTTATCAAACTCCAGCTAACAAGACTTACGGATCCAAATATTTTGAATATCACCCTTTCGTTTTTAAAGATCGTTCTAAAAATGAAAACAACCGTTCCGGAAAGTAAAGACCATATAAATATTTCCCCAATGTGTTTTTGGGCCTTACTAAAACCATCCCTAAAGGTGGGATTTCCGCCGTCAAGTCTGATATTAACGCAAGTCATTAGCCCTGCCTTAAAAAAAGTCGTAATAAAAGAACTTAAAATATAGAATAACAAGGTAGAAATTAAAAAAAGAGGGATAAAGCCATACATATAAGGCTGAAAACTTGCCTGGTTTTCCACACCCCCTGCTTTTAAATTAACAATAAACAGATAAAATGGACCCAGGAAACAAACAACCAATGCCAATATATTCAAAAACAAAGAAAATAGTGAGAACCAGATTAATTCCTTATCTTTCTTAAGTATTGCAAAACTTTGCGATAATAATTGAAAACTAGACCTTACCGGTGACATTAAATCAACTTCTTGTAAAACTTTATAATGATCTAACAGTTAAAGCATTATAACTGTATACAATATTTCAAGATCATAAACTAATCAGTACCTAAATGGTTTTTAAAATATTCTAAAATCTTCCCTTTATTGTACCAATCATCAATAATTGGTTTTTCAATTGGCAAAAGAAAAAGTAATCGCTTATCCCAAAGCTTAATCGCCTTGCCGCTATCAAAAAGAACGATTTCAGGAATTCCGGGACAATTTTTCCCAAGATATTTATTATCCTTTTCTGAATTAATAATTTTTTTATAAAAACTAAGTTTATAGTGGTTTTCCTTGGCGATATCTTCAAAGATTGCAGTTATGTTGCAACAAAAATCATATGCCCCTCCGCAGAAAACCACCATGGCTAAACTATCAGCGTTGAGAACCTCATTTTTAAAACTATCGTCATCAATCTTTTTAACCCATTGACTGTCTTTAGCCCACCACTTATTGCAATTACCCTTTCTAATTTTACTAATTACCAATAGGCCCGAAAGGGCTACCAGTAAAATAATGATTACGACTAGCCCCTTCTTATTAGTCATGCCAATCTGCTTCTTATTCTAACATAAATAAGTCTGCTATAGATTTATTAAAAAGTTGCGTCTCGGTCGGTTGAGGTGCCCGTTCTGGCTGCGGGGCAGGGATTCCCCGAAAAACTCTTACTTCGCGCCGGAGGCTTCCAGCCTCGCGCTCACGAAGGGCGAATATCGGGGCAAGCGATGAGGGTCCAGGCCTCCATATTTTGTTCGTAGCTTTCTATTCGTTTCTTAATACGGATTCATCTTGTTTGAAAGTCAAGTGGAGTTGCAGGTTCAAGTCCCCACAAGCTAGACACAAAAACACCCCTTTCGGGGCGTTTTGGTCTAGCTGCGGGGCCAGGACTCGAACCTGGATTAATGCCTTCAAAGGGCACGGTCCTACCATTAGACGACCCCGCAATAAATAATTCACAATTTACAATTACCAATTTTCATATAGGCACGCTAACGCGTGCCTCATTTGGAGCGAGGGACGGGGGTCGGAGGGTCCGAAACAATTTATTTCCTCGAAACCCCTGAACTTAATCCCCCTATCTCTAACTTAATTTGAAAGGTACTCTCAACGCGGGTTCTCGCCCAGTCCCACGCAAAATCTTACAAATATGGAGCGAGGGACGGGGGTCGGAGGGTCCGAAACAATTTATTTCCTCGAAACCCCTGAACTTAATCCCCCTATCTCTAACTTAATTTGAAAGGTACTCTCAACGCGGGTTCTCGCCCAGTCCCACGCAAAATCTTACAAATATGGAGCGAGGGACGGGGGTCGAACCCGCGACCTTCTCGTTGGCAACGAGATGTTCTGCCAGCTGAACTACCCTCGCGTATTAGTAATGTTTTGGCTTATTTGTCTAACGTAGGTTCTCCTCTTAGAACAGATTGATTGATTTTTTCATGTAATTCTCTCGAATCCCGGACAGTTAAGGTTGCTTGCCTTCTTGCCATTTCAGGAGACATTCCTGAGGTCGTAAATTGATTTGTCAAGTGGTCTCTGAATTTTCGATCTACTCCACAAATAATAATAGATGTTTCCATTTTTAATCCTCCCTTCTTTCAATATTCACTGTGCCAGGGAGCAGAATCGAACTGCTATCTCATGTTTTTCAGACACGCGCCGTGACCACCTTGGCTACCCTGGCAAACATTTATTAATCTCCTCATTTCGACATTACCTTTGCCCGTGTTTTTAAAATACCACTCTCTCTTAAATGCCTCACTTTTATTAGTATACTCTTCGAAATATATTAGTTTTAAGGGTTTTCGATACTTTGTTGATTTGTTTTTGCCTTGGTTATGTTCTTCTAGTCTGTTTTCTAAATTATTGGTTGCTCCGATATATAGATTACTGTCTTTTTTACTTTTCAAAACATAGACATAAAATTTCATAAAATTTGTGACCACCCCCGAGGGGGCCCTTTCAGGGTCCTGATAGGACGCCTTCGGCGCTTGGCTACCCTGGCAGTTAGTCTTGGGCAATAAGATTTTAACAAAAAATGACTAAGATAACAATAATCTTGACCTAAGTATAGAATTATTCACTTGACAGAAGATAGTCGGGCTGATAAATTTAATTAAGGAAAAAACTATGGCTGATGATGAAAAAAAACTGAGCGAGGAAGAAGAAAAAAAAGAGGAAGAAAGCAAGGAAGAAAAGCCTGAAGAAGTGGAGTCTATGGAAGAAACTAAGGAAAAAGAAAAGCCCGTTGAAGAAGTTACTGAAAAAAAGTCAGAGGAATCTGATTCTGAATCTAAAACAGGGCAAAGCTTGACTGAAGAAGGAGAGGCAAAAGAAAGCTCTTCTGATGAGACTGAAGAGACGGCTGAATATTCAAGCGAATTAATTGTCGACGAAGCTTCATCTGGGAAAAAGAGCTTCTTTAGTAAAAAACTTCTTTTAATTGTTTTACTCGTGGCAGCCACTGTTTCTTTGATCACCGGAGGTATATTAGTCTACCGAAAAGCAATCAATAAGCAAGAAAACAAGGCCTCTGTGACAGAGATTGAAAGTAGTCCGACCCCACTTCCAGCCACGGCTGACGCGGCCTCACCTTCGGCCAAATTAAAGAGAGACGAGTTAAAAGTTCAAGTGCTTAATGGCTCCGGAGTTCCAGGTGCCGCCGGGGTTGGTCAGGAATTTCTTGAAAGCCTTGGTTACCAAGAAGTAGAAACAGGTAATGCTGATAATTATGACTTTGAAGATTCAGTTGTTTCGCTAAACGAAGAAAACAAGGAATTATTTGCTGAAATTAAAAAAGATTTATCTGAAAAGTATTCGGTGGGTGAAAAAGCAGAAGTTCTGGAAGAATCCAGTGAATATGATCTTGTCATCACCCTAGGTCAAGAGCTGGAAGAGGCTGAGACTGAAGAGGAAGAAGCAGAGGCAGAAGAAGAATAAACATTCCTAAAAATTACTCCTATTTTCTTGGATTATCGTCTTTGGTTGTGCCGTACCAGGTATACAGGTCAGCAGCATGCTCATCAATTTTCCTCAATTCTTCGACAATCTTCATTCGAACAATGAATGAGGAAACAACGGGTTGATCTCTTTCTTCAATCCAAGAAGCAACAGTTTCTGCCAATGAATCCGCTTGCTCTGGAGCCAAACCAGCTGATTGTGCGACTTTAGAGACTTTCTTGGGATCAAAGTCTTCGACTACCCCATCTCTTCTAATGACTTTAATATTCATATTTATTGTTTTAATAAGCCTCCAGTGGGTCCACCAGGAGTCGAACCTGGAACCTTTGCGATGTAAACGCAACGCTCTAGCCAGTTGAGCTATGGACCCAGACCACTTGATTTTATCTAAGAACCAGTGTTTTTGCAACTATTGCCATTATTCATCGTTGCTCATGATTGGCACCTGGCTTTAGTTTTTTAATGATTGGAATTTAGCGTATTTTTGGAAAATTCCAGGGGTGTCAACCCGTCTCGACTCGGGTCGATCCGAGGCGGACCTAAGTCACCCCGGGGGTGGACGTGGTGCAAGAGAAATATATATAATAGTGCGCTCGGTGGGACTCGAACCCACACGCCCCGAAGAGCATAGGTCCTCAACCTATTGCGTATGCCAATTCCGCCACGAGCGCAAATATCAGCTAATTTTCAGTTAAATCTTACCAAATTTTAAGGCTCTTGGCTAGACATGTAAAAGAATTTCAAATAAAATATCATTGTGAATATCAATCAAAAACCAACTGTTTCAGTCGTAATTTGTGCTTATAATGAGGAAAAATATCTTGGCCAAACCATTTCTTCAGCCCTGAAATGCCCCACGGCCGAAGAAATTATCGTCGTCAATGACGGTTCGACTGACAAGACAAAAAATGTGCTTAAATCCTTCAAGGATAAGATAATCAGCGTTTCCTATAAAAAGAATAAAGGTAAAGGATATGCTTTTTCAAAAGGAATAAAAGCCGCCAATGGGCAGATCATAGTCATGCTTGACGCTGATTTAAAAAATCTTCAAGAAAAGCACCTTAAGAAAATGGTCAAGCCGATTTTAAAAAGAGAAACAAACTTTGTTCTTGTTCAGTTACACAAAAAAAACTTGCTTTTATCCTTAACTGGTCAAAGAGCCTACTTAAAAGAACTTCTAGTTCCCTACCTTTCTATAATTAAAAATTCTCGTTACGGGCTGGAAACATATTTAAATGATATTTACAAAATAAGATGGGGGAAAACTGTTAAACTCAGTGACCTAGGACACTACTTAACAACTGAAAAAACATCGGGCAATGAAGTTATCAATAAATACATTCAAGAAATTATTGAAATTTCAAAATCCAGAGCCGAAATTCAGCTTAGGAAATATAAAACTCTCAAAAAATTACTTAATCGTAAAGAAATTAAATCTCTCCGTTCTTTGCACAAGACGCTTAATGAAATCAAAGATAAGGAAATCTCCGAACTTGCAGATACCTACTTTATTCCCTATCTTAAAAAGAACCTCAGGTAAATTTTGTGAAAGTCAGTTTCTTAAGACCATTATTTGAAAACAGCTAGTATATTTTCTATACTGAAGACAATAACAACTTCATATTTTATACAATCAACTGGTCATTGATTTGAAGGTTGGGGGGAAAAACAGGATATGATTAGAAGATTATTGATTCTCTTTTCTCTTTTTGGAATAATCTTTTTATTAGCTTTAAGTTCAAGTTTTCCAAAAACAAACCTCTTTGTTAAAGAAATTGAAGCCTCCTCGGTATTAAGTTTTCCTGAAGATCACTCAGAGCACCCCACCTTTAATGCTGAATGGTGGTACCTCAACCTGCTTACCCGAACATTAAAAACTGACGGAACTGACCAAAGAGATTTGGCATATGTATTGTCATTTTCACGAATTCTGGGTTCCAATAATTTGCTTAGTAGTAGGTATGATGATGTCTCAAAATCCTTCGGAGAAAATACCGAACAAAATGGCAGCTTAGTAGTTCAACTATTGGACGGTAATCGGTTATTTGTTCAATTTAGTAAAAACCTTGAGATCTCCACTTTAGAGGAATTACCCACAGGAATTGACAGGAAAAGAGTTTATCATCTAGCAGGGAGGACGGCTGATATGGGAGTTTTTGACCTCACGCTCAAAGAAAGATCAGTTGTTTCTTCAGGCTTTAACTCTCCGCTTCTTTGGGGAGGAACAACTGGTAATTGCCAGGGAAGAATTTCAGTTTTTTCCCAAGACGATACATATTATTACAGCGTTCCTGATCTTGATATCTCGGGAACAATTACAGAAAATGACGGAACTGAAAGAAATGTATTAATCGGTAAGGCTTGGATTGACCATCAATGGTTTAATAGTGGACCGCCAACAGATTGGCTGGGACACTATTGGACCAATCTTCATTTTACTCACTCAACCAGCTTGTATAGCCCCGGACCACATCAGGCCTTTGGGTATGTAACCCAAATATATAATGATGGTCCTCGATACTCTTATTGGGTAAAAAGAAATACTGATGGAACAAATGAGTGCGGAAGCGATGGAACGATGATTATCAACAGCTTTGGTTCCACCGACTATCCAAATTTTTGGACCGTTAACAACGGAATTCTTAGGGCAAATGGATATTCCTTTTCAGATAATCAAATTTACCAACCCCCGACTGGACCAAGCTTTATTGAAGCAGCTTCGTTTTATTCAGGGACACTGAGTGGAACGCCTTTTACTGGCTTAGGCTTCTTTGAAACCCATCTTATGTTAGGAGACTTTAATGGTGACGGCGAGATCAATAGTTTTGAGGTAAAGTTACTTTTGTCTCACTGGACTCAGTTAGATTTACCAAGTTACGATTTAGTAGAAGATAACAAAATTAATGTCCTTGACCTTTCGACAATAATTAATCTATGGAAACCTTGACTTATGATTGTCTGCCTTGGGAACTCATTGAAGTCTGTTAAAACCCACCTAAAACTAAGCTGTTTCGAGAATTTTAGTAGGTCCTTTTTATCCTAGAAGGAGTCATTTCTCTTTTGACAGGTTCACCATTGAGTGTGCAGCCCTCAAGGTCCTTTCTCCCATTTAATGTTCCTGCAGCTTGCAAAATATTCTTACCCAGACCTAGGGCAATTTCATCTCTTTCTGCAAGTAAGGCACGATTATCTTCAAGGGTAATCGTACCCCCACCCTTTTTTTCGAACCTTATCCTTGTTCTCACAAGCGCCGCAGTAGAATTGTCTACCAACCAATTCGCATATGTATTAAAGTCAACTTTTTTGACCCTTGCTTCATTATTCTTTACTCTTTCCATCTCAGCATCTTCTCCTTTTTATAATTTAATTTATTTATAAATAAAATTAAAATAGCCTGTTTGTTCAGTATTATAGCAATTTTCTACAAAATCTACAAGTTTTTGGTCTTTAGTTGATTAACAAATAAGCAATGAAAAAGTTGTATTTATTCAAGTCTTTTGTTCACTTCTGAGGGTTTCTCGTTTCTCCACAAGTAAATTCTGTTTTGCAGAAGTGCCCTAGGGGAGAGTCGTCACGCACCAGAGTCCGGCGAAGCCGGACACGAAGCATGACACCCTATACCGTGTTTGCTGAAGGCGAATTCTGGTATACGGGCGAACCCACATGGATTTGCATCCACACAGTCCTGAACTCCGCCAAAGGCGGACAGGCGTGCGCTTGTACCTCCAAATAAGTGCCGATGGTGGGAGTCGAACCCACATGGATTTGCATCCACACAGTCCTGAACCGTGCGCGTCTGCCAATTCCGCCACATCGGCATATTTTGGTCTGTCTGCCCGCCTCGCGTCGATGAGCGACACGAGTCGAGGCGGGCCCGCCTCGCGTCGACTCGAATATTTATTTCCGCGAGTCGAGGCGGGCCAATTCCAGCACCAGGGGCCTGCTTTTTAATTATAACACTGGCTTACTGCCGCTCAATGGTATAAACGATCGGGTGAAAAAGAAAAATTGCCGGTGTTTCTTCAACAATAAAGCGCTGAAAATCATCATAAAATTTTTCTCTTTCCTTTTGGTTAAGGGTTTTTCTTCCATCTTCAAGAAGTTTGTCAATTTTTGGGTTCTTGTAGCCAGTGATATTATTTACCTGAGTTGAATGCCAAAAAGAATATTGGTCCGGATCAATCGGAATAGTTTGGGTGAGTAGTAAAACCTCAAAATCTTCCTCCAAAGTGCTGGCAAGCCTGACCTTGGTTTCTATTCCTAGTTGCAGCCAGTCTGAGGCAATTTTTTCAGCTTCTTTCAGCAGTGAGGGAGTGGTCGTCAATACTATTTCAATTTTTTCTTGACCTTCTTCATCTTCTTCAAAAGATTTTTTGAACAAAGTTTTGGCGTTTTCAAGGTCATAATCATAGTCCTTCACAGAAGGGTTGTAGGCCCAGGAGAGGGGCGAGATGGGGCTAATCGCTCTCGAGGACCAATCTTTTTTAATCGAATAGGCTAATGCTTGTCGAAAAGACTTGTCTGACAACCTGTTTGATTGGGTATTAAAAAAGAGAGCCACATATTGGTTTTTCTCAACTTTTTCGGTGATCTTAATCTCTGGCCAAAGCTCAAATTTTTCAGAGGAATTGATATTTTTAAGAGTGTCAATCTCGCCAAGCTTAAAGGCAGTGATCGCCGCTGTCTCATTGGGGTATAGGCGGTAGTTAAGAATGGGTTTTGAACTATCATTTGGAACTAGGATAATTTCTTCAACGATTTCTCCTTGCCGAGAAAGCGACTTGACCCTGTACTCCCCAACCCCCACTAAGCCTTTTTTAAAGACCGGCCGAGAAACAATCGTTGGAAATGGAGAAAATGGTTCCAATAGTTGAAAAACTAGTGTTTTTTCATTGATGACGGTCGTCGTCACGTCTGAAAAATTATAGTTAATCTCTTTGGCTGTCAGTGGCGATCCGTCTTGCCAGTATAAATTTTCCTTAAGGGTAAAATGATACTCTTTACCTGATTTTTTGGCTGACCATGAACCAGCCAATGATGGCTCGACTTCTTTACTGGCATTTATCTTGGTTAAGCCAAGGCTAATCTTCTCTTGGATCTCCAAGGGAAGATTGCTGGCCTGAAAACGACCAACCAGACCAATTCTTTCAATTTTTTTTTGAAAAACTTGAAAATAGAGTTTTGGGGCCAAATAAAAAATTAATCCGCCAACTATAAAACCAAGTAAGATGGTTCGACGTTGTTTTTTGATAAAGACAGGAAAAAGACGAAAGTAATATCGGATTTTTTTGATCAGCTTCATACCAAAAGACTAGCCACCGAAGAAAGAAAAAACAAAACTCCAAGAACAATGGTGGCCAGAAAAAGAATTCTTTCGACCCCTCTTTTAGAACGATAAGATTCCCCTCCCCCACCAAAGGCACTTCCTAAGCCAGTTCCCCGAGACTGAAGAACAACAGCCACAATCAGCGAAACCGAAATTATTATTTGAAAAATGACAATGATATTTTTCATTTTCTTAACCAAAAAAGAAAGCTAATAATCAGACTAATGACAAAAGACGTTAAAATAAAGACTCCAAAAATACCGAGATTAAGGGAGGGTATCACAAATCCTTGATAAGTATAGCCCTTAAAAAGATAGGCTTTGATTTCAAACTGGGGAACAATCAGAGTCACCAGGTAAAGAGTGACGACGTTGATCAGCCAACGAAAAGCTCCCAGAGTTAGTAAATTAACCGGTAAAAATAAGAGCTTAATCAAAGGCCTGACAAAAAGATTGACCAAGGTTAGGACCAGGCCGGCTAGAAAAAGAGTTTTGTAACCTCCCAGAAGGGTAACGCCTTCAAGCATGTAGGAAGTAATTTTCAAAGCCGCCAAATTATAGACATATGAGCGAAAATGTTTTTTAATCTTCATCTTTAATTGAAACAGGCACAAAGATTATTTTCTTTGCCTTTTATTTTTAACACGCAAGGCTAGAAAAGTCAAAGAAATGATCAATAAAATTCCGGGCAAAACTCTTTCAATTATCAATGAACCCAGTCTTAAAGAATAGGAAAAACTTTGATCATTGATCAAGGCTTTAATCTCTCTTTTCTGAATTTTTACTGATCGGGAGGTAATTTCGATTGGAATTTGAGCTTGTCCAAATGGCAAAAGGGTCTTGATTTGTTTTGTAATTGGCTGAGAACCATCACTCAAATGTATTTCGATCGGTAGTTGGTAAACTGCGCTCGGACCAAAATTTTTGACAATAATTTGACCTTGACCACCAAGCTCTGAAAATATTGTTTTACTAAAATCAAAGACAATATTGAGCTTATTTGGATTTTCTTCATGAAATCGCCCAAAATTGACCTGAACATCCTTGGAATCAAGACCACCTGATTTATAAGAACCTGCCGGAAGAGGTTTTTGACTGTCTTGCCCATGAATTACAAAAGCAAAATGATTCATGTCAAACTTATGAAAATAATCAGTTCCGCCGGTCGTTTTTGCCCAGGTTGGATCGACCGGTACCCAAAGGTTCTTTTCATCATCATAGTACTCTGGCCATGAGTGAAGAATGTCGGTTACCAAACCAAGGGGTTTAAGTTTTGAATTAGTTGTGTAGGCAAAGCCATTAATTTCCCTGGCCGGAATTCCGATCGACCTGGCTAAGGTGATAAACAAGTCAGTAAACTCAGTGCAAATGGCGTCTTGGGGCTTTCCTAAGGCTCCAAGAGCTCCCAAGCGCTTTGAAGGCTTATCGACCAGCTCATAATTATATTCCAAATAATTTACCACAAAATCAAAAACTTCTTCAATAGACTCCAAACGCTGGCTGATCTCAACAATCATTGGGTCTTTAACCGGCCAATATTCACTTTCCGCTAAATTTGATTCAAGCCCCTTCAAGCTTGGGGAAAAATTTTCTGAAAGAGGAGCGATTGGATCAGAAAAAACTTTGACATACCCAGTTAAGACAACGTTGATATTTTCCTCTCCTTTTAGCTGATAGGAGGCCAACCAATTACCATCAGAATCTTTTTCAATAATTTCTGGCTGGGGCTCAAGCTGCTCGAAATATACTTTTTGGTAGCTGGTGTCCGGGGGCAGGGCAATTTTAGTCTGGGCCGAAATTAATCCCGTGTTTTGGAGATGATAGGTTAAGGAAAAGTCAAATATTTGAAAATTCCCAAAAGCAGCCCTGACTCCTGAATGAAGCTGGTTCTTTTTAAATTCAAATCGGTGCCACTGGTCATTGCTTTCAAAATCAAGCGGTTGAGGAGAAGCATAGGCTAATTTTCCGAATTCAACAGGAACCCTTAATGAAAGCTGGTAATCGTTAATGTTTTCAGGGTTGAGCAATCTCGGCAGATTGATTTCCCAGATCTGTCCGATTTTTGTCACAACCGAAGCTTGTTCGTAACTGAGAAGAACAGTTTGCTCATTACCTTTGCCGACTATTTTTTGGTTAAAAATTAATTTAATGGTCGTTAAGCTATTTCCTTTCTTGACTTCTGTTTTTATTGGACCCAAATTGTCTGAGGCACTAATATTTTCCAGCTGATCAGTTTTCAAGTTAAGAGTTAGACTATTGGCATAAGTCGAAGAATTTAAGTTTTTCAAAGAAATTTCCTGCACAACTTGAGCTTTTCCAGAGGGATCAATTTCATAACTAACCAGGTAAGATGATTCAAATTCAGTAGAGGCCAAGACTGTCGATGGCCAAGCAGCTGAGATAAAACCAAAAACTAGTGCCAGCAAGACTAACTTAAATTGCTTGAACCGATTAATAAGACTAGACATTTTTCTTCTCATTCCTAGAAAAATTTTAACTCAACCTCTTGGCGACATCCAGGGGCAAAAATTGTCAAAAACTAGTCCTTGACAGCCGTTAAAACTTCGGGTAATCTTAGGGTATGCCAGTAACAATTTATCGCCGCCAAAAGCAAATTCTCGACTTTCTCGTTCAATATATCCAAAAATACGGATTTTCCCCAACCCTTTCTGAAATTGCAAAAGCGATCGGTGTCTCTTCTTTGGCCACAGTTCATGAACATCTTTCAAGTTTGGTAAAAAAGGGCCTTGTCAAGCGCTATGAAGGCGCAGTCAGAGGAATTGAGGTTATCAACCAAAAAATTGCTCAAATTACTGAAGGGATTGAATTGCCGGTCTTGGGCTTTATCGCCGCCGGAAAGCCGATTGAACCCTTCACTGACCCTAATGCGACTCTCTCGGTTTCTCCGAGCATGATTTCCGGAAAAAAAAGAGCTTTTGTTCTTAAAGTTAAGGGGGAGTCAATGATTGATGATGGGATTTTGGATGGTGACTATGTGGTTGTTGAACAACAAGATGAAGTTAACAATGGTGAGATAGCGGTTGCCTTACTGGAAAATGGCTTTGCGACCCTCAAGCGATTTTTTAAGGAGGCCACTCGGATCAGATTAGAGCCGGCCAATTCTCAAATGTCACCTATTTTTGCCAAGAGTGTCAAAATTCAGGGCAAAGTCGTCGGAGTAATTCGCCGTTTCTAGGGGACGAGATCAATTTATCTTCAACTTCTTTTTAGCCATCGCCCATAAAGGTTGGCGGTACTCTTTCCAGAAGTGGTAAAGACCCGGTGAGGCTGAAACTAAAATGACAACCAGGATGATCAAGTGAAAGTATTTCTCTATTCCAGGAATTGTGCTGCCCAATAAGTAGCCACCCAAGGTAGTTGAGCCAACCCAAATAATTCCCCCGATAACATTGAAAAATAAAAATCGACGGTACTCCATTTTGCCAATTCCAGCCACAATCGGGGCAAAAGTCCTGATAAACGGCATAAATCGGGCAATAATTATTGTTTTGCCGCCGTGCTTTTCGTAGAACTGGTTGGCCCGGATAATATTTTTCTTATGAAAAAGGAGAGAGTCTTCTTTTTTAAAAATTTTTGGGCCGGTTTTTTTACCAAACCAATAACCAACGCTATCACCACTAATAGCAGCGATTATCCCCCCAATCAATAAGACGGTAATGTCGAGAAAATTTTGTGAAGCCAGCAAACCGGCGGTAATCAAAAGACTGTCACCAGGAAAGAAGAAACCAAATAATAAACCTGACTCAGCAAAAACCATGCCAAAAATACCAAAATAGCCAGTCGTCATAATGATTTCTTTAAGATCGAAATGTGGCATGGGTATGATTGAAAGTAATTATTTTGATAATTAAAATTTTGAATTTGGATATTGTTTTGGTTTTAGAAATTAGAGCTTAGTATTTGCTGTCACAAAACTCAGACTTTCAAATATTAACAGAGATTGGGCATTTAATTCAAGAGGTTTTACTTTATTTATCTACCCTTAAAGCCAAATCAGGACAAGTTGTTTCACAAATTCCGCAAAAGGTGCACTTTTTAATGTCTATTTCAACTGAAGGAGTGCCATAAACTCCAACCTTATCTTTGGAAAAAGAGATGGCTCCAAAAGGGCATTTTTCAAGGCAAAGTCCACAGCCCTTGCAAAGACCAAGAAATAAGGTGACTTTTTTCTTTTGGTTGGCGACGGTTATTGGCTTGAAATTTTTCATCCTTCAAGTGCCTCCAGATCAATTTTTTTCAGTTGAGGGTCTTTTTCAAAGTACTTAGCAAAACGAGTCGTCAGCGCCTTAAGTAAATTCGCTGGCTGGACAAACTTACCCTGGCGATTAACTTCACCTAAAACAACCACGTTATAAGCCTTAGGAGGGCTTTTTGTTTGAAGCCCCTTTTTAACCGCCGGCCCTAAAATAACCTTGGTTTGAGGACCGATAAACGGTTGGGCTCTTTCGACCGAGCGATCGGAAAGAATGGCCAAGCAATCGGCCTTTTCAAACTTTGGGTAAACAATTTCAGCTGAGCTGATAATCACAAAAGCCAATGAGACTCCACCTCTTTGTTCAACTCCAAAATTAGGGATATAACTGGCGTCTTTGCCCTCGGCAATGGCGGCTTTAGCCAATATTTCAGCAATGACCTGAACACCTTGGCCCCCTTCTCCGGCAAATAGTATTTTCTTTCGTGTTTGACTCATCTTATTTTTTGATTTCTCCGAGTTGGAATATATTTTCTAATTCATTGACTCTTTTAATCGTCTCTTTGGCATTAGTTTTCCAATTAAGCGGGCAAGCAGACAAAGATTCAACTAAAGAAAAGTTGCCCTCAAGTTGAGCTTGAATCGCTTTTTTTAGGTATTGCTTTAAAACAATTGATTTTTCAGTTGATCCCCTGGCTAAATAGGCGTCCTTATGGTTTAGCCATGAAAGAGTTTCCGGCCCATGCAAGACCTTGCCTCTTTTTTTGGGGTCTCGACCTTTGGGAGTGGTGGTGGTCACTTCTTGAGCGGTCGTTGTCGGGGCCATCTGACCACCAGTCATTGCGTATAAGGTGTTGTTGACCACAATCGTCGTGATTGGGTCATTGCGAAGACAAGCGCTCATCACATGTTGTAGGCCAATCGCGTATCCCCCACCATCACCAACATAAGCAAAAACTATTTTTTTCGGATTGGCTTTTTTGAAACCAACGGCGGTGGGAACGGTTCTTCCATGATGAGTTTGGGAAGTGGGTAGATCAAAAAAGTCCCAGGCCAGTAAAGAGCAACCAATATCGATCAAAAAGATGGCCTTGTCAGCGATATTGAGCTCATCGATCACTTGACCCAAGGTTTTCAAGACTATCGGGTGCCCACAGCCCGGGCAAAATTTATGCGGCTTAGAATCTGCCTGAACACATTTAGGAAATCTGGGTTCTAAAGTTTGCTTGTTCATTTGACGATCAAGATAGTTTAAATAATTAAGATAATGCTTTTTGTGTTAATTTAACAATTTCTTCAGGGGTAAACCCCACCGCTGGTTTATTGACTTCAAGAAGCAGCGGACCACTGTGATAGAATTCATTTTTGAAAAGTTCAGCTAACTGCCCCAAAGCAGATTCAAAAACAATGATTTTTTTAACTTTTTTAAGATATTTTTTCGCTTGAGAGCTGGGAAATGGCCGGAGGGTGATTGGCCTGAAAAGACCAACTTTTAGACCCTTTTTCCTTAAAATTCTAACTGCCTCTTTGACAGCCGCCCCGACAATCCCGTGAGCCAAAAGCATGACTTGAGCATCGGCCATTTCGTAGGCTTCACTTTCCTCTATTTCGGGTCGGATTTTTTCAAAATCTTGATAATAGTCCAGGATAACTCGGCCAATTTCCTCTTCAAGATTATAACAATTTCTAAGATTAACTCCTTTTTTAAGAATTGGCTTAAATAATGACTTTTTTACTTTGGGCTTGTTTAAGCTTACTAAACCCTTGGTTTTTCCTTGATAGCCGTCAGCCAAAATAAAGGTAGGGTAACGGTATTTCCAGGCAACCTCAAAGGCCTTAATAGTCAAGTCATAAAGATCTTGAAGACCAGCGGTGGAGTAAACAATCCGAAAGCCTTCTCCATTGCCCCCAAAACATGTTAGGCGAACCTCTTCTTGGGAATAGATGACAGTCGAAGTTGAAAGTCCGCCCCGTTGGACGATCATGGCCACTGTCGGAATCCTTAAGGCTTCGGCCATAGAAAAGGCGTCTTGCATCAAAACATTTCCCGGACCAGCGGTGGCCGTAAAAGTAGGGGTCCCAGCCAGACAAGCCCCAATCGTGGAAAATCCGGCCGACATTTCATCTTCAGTCTGCATAAAATCGATTTTTTTGTCTTCTTGGCAAAGCTTAACCCAAGTTTCAAGGATTTCTGAAGCTGGAGTGATCGGGTAACCAAACATTAACTTGGCCCCTGCGTCTTTAGCGGCCATCGCCAAAACCTTATTGCCCATCATGAATTTTTTATCCATCGTTTTATCCATCATTGTATCTATCGTTGTATAATGATTATGAACAATGTATTAAAAAACATCAAGAAGCATTTCACACCCGATGTGATTCTCTATTTGCACATCGGGAGCTTACGCGAGAAATATTAACATTAAATTATTTTAAATCTGATGCCAATAAGAGAAACTCCCTTGATAAATAACGAAATCTATCATTTATTCAATCGAGGTGTTGACAGTTGTCCGACCTTTTTGACCTCTGTAGATTACCGGCGTTTTCTAAAAACAATCAATTTTTATCGATACTTTCCTCTTCCTGTCAGGTTAAGCCAATTTCTGGATTACTCTATTAAAGAAAAAGAAAATATTTTGAATGACTTAGCCAGTAGCATGAAGGATCAGGTCTCAATATTATCTTTTTGCCTTATGCCCAATCACTACCATATTCTTGCAAGACAGATAAAAGATAACGGCATTTCAAACTTTTTAAGGCTGGTTCAAAACAGCTACACAAAATACTTTAATATTAAAAAAGAAAGAATCGGACCGTTGTTCCAGGGTCCTTTTAAAGTTGTCAGGGTAGAAACTGACGAACAACTAATCCATCTCTCCAGATACATCCACCTTAATCCCTATTCTTCATATGTGGTCAAATCAATTGAGGATCTGGTAAAATATCCCTGGTCTTCTTTCACAAATTATCTTGGGAAAAATAGCCATCAATTTGTAAATAAACGATTTGTATTAGGAATGTTTAAAAGCAAAAGAGAATATCAAAATTTTGTGTTTAACCAAGCAGATTACCAAAGACAATTTGAGATTATTAAACATCTAGCCTGGGAACATTAGTCCCGATGTAGGGAACCTGTTTCACATCGGGTGTGGAAAAACTATGGGGTTATTGTACGTGGTGTCGACACCAATTGGAAATCTAAAAGATATTACCTTAAGGGCGATTGAGGTTTTAAAGTCAGTGGATTACATTGCCTGCGAAGACACCAGAAAAACCGGTCAACTCTTAAAAACTATCCGTGGCGATCAAAAAGTTGAGATATCAAAAAAACCGCGACTAATTTCATATTTTGAGAATAATGAGGCCAGAAGAATCCCTCAAATCATTTCTTTACTAGAAGACGATTATTCCGTTGCCCTTGTTTCCAACGCCGGTACCCCAACCATAGCTGACCCTGGTTTTAAGCTTGTTAAAGAGTGCCTAGGGCTTGGCATCAGGGCTATTCCTATCCCTGGACCTTCGGCGATATTAGCGGCTTTGGTGGCCTCAGGACTACCAACCGACAAGTTTTACTTTTGGGGTTTTTTACCGAAAAAAAGGGGAAAGAGGCAGAAATATCTGGAAAAGATTTTCAAAACAAACAAGACTTCTTCGGCAACTAACATTATCTTTCTAAGTCCCCATCGGCTTTTAAAAGAGTTAGAGGAATTTAAAGGAGTTTTTGGCAACTCCTATGTTGTTATTTGCCAAGAACTAACTAAAATCCACGAGAAAGTTGAAAAAAATAAGGTGGACAAAATAATCGAAAATTTCCAAAAACTAAAACTAAAAGGAGAGTTTGTCTTAGTTTTTAAAACATGAGTAAATGATAAGAAGAAATTGGGCAAGAGTTTTAAGGCTCTAGAACATCTCTTTGCCGAATCTAGGACAATCAAATACTGTAGCTTGGTCTGGCCAATATTTACCGCTCTGAGTCGGACCAGAATAATCACGAAGAAGAGCTTTCTCTTCGTGATAATTCATAGGTTTTGCCTCGGATTTCCGCTTCAATAATCGAGCCTCGCCCATTTTCTCCCAGTCTTCATCATCTATTTCCCGCCAAAGCCTCTCCATTCTAATAATAGTCCATTTTAACTGATCAGTCTGTCCTTGCGGTGATTTCATTTTTATAGACCTTTAAACCTTTAGTAGTTATTCACCAAATTCCATAGGTTCTTGAGGGGTAATCGCTTGTTTAATTTCTTTTTCAAGACGATTTGAAAGAGCCAGTGCCTCTGCTCCAATATTAACGTAAACGATGGACAATCTTCGGTGTGGGGCTGTTTGAGCATTATCTTCACCAGCTTCTTCCTGAAGAAAACTTACTCTTCGAGACGAATCTTCTGCATGCAGGATTAAATTTTCGCCAACTAATCTTAATGCTTCAGCTTCTGGATGAAGTATCTTTTCAGGACTACCCATATGGGAATTATATCAAAAAAAAATTTGGAGTCAAGGCATTGGGCCTATGAATCGGTGATTTTCTAATAAACCACTGTTGAAGTATCCCCAGTTGGCAAACCAAGCTCCTGAGCTTTAAGTAATCGTCTCATAATCTTTCCTGACCGAGTCTTAGGTAATTTCTCGACAAACTCAATCTCTCTTGGGTAAGCGTGGCCGGCTAATTCTTTTTTAACATACTTTTTAATTGTCTCCTCAAATTTAGCTGAGGCTTTTTTTCCGGGTCTTAAAGCCACAAAAGCCTTGATGATTTCTCCTCTCATTTGGTCTGGCTTCCCAATAACTCCGGCTTCAATAATATCAGGATGAGAAACCAAAGCCGATTCAACCTCAAAAGGCCCCACTCTTTCACCGGCCGTTTTGATGACATCATCAGCCCGACCGACAAACCAAAAATAGCCACGACCATCTTTATAGGCTAGGTCACCACTAATGTACCAGCCTTTTTTAAAATAACTTTGGTATTTTTTTGGTCGGCGCCAAATTTTATTCATCATTGATGGCCAACCAGGCTTGACGGCCAAGTTGCCAATCTTATTGGCCGGAAACTCTTTCCCTTGATCATCGACAATGCCAGCCACCACCCCCGGAACCGGTTTCCCCATTGAGCCCGGTTTAATATCGAGGCAGGGAAGGTTAGCAATGAGTATTCCTCCGGTCTCAGTTTGCCACCAATTGTCATGAAAAGGCAGCCCAAAGGTTTTCAAACCCCAATAAATTGCTTCCGGATTTAAGGGTTCACCGACACTGGCCAAGTGCCTCAAAGAACTAAAATCATATTTCTTGGCTAAGGCTGGGCTGGCAGCAGAAAGCATTCTGATGGCTGTCGGAGCCGTGTACCAAACATTAACCCGATGTTCCTGAATTAACTGATACCATTTCTCAGGTGAGAATCGACCCTCATAAACTAAAGAAGCGGCTCCATTACTCCAAGAACCTAAAATCTCATAAGCAATCCCGGTTACCCAGCCCGGATCAGCCGTACACCAATAGACATCGTCTTCCTGAAGATCCAAAACCCAATGAGCCGTCATGTGTTCGTGCAAGATAGCTCGATGAACATGAATCACCCCTTTTGGTTTACCAGTCGTTCCGGAAGTATAGAGCATAAATGCCGGCTCGTCAGGCTTCATTTTGGCGCATTTAAATTTGTCCGGCATTTTGTTCAAAAGGTTTTCTAAATTTTCAACTAAAATTACTTTTTTTAGATTCGGTAATTTTGAAGCAATCTTCTCAACTCGAGGATAAAGCTTTTTATTGGTCACAAGGAATTTTGCGTCAGAATTTTCCAGTCGGTCAAAGAGAGCTTTGGGCCCAAAAGCAGAAAACATTGTTCCAGCGATTGCTCCGGTTTTTAAAGTTCCCAAAAAACCAAAGTACAACTCAGGTACACGAGGTAAGAAAAAGAAAACCCGTTCCCCTTTCTTGATCCCCTGTTTTTTTAAAAGATTGGCAAATTGATTAGAAAGCTTGTAAAGCTCAAAAAAAGTGAACTTTTTTTTCTGACCGTCTTGGCCTTCCCAATATAGAGCCACCTTGTTCTTTCTTGGTCCTTCAATGTGACGATCAATGGCGTTGTGAGCAGCGTTTAGCCTAGATTGGGGAAACCAATCGAGATTTTTTTCCGCCTTTTTCCAGCTAAAAGAACGATAAGTTTTTTGATAATCAACCAAATTTGGTTTTCTCAAAAGATATTTTTTTGTTTTTTTAATCAGGTCTTTTTTCATCGTCGTTTTGTTTATTCAAGTAAGTTGCGTCCGGTCATTAAGGTTGGTTTTTCAATTCCCAGTAAACCTAATATCGTTGGGGCGACATCGGCTAAAATTCCTCGCGATAAAACCCTGTTTCCGACTATTGCCTTGCCAACAATAATCAGGGGAACTGCGTTGGTTGAATGTTTGGTGTCAATTTCACCGGTTTCAAGGTCGATCATTTCCTCAGCATTACCATGATCAGCCGTAACCACCGCCGCCCCATCAATACTTAATACTATTTTTATCAGTTTCTCTAGACAATTGTCAACTACCTCACAAGCCTTGCTTCCAGCCTCTAAAACTCCGGTGTGACCGACCATGTCAGGGTTGGCAAAATTAATAACAAAAAAATCAAAGATATTTAGCCTTAACTGCTTAATGACTGTTTCGGTTACTCCGTGGGCCGACATTTCTGGCTTTAAGTCATAGGTAGCAACACTTGGAGAAGGAATTTCCATCCTAACTTCGCCCGGAAAAACATCCTCCCTTTGACCATTGAAATAATAGGTCACGAATCTTTCTTTTTCTGTCTCGGCGATACGAAATTGCCTAATCCCCCTTTCTGACAAAGCCCTTGCCAAAGGGTATTTGACCTTTTCCGGTGGAAAAGCAGACTGAGCCGGTAAGCCTGGCTCATACTCTGTCATTGTCACAAAGATCAAGTCTTCGACAATTTTTTCCCGTTTAAAAGTAGCTCTCCCTGCTGGGGCTTCATAAACTTTCAAGCCGTACCTTTCAGCGTAGGGGTCAAAGGCAGCCTTGCTGATTTTGACATTTTCAAAATCAGGCAAAACAAAGGCCTTAGTTATCTGACGAGGGCGGTCGATCCGGTAGTTAAAAAAGATGACAGCGTCATGGTCTTCAATCAAGCCCTCAGGATCAATTAAAGTTGGCTCAATAAATTCATCCGTTTGCTTGGCTTGATAAGCCAAATTAATTCCGTCGGAAGCTGAATTAGCCCGGTTGCCCTTCCCCTGGACCAATAACTCATAAGCTTTTTTGGTTCTTTCCCAACGATAATCTCTGTCCATCGCAAAGTAGCGACCACAAATAGTCGAGATTTTGCCCAAGCCAAGTTTTCTTGAAACTTGCTCTACTTGAGTCACAAATGCTCGTGCTGAGGTTGGAGAAGAATCTCTTCCGTCAGTAAAAAGATGTAAATAGACTTTTTTTAAACCAGCCGCACTGGCGAGTTTCATTAAGGCAAAAAGATGGTCCATGCTGGAGTGAACCCCACCTCCACCAACCAAGCCCATTAGGTGAAGCTTAGACTGGTTTCGAGTGGCGTGATCAGTGGCCATCTTAAAAGCTGGAATTTGAAAAAAACTCTCATCGGCGATAGCCATATCAATTCTGGGCAAATCTTGAAAAACAATCTGGCCCGCTCCAAGATTCAAATGGCCTGTTTCTGAATTTCCGTCTTCACCACGAGGCAGACCAACGGCTTCACCAGAAGCCACCAGTTGAGTGTGAGGAAAGTTTGACCAAAGCCGATTAAAATAAGGCGTTTTTGCTTTAGTCACCGCATTGCCAGGACCATCAGGAGCAATTCCCCATCCGTCAAGAACGATGAGAACAACAGGTTTAAAATTTTGGCCTTTAATCATGTCGCCGGAACTCCTTTTTCTGCCAGCTCGAGCTCGCTTTCAATTTTTAACAGTCGGTTATATTTGCTGACCCTTTCTCCTCGAGCCGGAGCGCCAAACTTAACAAACCCGGCCCCAGTCCCAACTGCAAAATCAGCGATAAAATCGTCATTTGTTTCTCCACTGCGATGGGAAACTACGGTTTGAAACCTGTTTTCATGAGAAACTCTGATCACTTCAGCCGCCTCAGAAATTGTTCCAATTTGATTTGGCTTCACTAAAACACCGCTGCAAGCCTTTTCTTTAATCGCCTTTAAAATCCTTGTTTTATTGGTGGCCAGCAAATCATCACCAACAACAATCGTCTTTGGCAAGTCCTTAGTAATTCCCTTCCAACCTTTCCAGTCATCTTCATGAAAAGGATCCTCAAGAAGCATCAGGTGATATTGGCTGTTAATGTCCCGATAGTATTCCACCAGCTCACCGGTATCCATCGGCATTGTTTTGTCTCGAATTTTGTATTTTCCGCCTTCATAAAACTGTGAAGCAGCCACATCTAAACCCAAGAAAACATCTTCCTCAAGATTGTAACCAGACTCTCCGATTGCCTCTTTTAAGACTTCCAAGGCATCAACATTAGTAAAAAGATGCGGGGCAAAGCCACCTTCGTCACCAACGCTCTGATCAGCTCCATGACGCATTAAGACTTTTTTAAGCGTTTGGTAGATTTCTTCCGCCACCCTTAAAGAAACTGGAAACTCCATTTCACTTTTGGGAATAACATGAAACTCTTGAAAATTTAAATTCCCAGCTCCGTGCTTGCCGCCATTAATCAGATTAAAAGTGGCCGTCGGGATTTTAAGATTTTTTTTACCGGGAAAAAAAGTATCCCTCACATGAAGATAAATTGGAATTTTTTTAGCGGCCGCTCCGGCCTTACAAACCGCTTGAGAAACTGAAAGAATGGCGTTTGCCCCTAGTTTTGATTTATTCTCAGTTCCATCAAGAGTCACCAAAATCTCATCAATTCTCATTTGCTGAATCGGGTCAAGACCAATCACTTTTTTGGCCAAAACCTGATTAACGTTGGCGACTGCTCCTAAAACTCCCATTCCACCGTAGCGTTTTGGATCATTGTCTCTGAGCTCAACAGCTTCATAATTGCCTAAAGAAGCTCCGGCGGGAACAGAGGCCTTAACCACCAATTCATTATCAAGAATTATCTGAGTTTCGATGGTTGGGTTGCCTCTGGAGTCTAGAATTTCCCTGGCTTTAAGGAGTTTAATTTTTGCCACGTTTAGTCACCAATCTTTTTTCTACTTGATAAACTAGTCCTCTGGTCCGGTCAATAGCGTCCGGGTTAACTGACAGACTAGTCACCCCCCACTTAACTAGATTCTCAACCAGGTCGGGATATGTCGAAGCAGCTTGACCACAGATAGAGGCGGTAACTTTAGCCCGATGACAAACTTCAATCGTCCTTTTTATGGCCCACAAAACAGCCGGGTTTTGCTCATCAAATCCCTTGGCTAGCTCTTCATTGTCACGATCAATTCCCAAAGTAAGCATCGTCAAATCATTTGAGCCGATAGAAACCCCATCAAGGCCAACTTTAATAAAGTCTTCTAGTAAAATAACGTTAGCTGGAATTTCAACCATTAACCAAAGTTTAAAACTTGGACTTCTGAACAAGCCTCGAGAACCAATAATTTTTTTAACCTCTTTTAGTTCTAAAGGGGTTCGGCAAAAGGGAACCATCATCCAAAGATTTTTTAATCCCATTTTATTTCTGACAACCTTAATCGCCTCTAATTCAAGCTCAAAAGTTTTCGGATCAGAAAGATAACGAAAAGCACCCCGAAAACCAATAAATGGGTTAGACTCAACTGGTTCAAAAGCCTTACCTCCAACTAAATTCCGATACTCGTTAGTCTTAAAGTCGCTGCTGCGATAGATGACTGGCCGGGGAGAAAAATGTTGACAAAAGGTCGCCATCCCTTCGGCTAATTTATTGATATACTCTTTGCTTTTTTTGTCTTTGATGGCTTTTTTAGGGTGAACTCCAATTTCTGCCATCATAAACTCGGCTCTTAGCAAGCCAACTCCCTCAACATTCATTTTACTGACTTCTAAAGCTCTTTCAGGTTCTCCCAAATTAACGTAAATTTTTGTGGCTGTTTTAATTGAAGACAAAACAGAGTGCGGTTTATTTTTTTCAGATAAACCTCTGATTTCTTTGCTTGGCCTGGCCTTTATTCCTCCTTTTAGAATTTCTCCTGAGCTTCCATTAACAGTCACAATCTGCCCTTTATCGAGGGCCTTGGTGGCACTCTCAGTTCCAACAACACAAGGAATCCCCAGCTCGCGACTGACAATCGCCGCGTGGGAAGTTTGGCCGCCCTTGTCTGTAATAATCGCCATTGCTTTTTTCATTGCCGGAACAAAGTCAGGGGTTGTCATCGAAGTTACCAAAATATCACCTTTATTAATTTTGTAAATCTCTTTAGCTGACTTGATGATTTTAACCGGACCACTGACAATTCCCGGACTGGCGGCGGCGCCGGTTAGTAAAGTTGGTTTTCCCCTCAGCTGTTTTTCAAGACCGGTTTCTTTTGCTTTTTTAGTTTCCTTAATCGTTGTCACCGGCCTGGTTTGTAAAATCCAAAGCTTACCATCTGCCAGGGCCCATTCAATGTCTTGGGGGAAGAAATAATGGCGATGGATTTTTTTGCCCAATGTTGCCAGCTCCTTGATTTGATGATTAGTTAATTTTCTTTTAACTTGGAATTTGTGAGAAACCTTTGTTTCTTTGTTCAAAGTTTCAGCTTTGACTAATTGAATTAATTGTTTGGCGACATAAATATCAAGAATTTTCAAATCGCTTTTTCTGACCAGGTAGCGATCAGGAGTAACCTTTCCCTGAACAATATACTCGCCCAAACCATAAATTGCCTCGATAATCAGCGATTTTTTGTCGTTGGTTATCGGGTCAATCGTAAACATCACCCCTGAAACATCAGAAGAAACCATCTTTTGAATCGGGACTGCCATGCCAACCTTCATGTGCTTAAAGCCTTTTTCTTCACGATAAAATATCGCTCTGGCCTCAAAAAGAGAAGCCCAGCAGTCTCTAACCGTCTGAACGACATTGGCTTCTCCTTTGACATTCAAGTAAGTTTCTTGCTGACCGGCAAATGAGGCTCCAGGCAAATCTTCGGCCGTGGCTGAAGAACGAACCGCAACCAATACCTGTTTAAAATGAGAGCCAAGCTGAAGATAGTTCTTAATAATATCTTGAGAAATATCTTTTGGAATCGGACTTTTCCTGATGATTTTTTTAATTTTCTCTGAGGCATGAGCAAAAGTCTCGGGTCGGTCCTTGTCAAGGTGTTTTAAATGATCTTTAATGACCCCCTTCAAATTATTGCTTTTAATAAACTGATAATATGCATGACTGGTGACGACAAAACCGTCCGGTACAGGGATTTTAAAAGAAAACATTTCTCCCAAATTGGCTCCTTTGCCCCCAACTTGACCGCCATCATCTTTATCAATTTCTTTAAACCAAAGAATGTTCTTGCTTTTCTTTTGTTGCTTCATTTTAAAAACCTTTTTTAACCTTTGAGCGCCTTTTTTAAATAAATAATCCAATCTTCAGGACCAGGGTCTTCGTGGTTGGCAATTGAAAGATAGGCGCTGGTAAAACCACCAAGGTTGACTAACTCAAGGACTTGAGCTAGCTTTGATTCAGAGCGCATTTCATAAGCGAGGTTTTTAATCTTAAATTGATTAAGAACTTTTTGAGTTGCCTGGTACCTTTTTTGATTTCTTGGGTGGTAGTCAGAAGAAACGATCATCAAGTAAACCATGTGCTTAATGAACATTTCAGGCTTTCCAAAGGCCTCCACTAGGTGGTGGTTCATCTCAGGCAGATCATAAAAATGAGCGTTGGTATGGGCAATCTCATTTAATTGAGTTCTGAAAGTAAAAGTGGCGCCGTTAAGGTGTTGGCTGGAGATTAAAAATGGCACCAAGCCTTTGAATTCAAGGGCAAGTTTTTTGGCTGGATTTTCAACTGTTGGTGCCTGAGGAAAAAATTTCATTTGGACCGCCTCAAATTCAGCCAGGGCCTTATTTAATAAGTCAGTAGACAAGTTAATCAAGTTCAAGTGAGAAAAAACTGCTAGCAGCGACCCAAGAGAATAGCCAACAGCGGTTTTGGGGTAACCCAAAGGGTTGTACCTAGGGTGATAGATAAAACCATCTTGTTTGTGACTTTCAATCATTTGACCGATTTTACCGTCAGTCGTGATCGCAAACGATTTGGCTTTTTTTTGTTTGGCTTGCTCCAGGCAGCTTAAAGTTTCTTCGGTGTTGCCTGAGTAGCTCGAAATGATCAGGAAAGTATCATGATCAATGTGGTTTGGCAAGTCGTATTCGGTGATTATTTGAAAAGGAAACTTTAATTCATCTTGATAAAGAAATCTAACAATTCTCCCGGCTAAAGCCGAACCACCCATACCTGCCAAAGCAATTTTTTTAAACCCGGTCATTCTTTGAAGCACGGCCGCCTTATTAAAGTCATTAAAAACATTTCTAATTTGCTTAGGAAGGGCTTCGATCGAGCCAAGAGCGTCAGATTTGTCGATCTTTTTGAGGTTATTGATATCGTCGAGCAGATTCATACGACTAATTTTTGCAGATTAGGCAAAAGATAGCAAGAGGAGATTAATCCTTTGATTTAATTCCTCCAAGAGATTCTATTTGTTTAACAAATTCCCTAACTCTATTTTTTAAAATCAACTTATTGTCGGCTTCGACATTCAATCTGAGCAGAGGCTGGGTGTTTGAGGGTCGAATGCTTACCCACCCGTTTTTAAACCAAATCGTTAACCCATCTAGCCAGTCAATTTTTTCAGCTTTTTTTTGGTAAAGCTGACTGATTTTTTTCATGGTTGCCTGCTTGTCTTCTACCTCAAAATTGATTTCACCAGACTGGGGGTATTTCCAATATTTTTTAACTACTCTTGAAACTGGTTGGCTTGAATCAGAGAACGCTTCCAGCAAAATCAAGTAAGTTAAGAGACTGGCCTCAGAATTATTAACATCACGGTACATAAAGTGACAAGAGTGCTCACCGGCAAAAACCGCCCCTGTTTTCTTCATTTCTTTTTCAATCAGACTATAACCTACTCGAACTCTTTTAGATTTGCCGCCTCTTTTTTTAACAATTTCACGAACAATTCTGCCAACGACGGCATTGTAAAGAATTGTCTGTTTTGGATTTTTACTAAGAAAAGAGTCGGCAATCAAAGCGGTGATGATTCCGCCACGAACAAATTCACCTTTCTCTGTGATCAGCGTAATCCGATCACCATCACCGTCTAGAGCAAAGCCCAGGTCTGCCTTAGAAGAAATTACTTTTTTCTTAATGTCTTCAAGGTTTTCAGGTTTTAGCGGGTTGGGAATATGATTGGGAAAAGAACCGTCAAGCTCAAAGTAAAGGGGGATTAGCTTGATAGGTAATTTTTTTAATAGGTATTGGTGGCCAAAAAGCTTTCCTCCGATTCCATTGCCAGCATCAACAACTACCTTTAGAGGCTTAAGCTTAGTTTGATCAATAAAAGAAAGGCAAAAATCAATCCAGTCTTTGTAAATATTGACTTTTTTAATGTTACCTTTTTTTGAAGCTTCCAATTTTAATCTATTGTTTGACAGGATCAAGTCTCTAATCTTATAAAAGCCTTGATCACCACTGACTTTAACTCCTTTTGCCAAAGTCATTTTAAAACCGTTGTACTCTGGCGGATTATGGGAAGCCGTAACCATGATAAAAAGGTCAGAAGCTATTATTCCAGAGGCGAAATAAACCATGTCTGTAGAAACTTGACCTAAGTCAACTACCTCAACACCGGCTTCTTGAAATACTCGTGAAAAAAGAGCGCTGATTTTCTTACCCGTTAACCTGGCATCAAAACCAATCACTACTTTTTTTGGCCTAAAGAGATAATTGGTTGCCTGGGCAAATCTTTCCAATCCCTCCCAATCCATTTCTTCTGGAATTATCGCCCTAACATCATAATTTCGGAAAATACCTGGATCAACTTTCATTAAATTGCCGCATGTTTAATATAATGAGATCTATCTCTCCGGATAAGTCAAATCGATTTTGACCAGTCTTCTGCTTATAGTCAATATCTAATAGCTGGCCATGCAAATCTAAGAGTGTTTCCATCGTAAAATTTTCTGCTTGACTTGTCAACTTCTTTTTTTGCCAGGGGGCCATTTTTTCTAGCCCTTCTTCACCTAAGTCTTTGGCCACAATTAATAATCTAACCTGCCTTATCAGCATATAAAAAACCATTTCTGCTGAATCATGTTTTAACGTTTGGTGAAGCAAATAAAGGATTGTTTTCTGATTGCCGGGAATTAAAGAGTCCAGAAACTTAAACATGAAGCTCGTTAAATCAAGCTTTAATATTTTTGAGTTTTTAAAACTGATTAATTTCCGGCCGTCGATCGCTTTTGGTTCCCAAGCAATCAGGTTTTTTCCTTGATTTTCTTTTAAATAATTGAGGAGAGTCGTCTTTTCTTGACTTTGAACTCGGGAAAAAAGTCCCTCGACAATGACCATTCTTTCATCATCAAAAAGAGACCTTGACTCTAAGGCTTGTTTCAGGTCGACCAGCTTGAGAGTTTTCCCTTCCAAACGAATCTTTTCTCCTTTAAAAGAGTCGATTATTTGTGCGAATTGTTTTCGGCTGGCAACAATATTTGAACCGTGGAGAATAGTCATTTAGCTAATTTACAATTAAAAAAATTTATTTTAGTTTTCTGAACTGCTTTTCCACCTCCCTGGCATCTACCCTCACCCTTCCTCTTCCCCGGTGGGGCAGCAGACTGCCGGAAAAAGTTTTCGGGATATGAAGCAGCTCATGGATGAGAATTCTGGTTCTGTTATTCTTGGAGAGATGATCAAATTTTTCAGATAAAACCTCAATGCAGTAATGGGGCCCTAGGTCAAGGGCTTGTTGCCAAATCCTCGGAAAACTCCAGATTCTGGCCCTGGCTCTTGACTTTGAACCAAAACTACGAAAAACAATTATTTTATGGGGATCAATGTGAGTTAAATTTAGCTTTTTGACTAAGCTAAGAATTTCCTTTTGAAGTTTTGGAGCTTTTTGCCATTCCATGAACCACAGTATAACAATTTTACTCTGGCCAGTAAATGTTGCCTTTATCTTCTTCCCTCGTGAACAGTCAAACCCCTAAGTAACCTTAAACACCTCGTCGCCCTTACCTGCTTCTTGGTCAACCTTCATGCCCACGTCATCGCCTTTTTTAGCTTTATCAATATTTTCGTGCTCAACCTGCATAGACTCGATTTTTTGCTCAAACTCATTCCCTCCTCCCACTACTTTTATCTTATCCCCTACTTTAATCGGAGCCAAAACATTGATAACCGCCACTCCTATTCTGTCAAAATAATGAGTGATTGTGCCTATTTTTTGGTTTGCCATAAACTGCTAAGAGTCACCTCCTTTCCTTTTTGTTTTCTACTCTCTGCTTCCCGCTTCCTGTTTCCTGCCTCTTCTTTTCATAAGTAATCTACCAATTACATTTTAGCACACTCATTTTAGCACACTTCTCAATCGCAAATGATCCAGATCCACCCCAGGCCTGCCCGCCCAAATACGAACAAAGTGAGTTTTTGGCGGGGGTGACTTAGGCCCGCCTCGGATCGACCCGAGTCGAGACGGGTCCGCCTCGGATCGACCCGAGTCGAGACGGGTT
>JBHPGO010000002.1:0-62535 GCA_042570465.1 Patescibacteria group bacterium
AATTTTTTTAATGTTGAAACCTATCCCTAAAACTCCTAATTCTTGCTGAAAGAGCTCCACTTCATCTGTTAAAGAGCTTATTCTAGCCGCTCCATCAGGAGTGGCCAACCAAACATCATCTCCATCTGCGTAAACTTTATAATTCCAATGACCTGAAAAGTCATCTATGCTGGTATGAATAAAATCCACCCGGCGAGTTTCGAGATTAACCTTGTAAATTTTATGAAAAGACGGGCTAAAGGTGGATTTATCGCTTGGGTCAGTAAATTCCCAGCACGGGACGTACAAATAAGTACCAACCACCACAAGATTAGTATCGCAATTACCTATTTTGGGATCACTAAAGCTCAAAATTGACCCGGTTTTTGGATCAAACTCGACTAAAGCACCACTCCCACTCAACCAAATTTTATCTTGATAATGGACAACGCCCCTCACGTTTTTGAAGTTTGGAAAATCATCAATCTCCAACTTTTCAAGAGAAATTTCGTTTAACCCACTATTTAAAAAGCCACTCTCGACTATCCAGGCTGGAGGCGGTTGGGGAGAAGGCATCGAAGGTAATGGTTGCGAAACAAAGCTTCGTCCTCTTAAATATTTGCTAATAAAAAAGCCAACGACGCTAACCACTAACAAAGAGATAAAAACTCCTAAAAAAACACATTTAAATTTGTTCTTTGATGACTCGTCTTCGGGCGTTGCTACCTTCTCGTTTGGCTGTGGTGGGGATGAATCTGAAGGAATAGTAGTTTCCTCATTCGTTTTCATATTAACTTCAATATATCACACTTTTTTTGTTTATAGAAAACTGGCTGAAAAATCTAAATAGTAAAATATATTTCGTTTAACTAGGAATTATACGAACTTTTATTCCTACTACTATTGGTATTCTACTAATTATACTCAAACCTTCCTAATTTTGAAAGACTTCCACTCAAATCCTATGTCTTTATTAAAACTATGTATATCCGTACGGGCAAGGATTAGCCGCGGCAATTAAAATAAATTCAGCTGGGTAACTGACTGTTCCCATTGCCCTGGAAATTGTCACCACCCCATCCTCCATCGGTTGCCTTAAGGATTCTAAAACATGGCGGGGAAATTCGGGAAATTCATCTAAAAACAAAACGCCTCTGTGAGCTAAGGAAATCTCTCCTGGCTTTGGCTTAGTTCCTCCACCGATTAAACCAATTCGGCTGGTAGTGTGGTGAGGTGAGCGAAAGGGTCGGCACTTGATAATCGAATTTCCTAAAGAAAGATTTCCGGTAATTGAGTAGATCTTGGTTGTCTCTAAGGCTTCATCCTCCGTCAGATCCGGCAAAATTCCCGGCAAAGCCCTGGCAATCATTGTTTTACCCGCTCCTGGTAAACCTCGCATAAAAAGATTATGGCCACCAGCAGCCGCAATTGTCATCGCCTGCTTAGCATGCTCTTGGCCTTTGATCTCGGCCATATCAAACTCTGCCTCAACTTTGGTAATCAACGAAGAATAACTGATGTGTTTCTGGGGCTTTGCTTGGCCAGCTTCAATCAAATGATTAAAAAGAACTTGTAAAGAGTCGATCGGATAAACTTCAATCCCCTTAACAATAGCGGCTTCTTGAGAGTTAGCTCTGGGTAAAAAAACATTTTTCAACTTTTTTTGCTTGGCCAGTAAAGCCATGGGTAAAACACCGTTGGTGTGCCTCAAAGAACCATCTAAAGAAAGCTCTCCCATAAAAAGAGAGTCATCAAGACAGTCAGTGGTAATTTGCTCGGAAGCAATTAATATTCCTAAGGCAATCGGCAAATCATAGGCCGGACCTTCTTTAGGAAGATCAGCCGGGGCTAAATTGACCGTGATCCGATGTTTGGGAATCTCATTTCCGGAGTTTTTAATGGCGGTGAGAACCCTTTCCTTTGATTCTTCGACCGCCTTATCCGGAAGACCAACAATCTTGAAAGCCGGCAGGCCTCGTTTGGTGACATCAACTTCGACGATCACCGGCACACTGTCAAGTCCAACCGTAGCTCCTGATTTTACTTTAGCTAACACTAAATCAATAATATCAGATTTATGGTTCTAAATTAAGGCTTCTTGAAACGGATTCTGAGAATTGAAAAGAAAGAAGCCGACCGTGTCGGCCTTTGGCGAGCATTGATTAAATAGTACCAAAATTAGGGATTTTTTTCCAAAACAACTTATCTTTATTTAGCCAATAAAGGTTGAAAAGTTCAGAATTGAATCTGGACTGAATCTACTTGAGTAATTGTTTTAAGAGTCGGTAAATATCTTTACGATGACCAATTAAAACTATGTAGAGCAAGCTTTTTGTTTTTTTATAAACAATTCTATAGAAGCCAATTCTTACACGATAAATGCTTTGATACCCGGTGAGCTTCTCTTTTTGGGAAATTTTCTTGTCTTTTTTCAGGGAACGAATTTTTCGAACAATGGCAATTTGGTCAGTTTTGGGGATTTTTTTGAACTGTTTTTCAGCTCGAGGAGAAATTATCACCTTCATAGACCTAGCTCTTTAGCTACTTTCTCAAAATCTTTTCCCTTGGAAAAATCGGTTTTAGCCACCGCTGAACGGTCAATAAAATCCTCGATATAAGCCACCATTTTCTCGTACAATTCCTTACCAACCAGGTAGGCCTTAACCTGATTCCTTTTTTCCACTGCCAAAGGATAATCAGCCGCCTGGGAAATGGCTTTGGCGGGTCGAGCCTTAAGTTGAGAAATTGAAACACTGTTCATAATATATTTATTATACCGAATAACAGGTCTCTTGTCAAGACCTGTTTATAGTCAAAAGACGGCCAACACTACTAAGATTTAATTTCGATTGGGATTTACTTGGGTGATGTGGGAAGGTTTTTTATTATTTCAGGCACGCTCTAAGCTCAAATTTTCCTACTGACTCTCTATTTTCCCGGATCAAAACTAAAGCCATGAAGTTGAGAATAATACTTAAGACCTTTGTTAACATTCTTTTTCCTTCCTTTCGTATGCCACTCATCATTTCCAAGATACACAAGGCCAATATTGTCCAAGTAACATTTTGCTTTCTGACATAGCTGAAAAGGAGTTAAAATCTCACCTTCTTTGATTTGACATCTGTCCATTATTCGCCTATCAACATAGTTATTAAATTCTTCCTTAAGTTTAAAGTCCTTTCTGTGATTCACCACATCGTCACAATGGCCACCCTTGAGGTGAGAACAACCATCGCAAATACTGTCATAATCAACAACAATTTTGATTTTAAGTTTGGGATTAGAGCGAATCAGTTGGGCAATTCTATGGAACGAATGGCCATCAGGATGAGGTTCAATTTTCTTTCCAACTCCAAAATCCCGAATTACATCGTAAAAATGATGAACCCTAAGCCTAACTGATTTATCCATACCCCTATTCTACTAAATACACTCTTTGGGGAAAACTAAAGATACCCATGAAGCTCAAATCTTCCCATTAACTTCTTAATCAGTTAAATCCTTTAAATTAGATGCCACGATCGTGGGATGTATTTTAAAGGATTGGTGGGTGATTAATATCAAATTACTATTAATAACTTAAATATCGCTCATGCCTAACTTGCTTCTATGAATTAATTCATTAATACAAAAGAAAGGCCATAAAATAATTGAATGAGATTGGCGGACTCGATAAATAATTATGAGAGAAAGGAACAAGTGTCTACCTACTTCAAATTCCTCGTCCCAACTCGATTCGACTCGCGTCGAAGCGGGTCGACCCGAGGCGAACCTAAGTCACTCAAGAAGTGGAAATATCTTAAAATATTTTCTGCTTGTGGCTTGCTACTGAACCAACTTTTATCAACTGATCAATCTCCCTTAATGACTCTTGAGTTAGCTTAATATAGTTCCTTTTCCCACCAAAGGCTCCATGAGTACTTTCAAGAATAAAGTACTGATTAGCCCCATCAGAGCACTGATACAATTCCAATCTTTGCTTAACACTGATACCAATCCTGGTTTTGAAATGAGTCGAGGAAATTTTTCCCAAGAGAGCTACCTCTTTAGCACCAGTCATTAGCCTGATAACTGAGCGTCTTCCCTTCCTGGTGAAGAATAGAAAAATGAAGAATATTGAAAATAATATAATAAAAACAGAAAAAAAGGTGGAAACTGTATCAATCCCTTCAAACATAGCTAAATTCTAACAGAAAAGCTCAACTATATTAAATCAATAAATCCACAACTGGCTGAATGTCAAGATAAGTTTCATGATAACCACTCCCTGAAGGTGAATCGGTCATTCTCTGATAATACTCTGTTGCCCAAACTAGCTCTTCATTAAATAAACACAATATTGTTGGACCATGTGTTGCCCCACCGTCAAGTGAGGCTTGTTCTGGTGAAGATAAACCAAACAATGCTCTTTCACTAAAGCTCATATAAAAAAATATTATACTATAAATTCAGCATATAAGAGAAAATATTATTCTAGATCCTCTTTGCTCACTGACAATATTCTAACATTGAAATCCAACCCTTGGGTTAAAAAAGTCATCTTCTTGCAACTGAGAAAATAATATCTTATGATCTACATATAGACAGTAACTTTATTTTTGATATATTTTAAAGTAGACTGAAAGTGGTTAAAAAATTTAATTAGTAAAAAAAAATGCCTGCCAAGTCAAAGAAAAAGAAATCACCCCGATTTAAGCTTCCTAAAATTGGTCTGACTAAAAACCTAAAAATTCTTCTTGTTGTCCTCACAATTTGTACTCTTTTGGGCGGCTTAATCTCCGGAGCTTTAGTTGTCCGAAAAATTATGGCCCCAAGATGCAGTGAATGCGAAGGGATGATTACTGAAATGACAATGGAATATACCGGAGAAAGACCGGCCAAGGTCAAGGTAGTTCAAAAATCAGATGAGGCGACAGTTTTTGATGAAACAGTTGAGCCAGGTAAAGAATTCACCTTTAAAGGAACCTGGGACCAGGGAACCTTATCAAACACAATCTCGATTTACACTGATGACCAAATTCACACCGTAATTGACACCAGCTGTTCTGACTCAAGAGTCGCCCCGGGTGCCATCTTCGGCAATTTTAAAATCGTCGCCGCCAAAAGCAAGCTGGGGGGAAATATTTGCCAAATACCCGAAATTATCTGCCAACAACCACCGGATTTACACTGCCCAGACGGAGGCGAAAAACACGACTCTGGTAGCGGCTCGGTTGAAAAAAACGGCGTGACAATTTCTTGGAGCGAAAAAACAGTCACTGTTAGTGGTGGAACAGCCACTTTCTGTGTCAAAGCCTCAGTCAGCAACAGCGACAAGGTCACCATCACTAATAGTTCTTGGACAGTTGATTGGAAAAATAAAAGCGAGCAAACTCCCAACATCAGCTATCTTGTCGTTTATGAGGCTGGACCCGAGTCCACCCCAACGCCAACTTCAACTCCCGAGTCCACCCCAACGCCGACAAACACTCCAACCCCAACGCCAACCGGTACCCCTGGCCCAACCGGTACCCCAACGCCAACCTCAACCCCGACGCCGACGGGGACTCCAGTACCGTCTTCAACACCAACCCCAACACCGACCATTAGCCCTGCTTTTGCCGGAGATGGAGACCAACTACCCTTGGCCGGCAATAGAGAAACAATCACCTTTTCAATCCTTGGATTACTTCTCTTCCTCTTTGGTGGTTTAACCCTCTTTCTCCCAAGGCGGGAATAAAATAAGCAATTCACTCCCAAAACTAAAGAATACTCTATAAAACTGATAATATCCCAGGGGTGTCAACCTAAGTCACCCCTGGGGTGGAAAAGGTGGCGTCTCGACTCGGGTCGATCCGAGGCGGACCTAAGTCACCCCCGCCAAAAACTCACTTTGTTCGTATTCAGGCAGGCAGGCCCTGGGGTGGAAAAGGTGGCGACAATTGAAAAGAGATGATAAAATGGTCAAATGGCTCAAATTAAAAAAGGCGTCATTGCTCTGGCCGGCTTAACTTCTCGCTTTTTACCAGCTAGTAAAGGTTGCCCAAAAGGTTTAGTTCCGGTCCTAGACAAACCAGTCATCCACTATTTGGTGGAAGAGTTTATGGGAGCTGGTATCAATCAAATTTGTATCATCTACTCCCATGGCGACCCCAGAATTAAAAGATATTTTACTCCAGATGCCAATTTGCAAAAAGCCCTTAAAAATGGCAACAAGCTTCATTTGCTTGACAGCTTAAAAACAATTCAAAAAAAAGTTGAATTTAAATTTATCCCCCAGCCCAGAAAACGATTGCCCTACGGCAACGGGACGCCAGTTTTAGTGGCTAAATCATTTATTGGCCAGGATTCTTTTGTTTATGCCTTTGGTGATGATATGGTTATTGAAGATAAACCAGGCCAATATTTGGCTGAAATGATTGAAATTTTTGAGAAATTTCGGCCGACAGTTGTTCTTGGCGCCCAAGAAGTACCCTGGGAAGAAATTCATCTGTACGCCAGTATCAAATACGCTCAAGATTCAAAATATCCCCACCGCGTAGAGATTATGACAGAAAAATTACCAGCCAATAAAGCCCATTCAAATATCGCCCAGGTCGGCAGATTTGTGTATTCCCCTCGGATAATTGAAGTTTTAGCAAGTTTACCAACCAGTAAAAAAGGCAGTCAAATTCCCGAACTTTGGTTATCCGATGCCAATGAATATTTGGCAGAAAATGAAATCGCCATCGCCCAACCGATCAAAAACGGCCTCTGGATCACCACCGGCGATCCTTTGCGTTGGCTCAAGGCAAATCTGGCCCTGGCTTACAAAAATAAAAAATTTAAAAATGAACTTCAGCAATTTTTAAAAACTATCTGAATTGTTTGACAAGTCTCCAAAAAAAAATTACCAAGAAAATAAATATTTTATAAATTAACACTATGAAAAGCAGTCGAAAAAAAATCCTTTTGAAAGAACTAAGCTCAGAAATTAAAAAATCCAAAATTACAGCTCTTTCAAGTCGAGAAACCGCCAAGGATTTTAGACGAGCTTCCAGGTCACAGCAAGGTGATCGGCGCCTTTATGAAAATGCCGCTGATTTGGCCGAAAGCAAGCACGAAGAGCTTCTGGAGTTTCAAAAAGAACTGACCCAAATTTCAGAAACTGAATCAAAAACAGTCACTCCTTTTTCATACGTTGAGATTAAATATGATGATGGCCAAGTTGGGCAATTATATTTCACCCCTAAACGAGTTCAGCTCCAAAACCTGTTTTTAGTTTCTCAGGAATCTCCCTTGGGAAAAGCTATCATGAACAAAAAACTTAAGGACAAATTTTCTTTTGAAATTCCCAGAGGCGAACAAGTAACCAAGGTTTCGGGGCTGATTCTTAAGATCGAATAAAAAAAACCTTAACTTCAAACTAAAAACTATCAGGCAGTGATTCCTCGTCACGACAAAGAAGGCAAATCTCTTTCACTTTACCAAGATCCTTGATGGTGATGATCTTTCTTGAAGAAAAGATCAAATTCTTTCTCTCCAGCTTCTTAATTTCCAGACTGGTTGACTCCCGAGTCAAGCCGGCCAAATCAGCGATTGACTGGTGGGTCAGAGGTAAATTTATTTCAACTAAGTCGTCCTTATTTTTTTGACCAAACCTTTTGGCCATCATCACCAAAACTGAACTTACCCGCTGAGCGGCGTTTCCAAAAAGCAAATACTCGGTCCGAGTCAAAAAACCATCTAAACCAATTAAGATTCTTTCGGTGAAATGCCTTAAAATACCTGGCTGATCTTCCAAGAAGTTTAAAAAAATGTTCTTGGGCACCAATTTAACCTTGATGATTGTCATTGCCTCGAAAAAATATCCATTAGGCCTTCTCCCAATCGCCCAAGTCAAAGGGAAAAGAGAACCTGGTTTGAAAATATTGAGGGTTAATTCTTTTCCTTCCGGAGAAATGGCGTAAAGCCGAACATAACCTTTTTCAAGATAAAATATTCCTCGTGGCTCCTCTTGAGCGTTTATTAAAACTTGATTTTTTTGATAAGAACGAGAAGTAAATGTTTTTAAAAACTTATCTAGTTTAGTAAAAGCTGAGCTTTTATCCATCATGAGAAGTATTTTACAGTAGTTCTAGACTAATTTAAACTAACTTTTTAGCTTAACTTCTCGTGAGCCACAATGTCGACACTTGAAAGCGTCCTGACCTAAAAAACACTGGGGACAAACATAAGCCCCCTTTACCTTTGACAAATCTTTCTGATGGCAAACGTTACAAAGAAAGCTCACCTCTTCCTGCTTTAGAGGACCGTCTTGCGGACATTCAAAAAGTAATTTTTTCATTATTCAATTTAAACAAATTTATTAAAATCATTCTGTAATTAAAATCACAAAAAACCGGAGCTTTTCAAAAAAAACTCCGGCTAATAACTGAGACTAAATTGAATTAATTAAAACAGGGGTAATAAATCCCAAACAGCCACCAAGGCCATCCCAACACAAGAACCAACTACAAAAATGGCGGCTAATTTGATCCAATCCACCCATTCATTCTTATTTTTCGCCAAATTATTTCACCCCCTTTAATCTACTAATAATTATCAAGTCAGAATCAAAGATTCTTGCTCAGGTCGACAGTCATTCCCAAGTCATAAAAAAATATTACCCGACAAAACCAGCTCCAAAATGAGCCATATCCCAAACAGCTACTAAAGCCATCCCCAAACAAGCTCCAACCACAAAAATTGCTCCAACTTTTGTCCAATCCACCCAATCCCATTCCTTTTTATTCACCAATATTTCACCCCCTCTCTTTGTTCTTCAAACAAAGACAATAACTACCTTTCAAGTTATCAAAAATTTACTCCCCTTGTCAACAAGACAAAGCCATTTTGGACTTAGCTGATGACTTCAGCTGTATCTTATTATTTCGTGGTATGATAGAAAAGATGATTAAAACCAAACACTTGACTAAAAAATTTGATCAATTAACCGCCGTTAACCAACTGGATCTGGAACTTAAAAAAGGAGAAATCTTCGGCTTTATTGGTCCCAACGGAGCCGGAAAAACAACCACGATCAAGATGCTCACCGGCATATTACTGCCTACTTCGGGAACGATTAGTATCGGCAAATTTGATTTAATCTCCCAACCGGTTCAAGCTAAAAAAATTATCGGCTATATTCCGGATGATCCTTATGTTTACCCTGAATTAACCGGCCGGGAATTTCTTTGGCTAGTTGGTCGTCTTTTTGAAGTTAAAAATATCGAGAATAAAATTAAGCAATTAACACCCATTTACCAAATCGGGAAAATCATTGATGGACCGTTTAAGGATTACTCCCGAGGCAATAAACAAAAGTTGACCATTTTAGCCGCCCTGCTTCATAACCCTCAGGTCCTGGTGATCGATGAACCGATTTTGGGGCTAGACCCTCAAAGCGCTCAAACAACAATTGACCTTTTCAGGGATTTTGCTAAAAAAGGAGGAACAATTTTTGTTTCTACCCACACCCTGAGTGTGGCTGAAAAAATATGCCACCGAATCGGAGTCATCGATCAGGGCAAATTGATTTTTGAAGGCAGTTTAAGCCAACTGGAAGAAAAGCTCAAACAAAAAGGCAAGCATTTAGAAGAGCTTTACTTAAAGCTAACGACGTAAGAAACAATCCCGGATCGAAACCTATCAACCATGATTGACAAAGCTTTTTTTATCCTTCTTGGTAATCAGTTTTTACGATTTTGGTCATTTTTTAAGCACCGCCAATGGCCTCGAATTTTAGTGATGATCATTATCTTAGTCTTCATGTTTATTTTAGCCATCGGAATTTTCTTTTTCAGCTACACTACTTTTTCCTTTTTCGGACAATACCAAGATATTAACCAACCCATCGTAATCTATAGCCTAGCAATAACTTTTATCCTCACCTTTGTCCTGACATTTTTTTCCTCACTCATTACTGCTTTGGGAACCCTTTTTCAAAGAGACGACAACCGACTAATCTTTTCTTGGCCCATTGAAATCGAATCAATTTTTGAATTACGCCTCATTGATACGGCCCTGCTTTCCAGTTGGCCACTCCTGACCCTTACTTTGCCAGTCATCTTTGGTTATGGGTTTGCCTTGAATCTTTCATTGCCGGTAATTTGCCTCTTTATTTTAGTGACCTTGTTTTTAGCCTTATCAGCAACTCTTTTAGGAGTTTTGCTGGCCACCTTGATCAGCCGACCCTGGGGAAATTTAAAAAGCAAAACTGTCTGGTTGGGAGCATTGGGCATCATTCCCTTTTTAGGCTGGGGCCTGATCCAACTCCTCCTTCCTTCCAAATTAACTCAAAACCTGGGCCAACTAGAGATTGCCCAAATTAGCCAACTTCTTGATCAGCAATTTCTAATGAATCCCTTCTTGCCGACCACCTGGGCGGTTAAATTTGTTAGCCTCTGGCCCCTTGACCCAATCTTGGGAATGAGGAATTGGTTTTTCTTATTTGGCTTTTTTACTTTTATTCTTATCGCTTTACTCTTAGTCCGGGGAAAGTTTTATCGAAAAGCAGTTGACAAAACAGCTGTCGGACGATTTATCGCTGCCCCTTGGGACAAAGTTTATAAAAAAGCAAAGCCTTTTCCATATTTATTAAAAGGAAAGTTCGGTGCTCTGACAGAAAAAGATTGGCTCGTTATTTTCAGATCCTCTCCTCAACTTTTTCAACTCGGCTTCATAGTTTTTTTACAACTGGTCTATTTTTTGGTCATTAACCGGGTGCCAGCCCACCGCTTTGGGCAAGTATTTGAAAACGGCTCTCCAATCCAGTTGATTTTGACTAACTTTCTTTTTGTAAACTTTTTGGCGTCGGTCTTGGCGATGCGCTTTTTCTTCCCCATGATCAGTCTTGAGGGGCATAGCAGCTGGATTATTTGGTCAGCTCCGATTAAAAGAATCAAAATCTTTTGGCAAAAATTTTTATCTTCTTTTTTGGTGATTCTAGCTTGGATGACAATTTCAACCCTTTTTTCAATAAAGTCTTTGGGTTTACCATTTGGTCAGTATTGGTTTTTATTCCTCATTAACCTCCCCCTGGGGTTAACTTTAGTAATGATCACCCTCGGTGTCGGCACTCTTAAACCCAATTTTTGGGAAAAAAATCCGGAAAAACTTTCGACCACCCCCGGAGGCATCTTGGCAACATTTTTATGCCTCGCCTATACTCTTTGCCTAAGCTTGGGGATATTTTTCTTAAAAGAGGTTTATGCCCTGAACCAGCTGTGGTTCCACCTTTTTTCCTGGCTGGTCAGCGGCTTGGTATTCTTACCTATCCTTAAACTTATCCCTCAAAAAATTAATCAGTACGAGATGTAATTATTTACAGGCTGACTGACCATTATTTGTTTCCCTAATCTGACACCTCTTTGCGAAAGTAAATCGCCAGTGATAAAACCAAAAGAATTTGAAGCGACCTGTTTTAAAAAAAGTTTTGCAAATATCATGTCAGATTAAGTGTCTCTTTATTAACTTTTTTTGATCTGTTAAGATGAATGCATGTGCATGGCCACTCCCGGAAAAGTCATTCAAGTTAAGGATAAAAAAGCAAAAATTAAACAGCCTGACCATGAACACTGGGTAGATACTTCAATGATCGACAGTGGAGTCAAACTGGGTGATTATGTATTGACTTATCAGGAAGCGGCGATTAATAAAATCTCAACAAAGCAAGCCAAAGAAATATTAACGCTGATTGCTAATGACTGATGGTTTTTTCCTTAATAATTTAGAAATTAGATCAATTAAGTTAATTAGAAATTAAAATCATGCTGTCTAAAAAAGAAATCTCGGGAACTGTTTTGATATTAGCCACGGCAATAATCTCCGGCTTCTCGATTTTTATTAATAAAATCGGGGGCTTGAGTCTTGATCCTTATGTTTTCACCGGTTCAAAAAACTTTTTAGTCGCTTTGATAATTTTTTCTTCAATCTTAATCAGCTCAAATTTAAAATCTTTTAATAAACTAAAGTTTAAAAATTGGCTGACCTTGCTTTTGATCGGAATTGTTGGCGGCGGCTTGCCTTTTTTACTTTTTTTTAAAGGCCTGACCCTAACTTCCCCTGCTCAAGCATCTTTTATTCATAAAAATATGTTTTTATTGGCCGCACCACTGGCTTTATTTTTTCTCAAAGAAAAAATATCGCGCCGTTTTTACCTGGTAGCCTTTGTTTTACTCATCGGAAACGCTCTGTTTTTTAAACTCACCACAGTCACTTTCGGTCAAGGAGACTTATTAATTCTTTTGGCGGCCAGTCTTTGGGCCATTGAAAGTATTATCTCAAAAAAAGCGCTCAAGTCACTGCCAGTAAAAACAGTCGCCTTTGGCCGGATGTTTTTTGGCTCACTTTTTATCATCGCTTTTTTACTGAGCCGCGGTCAGCTAAACCAAATTACTCAACTTAATCTTCAACAAATCAGCTGGATTGTTTTGACTAGCTTACTGCTTTTTGGTTTTGTCATTACTTGGTATACTGGCCTCAAATTAGTCCGAGTATCTTTGGCAACTTCCATCTTAGTGCTCGGTTCACCAGTAACCGCCCTGCTTTCAACCATTTTTATTAATTCCACTTATTCTGCCCCTCAGATTGCCGGCGCGATCCTTATTTTTGGAGGCGTTCTCACTGTTACCTTTTCTCGCCTCCAAAAACCCCTCCGGACAACCTCGCCGGTATCAAAATTCTAATGTCTGGACTAAAATTAGCCGCAATTTACGGATTTCCCCCATTCAAGCTCGGTTTTTGCGGACCCGAGGGTGAAGAGAGCCTTGATTCCTTGATTGGTTTTATTAAGGGCGAGAAGGTCTTGGCTGAAAAATCAAGAAAAATCTTGAGCCGTTTTGTTGCCGCCTATCCTTATTATCGGCTGATTGCCAACAGCAACAGGATCAAAAATCCTTTTGATAAAAAGGTAGTTGAAGCCTATTGGCTGGGAAATCAGCTGCTTGACAATATCCCTCCATCAGCTTTAAAAAAAATGATTTTAAATGATTTTTACCAACCGGGTTTGCCGGACCGAATTCAACTTAAAAAAACCGTTGCCACGATCCCCGCTGCTGCCAAGGCCCACCACAGTTTCCATGTCTTGTTTATCGGTTCAGTTACCGGCAAAGTTGAGTTCACTGATAAAGTCAGAGATATTTGCCGAATTGGCTGGGGAAGGGTTAACAAAATCAAAAATCAATCCGCCGGCTGGCGGATAAAAATCAAAAATCGACCACTAAAGCAACAAAACGATCGATATTACTTAGCTGAGGAAACTAAAAAAGAAATTAATTGGGATCGAGACTTTGTCCCTCAAGTAAAAATCGGCGATATTGTTTCTTTTCATTGGGGACAAGCTTGCCAAGTTTTAAATAAAAAAGAAGTAGAAAACTTAGAAAAGTATACTCAATTAAATATTAAAGCCTTTAACACACAAATATTATCTTCCTCGTTTCACCCTCCAGGAGACTAGCTGAAATATTGCTCCACCTGGAAGGTGGCTCACGACTTAGTGAACCGCACAAGTAATGCAAGGGTCAAAAGCACGAATCAACATCTCGGTTTCTCTTTCCAATTCCTCATCGCTTCCGTTTCTTTCTTTGACTAATTGCCGGGCTTCAACTTCCAGTGAAGCCAGATTAATCTGCGTCGGAGGAATAATATTGTAATCAATGATTTTGCCCGTTTTATTTAATTTAACCTGATGGATCAAAACCCCTCTGGGAGCTTCCAAACAAGCTTCTCCATAAAAAGAGTCCTGGCTCTTTTTATCTTTAAGCCAACTTTCAAGAGACCGGCCCTTCGTCTTTGATAAATCTTTATTGATCAGTTCTCCCACCAGAAACCTTATTTTATCTAAAAAGTGAAGGACTTCAACCGCTTGGGCCAAGTTATTATGGTAAGGATTTCTAAGCTCGAAGGGGTGACTTTCAAATATTTCTTTTGCCAGCGGCCGAAGACAATCTTGATACCGACTAATTCTCGACAAAGCTCCAACCTTAACAACCTGATTATTAACTAACCCCAACTTAGCCGTTGACCCATCTTTAAGACTTTCTTTTACCTGAGGGATCTCGACCGACTTATAAAGCGGATATTCGTTATGAGGTGGCTTGATTGACAAAAATTCAACCGAACTATCTATTGGCGGAACAGTAAAAGAAGCAAAAAGATTGACCAAATCTTGAGCTTCATCAATCACGTCATCAGCTAATTCCCTCAATGAAAGCAAACCATCTAACTTAGGAGGCTTAACAAAACCCCCCAAGGTAGTGTTGACCGGAAAAGCGGTTGAACCGGCGACTACCTCAAGAACTCTTTCACTGACTCTTTTAATGTTCAGCATCAAATGAAACTCAGCCGGGTATCGCTGAGAAAGATCAAGAGCGCTTTTTAGATTGGCAAAATCAGGTAAAACTAAGAAAAAGAGGTGAACCAAATGGCTTTTGATCAACTGAGCGCTGGACATTAATTCCCTAAGAATGATTGCCTCTGGAGCCGGCTCAACCCCCAGAGCATCTTCAATTGCCTTCCAAGAGCAAAGATTATGAGCCACCGGACAAATCCCGCAGATTCGGGAATTAATCACCGGCGCTTGGGAAAAATTTTTGCCAAGCAATAAGCCCTCAATTAACCTTTCACTTTCTTCAACCTCAAATTCAACCTTTTTTTGTTTAAAGTTGATTTTCAACTGACCATGGCCTTCAATTTTGGCTACATAATCAGGAGGAACAACGTCTTTAATTTTGGAAGTAACTTCTTTGCCTTGATACTTGATCAAGGTTTTTTTAAAAATTTCTAAATTCGGCGGACAACCAGGGATCTTCTCATCAACTTTAATGTATTTTTCAACTGGCTCTAAAAACTCAGCTTTAAGACGGTATTTCTCGTCGTAGATTTTGGGAGCTAGTTTTTTTCTCTGATCCGGGGTTAACTCGGCAAAAAAGTTACCGGAAATGGCACAAGCACCAATGGCAATAACCACTTTGGAAGTTTCCCTGATTTCCTTAAGCAATTTAATGTGCTCTTTGGTCGTCACCGCCCCTTCGATGATGGCGATATCAAAGTCGTTTTTTGAATCTTGGGAAAGGAGGCGCCAATTAGTGATTTCAAAATTTTGGAAAATATCCAAAAGTTGTTCGTTGAGGGAAAGAAGGTGGAATTCACACCCCTGGCACCCGGTTAAATCAAAAACAGCCACTTTGGTCATCGATTTATCTTAGCATAAACTTAACCACATCATCTTTTCAAGATTAATTTCAGAAACAAGGGTCGGTTTTATTACTAGTAGAATTTTTCGTTTAGACCTCTGAAGTCAGCAACTGATTTCTCGTACTTTTCACTAATTTTTTCTTCCAACCATTGGTAGGCATAATCAATCTTTTCTAAAACCCCGGGCGTAAGCTTAACCTGGTTGGCTTTCAAGTTGACCAGTACTTGTTCGGGACTAGTGGCCCCGACAATCACAAAACCAACATATTTTTGGGCCAACTCCCAAGCAATCACTAACTGCTCGACAGAAACACCCAAGTCTTGAGCAACCGGAGAAAGAACATCATTGACCCAGGAAGTGATTGTTTTTAACGGGCGAGGTTTCCAGTCCGACCGGCCAACCCGCAAATCTTTTGGCCTCAACCTGATTGGTTTTAAAACCCGATCAGACAACTGGCTTCTTTCAATTGGACAATAAGGAATTAGACGAACTTTGTGTTCTAAAAGATATTCTTTAAACGGTTCGTCAATGCTTTGGTTAACCAAGCTAAACCGATTTTGAACAAACTTGACTTTTCCAGCTTTATTGTAGCCTTTTAATTCCGAAAGGTCGACGTTAGAAACACCAATCTTTTTTATTTTCCCGTCTTTTTGAAGTTTAACCAAGGCCTCCATGGTTTCATCGTAAAGGATGCCGGGATCAGGGGTGTGGACAAAATAAATGTCAATAAAATCAGTTTCTAATCTTTTAAGGGACTTTTCGCACTCATTAATAATGTCATCATACCGACAACTTTTTTTAACCGTCCTAAAAGTCTTACCTTTAACATCAACATACCCACATTTGCTCATCAGGGAATAATTTTTTCGGGGGATTTTTTTCAATACTTCTCCTAAAAGTCTTTCTACTTTACCAAAGCCATAAAGTGGGGCGGTGTCAATAAAATAACCGTCATGACTGAGAAAAGTTTTAACAATTTTTTCAGCCTCACTTTTGGTGACTTTCGAAAAAACACTTGCCAGCGGAAAGGTTCCTAGTCCAACCCGGTTTCTCATATCTCCTCTTTATCCATTTTAGCAGGTTTTAAAGAAAGTTAGAATAGGCAACGGAAAGTGATCAACTATAATAATCACTTTTCCCAAAAAAATAACTAATCAAAAACCAAGTGAAATTGAAATCTGTCACATATTTCCCTTATACTAGCTTAATGATGAAACTGCCTAAAATAAATAAGAAATTAAAATTAAAAGCAAAAAAAGTCTTCGGTTGGGTTGCAATATTTGGCATATTTTTTTTAATTCCTCTCATTGTTCCGAGCTTGATTGTTCTTTGGCAGGAAAAACAAGATTTGGTCAGTCATGTTAACCAATCTGAAAGCGAAAAAGTCAATCTTAAAAAACAATCAATTCTGATGAATCAAGAGCTGGAAGCTCTCAAAAGCGAAGATCAAAGAGTTCGCAATAACTTGCTCGAAGAAGAAATTGAAAACATTCAAGAGACTTACCAACAAAGCGTCAAAACTTATGAAAACTTGCTTTCTCTAAAAGAGAAAACAGACAAAACCGAAAAATTTGACGATCAATATTCCGAAGCCCTGAGTTTACTTTCTAAAAGAAACTATGCTTCAGCTTCGGCAATCTTCGTTTCGCTTGGCAAGGCAATCGATAAAGAACAAGCCAGCCTGGCAGCAAAATTTGAAATCCCGGCTAACGTGCCCGAGCAAAATGCCCCGCCTTCTTCAGGCTACCGCCGCCAAAAAGTCAGGACTGACTTGGGAACTTTTCTCGTTAGCATCGTCACCGCCGACTTGAATTCAGCCCGGGTGGTGGTCGACACGGCCGCCGAATCAGATTGCCACAATGATTGTCCGGTTGAATCGCTCTCTACTTTTGCCTCCCGCAACGGTGCTTTTGCCGGTATCAACGGCAGCTACTTTTGCCCGGCTTCTTACCCTTCTTGCGCCGACAAGAAAAACTCTTTTGACACTTTACTGATGAATAAAAATAAAGTCTATTTTAATTCCGACAATAATGTCTACAGTACCGTGCCAGTAGCCGCTTTCTACGGCAACACAGCTCGTTTTATGGCCCAATCCCTGGAATGGGGCCGAGACACCGGGGTAGACGCTGTCATCGCCAACCGACCGCTGTTAGTTCACAATGGCAATATTGTTTTTACCGGCGGCGGTCAACCCAAGGAAGGCGCCCGAGGCGGTCGCAGTTTTATCGGGGCAACCGGTAGCACCGTTTACATCGGCGTTGTCCACAGCGCAACTGTGGCTGAGTCTGCCAAAGCCTTACATACCTTGGGTATCCAAAACGCGATTAACCTGGATAACGGTGGCTCAACGGCACTCTGGTCCGGCGGCTATAAAGTCGGCCCAGGTCGTAATTTAGCCAACGCGGTTTTATTGGTTAGAAAATAGAAAAAGCAAAACATCCCGAGGTTGCCTACTTGGGCAACCTCGGGAGTTGGTAAAACATTTTGCTATAGTTTTAAATAATCGTGGTTATTTATTTCCAATGATATGACATTAGAAAAATACACATTGTTTAATGTCTTAATTATCGAAGCTGTATTTTTTATTGCTAAGAGTATTTTAAAAAGAAAAAAACTCGTCGGTGGTTTTCTAACGTCGTTTATCCTTGGAGTCATAGTATTGTATTTTTCTTTCGGAGGTGCCGTTGCTTCATTCTTGAAAAAAGTGATACTCTCGGGGGGAACTCCAAAGTTAATCGATATTCTTTTACTTTTCTTCAATATGTTCTATGGATATTTAAGAGGACTTTCTAGAATAGCTTCTCTTAATAAAAAATACGGTAATCTCTAGTGGTTAGATTAAGAACAAATCAGCTCCCTAGCTCTAGAGTTCTACATATCTCAATAAACAAGATTATTTCAGCATTTAATGACGTAGTCCAAGCAGAACTTTTAAAAACCAGATGGAATGAGATAAAACGGCTTTCCTCTCATTCGAATTCTTTGTTAGTTGCACCTGTCAAAAGCAGGTAAGTGCTTCTGTTCTGAAGCGTTCATAAGATTGGTAAATACTGCAACAATGTCTTCGTATCCTTCTACTGCTGGTAGTAATTCATCTTTATATAAAGCCGCGTTAGCAATCTCTGCATCTACACCAATTTGACAAGCCTCTTGTAGTGTGGCTGGTGCTGATACCTTACTTGGCCAGGTATTTGATGGCACTTCCAATCCATACTTGTCATAAATAGCTTTAAGTGAAGCAATGTGCTGTTCTTCAGCACCTTTAATCATTGAGAAAGGCCTAACACTTCCAAACTTTGCAATTACTGACTCATAAGTAGAAAGGGCTTTATATTCATCATTAATAGCTTCGTCTAAAGCACTTTGCACTTCAGGAGATAGTTCTCCTACCGGATATTCCAAGTCATCAACCAATAAACAATCATCTGCTAAACAATTACCCCTGTCTGGTTGTCCATTTTGACCTTGTCCAACCCCGTTACCATAACTCAACTCACTTGTTTGAGTATTAGCCTGTTTTGATTGGGTAATAGCATATCCTCCCAACACTCCAACAAATAAAGCTATGCCTACATACATTAAAATTTTATTATTCATATTCTTTCACCTCCCAACTAAACTTAGTATAAGTTATCACATTTGAATATTCTATCTACGCATAAACTCCCACATCTATAGCTATGGGAGCCTGCGCTTTATGAATCGTTTTAACGATTCCATCCTCGACCCGCACCTTGTCCTTTATTACCCTGGCCTGAACCGTCACCATTACGATTACCTAAACCAAGTCTAAGCTCTTGTCTAATTTGCTTGGCTCCATCTAAATTACCTTCTTCGGCTAATTCGTGAGCTTCAGCAAACCTTGCAAAATTCTCTGCTGTAACAACTTGGGTAACTCGACCCTTACCTGACATTAACTCTTTCCAAGCATTATAATCGTTATTTTCAAATGCTTGTTCCATCGCTTCATGTCTTTCAGCTGTACAGTTTGGACCTTGAACACTTGGGTCTCCTTGATAAGCTTCAGCTACGCTAGAACCCATCATTATGAATCCTCCTAGCACTAATGCTGTCGCTCCAAGTACTATTGATTTCTTATTCATATTCTTTCACCTCCTTTCACAAACATTTACTGTTAATAATGAAGATAATAACCAACAAACTTGAAAAATTGCTGAGAACTATCTACACCAGTAATACAAAAGAAGAGATGAGTTTATTTCAATCAAATTTAATGGATACCTCTACTTATGTTTTTATAATCATTAAGACTTGACAACCTCTACATGCAATTTGTATAATGGGTATATATTCATTACTATTATCATTTACATCTTGTAAGGAGGTGAAGAAACATGCCCGGATTTGATAAAACAGGTCCCCAAGGAATGGGTCCGAAAACAGGTAGAGGCTTTGGTCCTTGTGGCCTAGGATTAGGCCGGAAGCGAAGATTTGGAGCTGGTCGTGGAATGGGAAGGTATTTTGGATGTCGGAATTGGCCCCAAACCAAACAAGACCAATCAAAAGCTCTCGTTGACTATAGAAAAGCTCTGGAGGAAGAGCTAGAAGATGTCAAGAAAGAGGAAAAAGAACTAAACGAGGCAAAATAAAGACGACCCCCGCCTCGCATCAAAAGATGGTGCGGGGCTAGGGGCCAGCCATCTTTATTGTAACAATTTATAAGGAAATTATCGTGCCGAGACCTAAAAAACCCCGCTGTTTGCGGTTCAGACCAAATGTATATTACTTTAAGCCTCAAGGCATCCCTCTAAGGATGCTAGAAGAGGTTGTTTTAGAGCATGACGAACTAGAGGCTCTAAAACTTCACGATGTTGATGGTTTAGAACAGATAGAAGCAGCTAAAAAAATGAAAATATCTCAATCGACTTTCGCCAGGGTGTTAGACAAAGCATATAAAAAATTGGCTGAAGGCATAATTAACGGTAAGGCCATTAAAATTGAAAAATAAACATATGAAAAACAAAAAACTATTACTCTCAAGAGTACTTACAGCTCTTTTTTTCTCACTTTGTTTTCTAACGATTTCTACTCCTATAATCGCCAAAGATTTTCCAGTAATATATTTATTTTACGGAACAGGGTGTCCGCATTGCGCGCAGGTAGAAAAGTATTTTGAGGACCAAGATTTGCTGAATAAATACTCCGTAGAAAAGAAAGAGATATATTTTAATCGAGACAATGCAATTCTTTTTAATAAGCTTTTAAGTGAACGAGGCATCCCAACTGAAGCACAAGGAGTTCCTGCTGTAGTTATTGGCAATAAAGCTATCGTAGGGGACAAACCGATTATCGAAAACTTTATTCCTGAAGCTGAGATATTTTTACAACAAACCGAAGAGCAATTTAATCTTAATAGTGAATCTCAAAAAGAAGCTCAAGACCAAAGATTGGATTTAACCATAGCCGTAGTCATTGGAGCCAGCATTGTGGATGCAATAAACCCTTGTGCTTTTGCAGTCTTAATAATCCTGATGACAACAATATTGGCAACGGGTAACGGAAAGAAAGCATTGAAAGCTGGTGTAGCCTTTGCCTCCTCTATTTTTGTCTCATACTTCCTCATGGGATTGGGACTATACAAAGCTTTGGGGATAGGTGAAGTCTCAGGATTATCCTGTCAACCCCCGAGGTTGCCTAGGTAGGCAACCTCGGGGGTTAAATCAATTTCGAGCAAATTTACTCAATTTCATTGACAGAGAGTTGGTCACCACGCTCACCGAAGAAAAAGCCATCGCGGCGGCGGCGACCACCGGGCTGAGCAACCAACCGGTAAACGGATAAAGTATTCCAGCGGCGATCGGAATTCCCAAGCTATTGTAGAAAAATGCCCAAAATAAATTTTGCCTGATTTTTTTCATCGTAAACCGGCTGAGATCAATGGCTTGCACTACCCCCAAAGGATCATTTTTCATCAAAATCACTTCTCCGGCTTCAATGGCAATGTCTGTTCCCGAACTCATCACAATTCCCAATTCGGCCTGAGCGAGCGCTGGCGCGTCATTAATCCCGTCACCAACCATCGCCACTTGATGACCTTTTTGCTGAAGCTTTTTCACCTCAGCTGACTTCTCCTGAGGCAAAACCTCAGATAATACTTGATCAACCCCTAACTTTTGAGCAATCGAGCGACCGACTCTTTGATTGTCACCCGTGATAATCGCCACTTGCTTGCCCAATTGATGGAGCTTATTAACCGCTTCTTGAGAACTTTTTTTAAGAGTGTCGGCCACCACCAAGAAACCTAAAACTTTTTTTCTAAAAGATAAATACATGACTGTTTTTCCTTGCCTTTCAAACTTTGCCGCTGAGGGCTTCAGTGACCCAATTGAAATTTTATTCTCCTCCATTAACCGCTGGTTGCCCAACATCACCTCACTCTTTGATAAACGCGCCCTTACCCCAAGGCCAACAAGAGCTTGAAAATCTTTAACCGGCAGTAAGCTGATTTTTTTCTTTTGAGCGTATGAAACAACAGATTGAGCCAGGGGGTGTTCGGAATTCTTTTCCACTGAGGCCGCCAATTTGATTAGTTTTTTTTCAGAACAATCATTTTTTAAAACCATAACCTCAGTTACTTCAGGTTTTCCTTTAGTCAGAGTGCCGGTTTTATCAAAAACAACCGTGTCGATCTTGCCGGCCTGCTCTAAGGCCCGACTGCTTTTGATCAAAATTCCGTTTTGAGCCGCCAGGCCGGTTCCCATCATCACCGCTGTCGGAGTTGCCAACCCTAAGGAACAGGGACAAGCAATAATCAAAACTGAAACAAAAGCTGTTAGGGCAAGAACAAGACCCTGACCAAACAGTAGCCAAACCAAGAAAGTCAAAACCGCTATTCCCATCACAGCCGGGACGAAATAAAAGGAAATTTTATCGGCCAAAAGTTGAATTGGTGCCTTGCTCCCCACCGCTTCTTCAACAATCTTAATAATCTGAGCCAAAATTGTTTCACTCTCCACTTTTTCTGCCATCACTCTAATCACCCCGGTTTGGTTAAGAGTCGCCCCAAAAACCGAATCGCCAACCTTTTTTTCTACCGGCAAGCTCTCACCGGTAATTGCCTTCTCATCGACCGCCGAATAACCCTCAACTACTTTTCCGTCAATCGGAATGCTCTCTCCGGGCTTGACCAATAAAATGTCCCCTTTCTTAACCTGGCTAACCAAGACTTTAGTCTCACGACCGCCTTTAATTATGGTTGCCTGCTTTGGCTGGAGATCGATCAGTTTTTCAATCGCCTGAGTAGTTTTACCTTTTGTCAAGCTTTCTAAATATTTACCCAAAGAAATAAAGACTAAAATAAAAGCCGCCCCCTCAAAGTAAAGATGAGTATCCCTAACAGATGAAGGGGAAAACCAAACCAACGCTGTCACGACCAGACTATAAAAATAGGCCGCCAAAGTTCCGGTTTCAACTAAAGAATCCATATTGGGATTACGCTGAATTAATTTCTTTAAACCAGAAACATAAACATGGGCGTTGAGCAGCATGATGAAAGTTGTAATTATCAGCTGAACTAAAGCATTAATCCTCAAAGGAATAGCCGGGATTGGTAAACCCAACATCTTGCCCATACTTAGATAGAGCAAGGGTAAACCCAAGATTAATGACTGCCAAAAAGTTTTTTTTAATTTCTTAAGATATGCCTTGGGGTTCGCTTGACTACCCTCAACCAAAAGAAAACCAGATTCCTTAACAAAAGATCGGATTTCCTCCAGGACAATCTTTTTCGAATCATATTCTAAATAAAGCTTTTCCGAAGCAAAATTAACTTTGGCTGAAATGATTCCTTCTTTATCAGTCAAAATTTTTTCGATATTTAGCGCACAACTAGCACAATGCATGCCCTGAATTTTTAAGATTATTTTTTTCTTTTTCATTTTTTTGAAGCTAAAACTATCACTCCCACTAACTTCCACTACAACCACAACCTTGGACCCCAGATGGAATCTCCTTTTCTTGACCTTTAATAACTGGACCAGATGATCCGCTTGAATCAACCACTTCAATTATTCCATTAACCATTCCCATCCAACAGCTAAATTTGTAACGGCCAGGTTTTTCTGGAGTAAACTCTTTGATTGTCAGCCCTTGACTCAAATCAACCTGACCCTCGAACAAACTCCGAGAGACAATCGCATTCGTACAACCGCTAACTCCCTGATTGCTGATTTCCCAACGAACCGGAATCCCGACCTGAACCTTGAAATAGCTTGGTTCGTACCCATAAGCAAAGGCGTCCATTTTAATAACTTGAAAACCGTTTGGTTCCGTCGCGACTGCTTCAGCTGAATAGCTCGAAAAAATCACCCAGTCATTAAGGCTTGGTAAGCCTAAGACATTCAGTTGAGAGTTAAAATTGTAAAAACCAAAAAGAATGACTGCGACGCCGGCGACTTTGAAAAATACTTTCCCCAACTGAGGCTTGAAAACTATTTTTTGGCTGGAAAGTCCAATAGCCAAAAGAATTGGCAAAGTCCCAAGGGCAAAAGATAACATCATCATCGCTCCTTGAATCATGCTTCCCGAAGCTAAAGCCAAACCTTGAACCGTTAAAGTAAAACCGCAGGGCAAGAAAAAGGTTAAAACTCCTAAAATCCCCGGCATTAGCCGACCTTTAAAATTACTTTCATTAACAATCCAACGGGAAAAAAATTTCGGCGAACTAAGCTGAAACCTTGAAAACATTTTTACCCCCAACATCTGAAGACCAAAAGAAACCATTATCACTGAAACAAGAATTGTTAATATTGAGGCCGCTGTTAAAGAAAGCTGCATCACTTCTCCTAAGGCTCCTAAAAGACCACCTAAAACAAAAAAAGAAGCGAGCCGACCGAAATTAAACATCAGGTGAGGCTGAAATATTTTCCAAGAAGAATCTTGATTTTGGTAAACTTCAGCCCAGCGTTTACTCATCGACAAAACTAACCCCCCAACTAAAGCAGCACAACTGGAAACTCCGGCGACTAAACCAAAAATTAAAAAAGCCAATAGCGGTGAAGAAGCATTAACAACCACCCTTGAAGCCAACTGAGAACGAGTTAACCACCAAAAAGAAACCAGTAGGACTGAAATGATCAATAACCCCTGGACGATCGGGAAAAGTTTCTCTCGATTCAGCAACAATTGCCCATTTTTTACCGTCAGGATTGAAGTTTTCTCCTTTTTTGAAACTGGCTGATCTAATAAACGATAGCCTTGGTTGAAACAAAATTTTTCAAATTTCTTCATCAGTGGCTTTTGGCCTTGATAAAATATATTAACCTGACCGTTGGCCGCTGATGCTTCGACCACTTTAATCCCCTTTTCTTTTAAAAGCTCTCTTTCAACAATTAATTCACAAGAAGCACAATGCATTCCATCAATATGGAGAGTCATTTGTTTGTTTTTACTTGACATTATTCTGCAAAATATTATTGAAACCAGTTATTTATTTTAAAAAAGATCGGCCGCTTTTTGAATATCATCTACTTTCACAATTACTTGCCCCGATTCAACCAAAGCATCAGAATCTATAGGCCGAGGATTGCACCCACCTCTTTGGAGGGCAATCTCGTCTTTTGAATAAGTTGTTCGACAGTTTTCGCATCTGATTAAATCGCCAACTTGATTAAAGCCTTCTTGTGAGTCAAAACAAACCTCACAAGCATTAGCTGCCACCCGATAAGTTCCGTCAGAGGCCTTGATTACAAAAAAATAAATGGTTTTGTCTTCCTGAGGTGAATAATAGTTAAAAGAGTGAAGATTTCCATCATTAACCTTGGCCTCGTCAAGATAAACCAATCCTTCTACCGCTTCAACCACCTCACCCTTTTCCCCTAAAAATCCATTTTCTTTTTCAGAAAGAACCGCTGGTCGAACTAACGATGGATCACTTGCCAAAGCATTTTCTTTGACTGGCTCGGTTTTTCTTTGAAACAAACCAATAACCACTCCCGCCACGATTAAAATCAAAGGAACAAAGATAACCAATTTATTTAATTCAACTTTTATTTGCATTTTGAAACCGATTATTTATATTTATGTTTTGGGAGACAATAATTCAATTTTTTTCTTGGAATACTTCCAAAATTTCCTGAAAAACTCTTTTTTTCTCCTTCTCACTTTTACCCCTAACGGCTCGGGTTACACAAGAATCAAGGTGGTCGGCCAATATTTTCTCATTAACTTTTTTAATGGCGGCAATGACCGCTTGGTTTTGGCGGATAACATCAACACAATACCGACCCCCCTCAATCATCTTTAAATTGGCTTTCAGATGACCAATCAAATAGTTCATTCGGCTGGTAAGGCTAGGATTGTGAGGTTTACTCTTGGGCATGGTTAACACCAAAAAGTATTATACCCCCCCTAGGGGGGTTGTCAAGTAGAAGTTTTCTATGAACTCCCCGAGGTTGCAATATATGTCAACCTCGGGGGTTGACAATTTCGTATTTAGTCGGGCAGGCCGGGGGGGGGAAGAAAGAAGAATCTTAAAACTCTAGCTGATTAACATCTTGCCAATCAGCCTCGTTAAGAACAACAATTTTGTCTTCACCAATCACATAAAGATAGTCGTTAATATAAATGGCCCGCTTGGCGCGAATATCAGCGATTGCTTTGGTTAAACTAAGTTGGTTGTCCTGGTAGGAAAATATATAACCTCCCCTGCTTCCCGGTAAGAAAAAGATCTGGTGCTGGCTGTCAAGCAAAAAAGCGTGATGAGTATTGAGAATATCTGACCAGTACTCATCCATCAAATATTTGCTTACTTCAAGCGGATTGGTCGGCGAAGAAACATCAAATAAAGATATTTTGACCTTTGATCCTTCCTTCCCGATCCCAAGAATTTTATTTTTATCAATCGGGTGTAAATAAGAAGAGTAACCGGGAATTTTAAGCTCTCCGGTAACTTGAGGGTCCCTGGGATTTGAAAGATCTAAAACATAAAAAGGATCAATCTGTCGAAAAGTGACCAGGTAGCCCTTATCAGCAATGAATCGCGCCGAATAGATCTTCTCCCCTAACCCCAAATCTAAAACCGAACCAACTTGATCTAAATATTGATCTAAAACATAAACATCATTGGCGCTTTCCCCACCGGCCCTACCCCAACTATTCACCGTCGTCGCGACTCGCAAATAATTTTGGTACTCGTCGAGAGCAAATTGGTTCAGCGGTCTTCCGGGAAAATTGCCGCTGGCGGTAATGGTGAAATCGTCTAAACCAATTTTTACCAAGTCTGTCTTTTCCAAATCACGAATACGCTTTTGGAAAAAAGATTGAAGTTGGTTTTGGAATTCATTATTAACCCTCAATCGTTCATCTTTAGAAAGGGAACGAGAATATTTTTCATAAAGAGAGTCAAACTCCATCATCTTTGTCGCTGAACTCAAATCATAGCTTCGCAACAATCTTATCTTTTCCCGAAAAGACTCGGGCAGTAGACTTTGACTTTCTTCTTCAATGAATTGCGCCATTAATTCAAAATGGTCCGCTTGGTAAGTATAGGTAAGATAAAGAGAACTTTCTGACATATAAATCATCGAGTTACTGGTTGAGCCAATCAAGGAAATGTTTTTTTCAATTTCACCGCTTTGAGGATCCAATACAAAAGCATGATAATTAACATCAACCGGGACAATAGTTCGGGGATGATAAATGTCTGTACAACTTATTGCCAAACTCCTCTGGTTGAAAATCAAAGGCTCAATCGGGCAGGGGATATCATAATTTACCGGACCAGCGGTCACAAAATAAACCTTCCCCTGATAAAGCCGGGCGTTAACCAGGTAATGATTGTCCTGAAAGTCGATTTGCCATTTTTTGATTGGCGACTCAGGGCGAGAAACATTGTAACCTGAAATACGCTCATTATTTTCGAAGATGGCTAATATCTCGTTGGTCAAAAGCAAGTCACCGGTTTGAGAAATTTCCGCTTCTTTTTTTAATTGTGCCGGTGGAAAAGCCCTAATTACCTTGGTCCCATTGGCTATCTTCGGCGGAGGAATGATGCTTTCTTCCATAAAAACAACATTTCTTGGCTGGCGAATTAAATAAGGTGACTGAGGCGAAAAATAGATTTCCTGACCATCAGTTTTGACAATATCCGGCTCATCAATCCCCTTTACTTGAACATTAGTCTCAGAAACTCTTTCCAAGGCAGCCCCACCAAGACCCGGAGCCATGGCTTCCATTCTCATATCTTCAGCTGCAAATGATCTGTCCCCAATGGCTTCAATCGGAAAACCCCTACCCATCATCTTGGCTAACTCTTCGGGAGACTCATCTAAATAGGCCTTATAATCAGCTTCTGAGGTGAATTTTTCAAAGATTGCTTCTTGGGAAGAGAGAGGGACCAAAGGATCACCAGACGAAGATGGTGTCGGAAACCGGAAGGGAGCTGATATTTTTACCAACTTCGAAGAATAATAAACTCCCACCAAAATTAAGAAAAACAGCAAAAAGACCATCCCAATAATTGGTTTTTGATGATCTTTCTTTTTCTGATTTAAAAATTCAATCTCCTGATTTTTTTTGGTCACCAATTAAATATATGACTTTCCTCACCAAAAGTCCAGGATTGGCGAATAGAATCTAATGATTTTCTCTAGTCCATTAAATGATAGGACTGCCTCAACCATTCAATAAATTCATCATCAAACTCTTCTAAAGAGTAAATATCAAAGCAGTTTTTAAATGTTTTTTTAGACAAAGGGACAACCTGCTTCAGTCTTGGACTTTTGATTATTCTGTCTAAAGCAAACCTGACCTCTAATCTGTCTTTTTTTGGCAATGCGGCCAAAAAGTCATTTTTACCAAACAAATGAACACAGCAGGGAAGAGAAATTATTTGGCACTCACCAATCTGACTGGTAATTTGTTTAACCAGAAAATCAAAAAGGTCTTTTGCTTTTTCTTTGTTCTTGAAGTGTTGCTCCAAAGGAATTTTTCGACAACTATGAGGTTGTTTGGTTTTTTTGAAAATTCTCCCACATTTTGAGCAAGTCCACATACAAGATTAATTGTATCATCAGTTCTGAAAACGTTTAAAAACCCTGAACATGATTGAAAGAAAATCAATTCTTTTTTCCCATTCCTCAAGTGAATCATAGTTTATAGTTTGCCATTTTTTCAAACCGCCAGATTTTTTAATTTCCTTTTTAAACCGATCCGGGTCTTCCCAAGTTAAACCTCTAACCTCTTGATAACCAATTTTCAGTCCAGTTTGATGAACAAGCAACGGCCATTCAACACAAGCTCCCCAGCTTTTTTCTCGTGAATTATTAAGCATTACCTTAGCCGCTCGACGATTAAATAGAAAAGTGGCCGCCAAAACATCAACTTGAAAGCCAATTACCTTTGAAACTAAATAGTTGGTGATGATTTCCGTTTTTTGCCAAGAAAAGGGGTAAGTAGAAAAAACTTTTGGACCCCGACCCGAAATCAAAAAATCTTGAGGAAGTGGTTTGGCTAATATCTCTTTTAATTCCTTGGGGGCAACTTCAAGCCAATGAAAAATTTTATCAAAATCACAAACAAAAAAATTATCAGTTTCTGTTTGAAGGGCAATCTCAAGAGCTCTTTTCCGAGCCTCTCCCCACTGACCCCCGATAACGAGCTGGCAACCTAATTTTTTTAATGATTCAATGACTTTTTTGTCAGTGGCCTTAGTATAGGCAATAATTATCTGATTAGGATAAACAACCAGCTTCTCACGAACTTTTTTTATCAGAGGCAAAAATCTACCTTCTGGATCGTGAAGAGTGGAAAGAATAAACATAAAAATAAATTTACCTGGAAGGCAAAAGCTATCGTTTATCCCGAGGTCACGCTTTTAACACGATCTGGGCAACCTCGGGGGGGTTGATTGTCTATCGCGTGATGGTGATCGTTTCACCCAGCTCCGCACTAGAAGCGCTGGCCGTTAAGCGACCATCTGCCTCCTGGAATAAAACATAGTCGGTACTGGCCGCATCACCATCGGCTGGATCAAATGGAACCGCCGGAATATAAGCCGGAACCAAATCTGTAGCTAAATTCAAACCACCGGAACCAATGTCTGTCGCCGAACTTGTGATCGCCGCTGGGAAATTGCCATCGTTGGAAACAGCGAATTGGTGACAAGCATTAAGAGTTTGGTAAATGTCATTCCGTCGCTGAGTGTTTCTGGCTTGGGCAAAATTTCGGGCCGGGTTAACGGCGACCAAAACAATTGCTGCTAATATGGCGATGACGCCGATAACAACCAAAAGCTCAATTAGTGTAAAACCCTTATTTTTTTTCATATAAAACAAATCTAATTGATTCACCCCCTCTCCGAGGATAATTTCTTATTTAATATTTCTTCTTTAAGGTTAGCAAAGAAAAATTCAGCTTGTCAAGCACTGACTGAAAAACCTCCTTGATTAATCTTTCAATATCTGAGCCGCTTTTTTTACTTGAACAACATTTAAGGTTGGCCGAAACGATTCAACTAGCTCCGGACGAACTGCCTTTGAGCGGGAAAGACATTCATAGCTCGTTTTAAACGAATATACCAACCAGCCAACCAAGAAAATTAATAATCCAGCTTTGATGATGATTCCGGTCTTGATTTCTTTTTTCATTCGACAAAAAAGGCCGAGTCAACATAGAGCCTAACTTGGAAAACAAGGCGACTCTCGGCCTGACTTAATTGGTAAAAATTAATCGTTTTCGCTTTCATTAAAATTGGTAAATTAAAAGTATTTGTTAAAAATCGCTCTAAATTTTCAACTCCCCCTCTGGCTTCAATAAAAAGATCTAAATAGTTATTTCCAGCCTCATCTAAACGCGGCTGATCTGTTTCAAAGCTAAAGACATCAACAACTACTTCGGTTTGTAGTTCAATTCCCCGAAGATGATCAAAAAGATCAATGATTTCTGCTTCATTAGGTAGTGCCTGACTGATTAATAAAATCTCATTTTCTACTTGACTAAGGTCAAGAGCCATTTTTTTATAATTAACCCCCATTTCCGAAAGAGCGATCCAGTGGCTTCTTTTTTGTTCGATTTGCTCAACCAGCAATTTTAATTGAGTTCGAGAATAATGAGCCCCAACCAAAAAGAACAATCCCAAAAAACCGGCCACTGCCAACCGCCAAGAAAGTTTTGGCGATTTTTTTCCGGCCACCTTTTTCCGGTTATTTTTAAACCAGTTATTTTTCATGCTTGACCCAGTTTTCCCCTTAGCAACTTTTGTTCTGCCTGGTTTTTTAGCTACTACGGGCGGCTTTTTAGCATTTTTCACCGACAATTTACTCTCGGTATTTTTTACCTGAGTAACCGATTGGGAAAGATTATTTTTTTTATTTTTGGTCAACGAGGGTGACGGTAAAGTTGACATTCTCCTCCTTTTCTAAACTTGATAATGGAATATGAACTCGAAAAAACTGACCAGAACTTTCTAAGTTTTGTCGGAATAAGAGTAATTTTCCCCGAGTAGAAACAAAACCATCAACAAAATAACTGGTGGCACTATCATCATAGGCAATGTGGTTAATAACCATTTCTTCGGGAACACTTTGGCGAATAAGAGTAACTTTGTCAACAATCATCTTTTCCGAACCAGCAAGATTGATAATTTTTCCTGATTCAAGGTTGAGAAAAGCCACCTCTTTTTCCAGCCTCTTCGCTTCCATCGTCATTCCAGCCTGAAGTTCGATAATTTCCCCCTCCAAACGCTTCATCTCAAAGTAAACATGGGCCGCCGTCACACTATAACTGAAAAAAGCCAGTAATAAACCTAAAAGACTAAGCTTAGCCCATGAACTAACTTTTCTAACCTTGGCCACTTGGTCATAAAACCCTTGAATCCTGGGGGGAATTAAATTAATTGTCTTTTCATCGACCGGAGAAGCAACTTTCTTTTTAGCCAAAGAAATCAAAGAAAACAAGCCCATTTCTTTTGGATTAGGGCTCAATAAGGCACTCGGAACCCCGCTACTTTCCCTGATCTTTTTGGCCAAAGCCGTGGTTGCTTTTTCTCCACTAAAAAGAATTTTATTAACTTTTCGGCTTTTTTCTTTTTCACCAACTTTTTTCCGATAAAAATGTAAAACATTGCTGACTGTTTTTTCAATTTCCCCGATAGCTTCGCTTTCATTGTCGTAAGTCAAGGTTGAGCTAACTTCAACCCCTCCCCCCGGACCAACAACTACTAAAATTGCTTCGTCTTGCCGGACTTCAACGACCATCGCCGCTTGGCCACTTTTCTCCACTAGCCTAGCCAAACTTAATGAAGTTGCTTCCAGGGCGATTGGCTGAAGATCTAATTCTTCTAAAAGTTGGACATAGTCATCAACTAGCTCTTGGGGAAGAGCCATCGCCAGTAAACGAATCGCCTTTTCACTTTTTTGCAATATCATCCAATCAAGATAAGCTTTGTCCAATGGAAAAGGCAAAACCGGTTCAGACTCCCAACGAACCGCTTCATTAATTTCTTCAAAATCCAGAAGAGGTAAAACAACTGTTCGAGTGAAAGCACGAACTTCCGGCAAGCCAATAATGACAAATTTATGCTTTATTTTTGAAGATTTTAAAAGCTGAACTAAGGCTTGAGAAAGTTTTTCCTTTTGCTTGATCTGACCGCGCTCAATTATTCCGGTCTCAAGCTTAATTTGTAAGTATTTTCGAAGTCGCCCTTTACTGCCAACCTGGGCTAACCGAACCCGAAAGTCGGAAAAAGAAAGGGCAAAATAATCATTTTTATGACTTATAAAACTCATGGGCAGGTTTAATAAATTAAAAATTAAATATCAAAAATCAAAAATATTAATTTCGGCTTCGACCATCTAACCATCTAACCATTAAACATTTCTGTTCAAGCGTTCAAGCTGTTCAAATCGTTCAAAAAATATGACTCATCACTAGCTCTTTTTATTCTAGTTCCTGAACTCCTAATTTCTAATTACTGAAATCACTCAATCTCTTGCAAATTACTCACGATCATCTCTCCATCAATAAAGTTCACTTCGGCCTGAAGACGACGAATAGCCTGACCACTATCACACTGCGCCGTCATTGTCCACGGGTTTAGGCCACTGATATCAATTGTACAAGGCATTGCTGCCACTTGTAAACTTTCACCTGAGTAATTCGGGTTTCTCAAGATTCTCATTAATCCGTTTTCGACCGCCCCCTCAACCGAAACCAATACTTTTTCTCCTGTTGAAGAACTGGAACTTAAAAGTAAGCTGCCCAAACTCAAATACAATGAACCGGCCCCAACAGTTAGGATAATCAACAAAATAATTAGAATCGGAATCAAGGCTTGACCTTGGTTTTTACGTTTAGACATTTTAGAATATATGGTTACACCATGGTTATATCTTGTTACACGTTGTTGCAAATTGCTGTTTATTTCCAATTTCTGCCTCTTATTCCATTATTTTTCGTTTCTTATTCTATTCCCTATACCCTAAACACTAAACCCAATACGCTATACGCTAATTTCTTAATATCTGATATCTGAATTCTGTATTCTTAATTCTAGATTCTCATCTCAAACTTATCGTGGTCTTAAAATTTTCCGAGATGGTTCGACCACCTTCAAACAAGTAATTTGAATCAACCGTCATCTGGATCTTGACACTGGCTGTCTGAGTCGCTTCACCAACATTTTCAAAACTAAGAGCTGTAATCGACACACCATTATCACTCAAGGAAAAAGTAGTTCCCCCATCAACTTTTTCTAAAACCCCATCGTTAACCTGATAAAGAAGCGTTCCACCGTTTAAAGACAAGTCGGCGGCCGAATTGCCTGATGTCGGTGAAACAACTCCCTCGGCCTTTCTGATTGACTGATTCATATCAGAAAAAATTCGAATGAAATTTTGCTGAAGATTAGTCATCGCCATTGAATTGGCCGCACTGGTTTTGATGGTGATAAAAAGTTGAGTGATCAGCAAAAGGAACAAAGAAAAAATCGCTCCGTAAATCAGAACCTCGATTAAAGTGAAGCCAGTTTGGCCGTTTTTGCGATTTGTTTTTTTGATTTTTGTCATTTGAAATTGTTTAGATTTTAGAAATTAGGATTTAGTAATTTCGTCTCAGGGTGAATAATTCAAACTAACATCATATAAAATCGGTGTCTCTTGACCATCCGAAAAAAGATAGGCCTTATAGCGACAATATTGGCCAAAATTATTTCCTAACCAAATCCCTTCTCCATCAGAATCACTATAAAGATCAGACTCCCCAGTCGTTCCTCCCGGCCCGTAGTAAACCCAAGGACCAGCCGGATTGTTACTGGTAGCTACCTGAAGCCCAACTGAGGTTTGAAGAGGCAAAAAAGCATTATAAGAAATCCGGTTAAAAGCTATCTCATGATGAGCATCAAAAACTGATGAATATAAAGCCCCACTTAAATAATAACCCCCAACTCCACCAGCTAAAGTCATATTATCTAAATATAAAATCGTCCCGGGCGAAACATTCATCGGTTTGAAAAACAAAAAGTCTAAATTAACTTCATTGTCGCCGCTGATTTCTGCGTAAGCTAAAGAAACAAAATGCCATTCCTGAGAAGGAATTACAATTTCCTGGAAAGTTCCACCCCACTCACCATGAATCCCAAAAGACTGCTCAGTTTCAGCAGTGCTGTAAACCCAAAATTCGAAACGAGTAAAACCTAAAGTACAAATACTTTGAACATTTCTTAATTTTGTGTCTGCCCCATTAAAGTTAATTAACTCCAAGGCTTTTTCACCTTCATAGACCTCCCCTTCCAAAGAAGTAATTTCCCTGATATCGTTTTTCCCTGAAGGATGAACTACCCAAGTATTATAAAACAGCTCATCATAAAGAATTGGTCCATCAGGACTTTCGCTGCACCCACCTTCCAACTGAACTTCACCATCATCAACTTGGGTGGTCTCAACGAATTCTTTTTCTCCCAGATCAAATTCCGCCTGGGTCGTTTGAGTCCAAACCAAATTATCTAAATGACGAGTCAAATAAGTTGTTAGGGAAAATGTCCTCTGCCTTAACGCTTCCCAAGCCACATTGACTGTCACCACCTTGGTCGCCAAGTCCAATGTTCCCCCTGAGGAAACAATTTGTCCCTGATCATCCCGATAGACCGGCTCAATCAATACCTGGCGATTATAAGTATCAATCTCTTCACCATCGGCATCAGGAACCAATTGCCAAACCCCTCCGGAAGAATCAAGGGAATAAACACCATCAATCATCTCCGCCCAATTTCTTTCTCGAACTGACCTTAAAGCTTCAACAGCCTCCCGGGCCAACCCTTGCGCTCGAACCTCACGAGAAGCAAACCAACTACTCTCCACACTGGCGACTAAAAAATTCAAAGCCGGCACCAAAATTACCCCTAAAAGCGCGGCGGCCATCAAAACTTCGAGCAAAACAATACCTTTATTTTTTATCATAAGTAATTATGTAACTAGTAAATTGTAATTAGGATTTTTGCTTTTCCTTAGCTTTCATAGTCGAATTTATCAAACCGTTTAGACTCGGACGCATTTTTTGATAAGTCTGAAGATATTTCTTTTCAAATATCGCCTTAGCCTTTTCTCTTTCACTTAAAAGATCGAACCAGTGCCTTGATTCCAATAATGAACCCCGAGAGTTAAAGTAAAACTTGACTTTATCTAAGTAATGGAAACGTCCGTAGCCTTCGGCAACATTGGCTCCGACAGAATCGGTTGACTCAATAAATTGGTTACCCATTATTTTCTTGTCCTGCCAATCTAAATCTTGATAGATTTTCCAAGAAATTTTGCTTAATTTCCTGGCTAATTTATAAACTTCTAACTTGTCTAAGGACAAATAGTCTTTGGCCATTATTAAAGAATCCTAATTACATAATTTCTAATTACTAATTACCAATTACCCTTACTGTTCCTCTATCAAAACTACTCCCAATTGGTTAACGCTAATTTTCTCCCTCATGGATGATTGCTGATCGGCAATCATCAGATAATTATTCACCGGGTCAAAACCAAGAATTTCACCGGTAATTTTTTCAAAAACTATACTGTCGGCCGGTAAAAAGATTTCGTCAATCCTGACTGAATCCGGCAAAACAAATACTTGATTTTGGGAATTTCCTGAACTGTAAACCGTCCCGGGAAAAAGCGTGTATTGATCATCTTCAAAATAAACTCCAAAATTAAGTGCCTGACTGCCACCAAGGGAAAAGCCAGCCACGGTCTTAACTCTGGCTTCACTGATGAGGCTCTCAATTTTCCGAGCTTCGATTATCAAACGATCTTTTTTAACAAAATTGTCATAAACAACTGTTCCTAAAGAAAACAAGATAACCAATAAGGCAATCACAATTAATACTTCAATTTGAGAAAAGCCTTTTTTCATTTTTGAGTCTTTAAGTAATGACAACTAACTCCCACCGACACTCATCGACAAACTTCCAACAAAAGAGTAAATCGGAGCGATCAGAGAAACGACGACTGCCCCAACCCCTAAACCAATTGCTAGCATTAAGAGAGGTTCGATCAAGTCGGTCATTGTTTTTAATGAATTACTGACTTTTTCTTCATAAAAAACTGCCAAGTCAAAGAGCAACTTATCCAATGTGGCTGTCTTTTCTCCAGTCATAATCATACTGGTCATAATCGGCGGAAAAAGCTGAGTTTCTTTCAGTACCTCTGAAAGCTGCCGCCCCTGACCAACCTGCTCAGTCAAAAGACCCTTGACCTTCTTGAATCTCGGCAATTTCAACATCCCTGACGAAACTTCTAAGGCACTGACAATCGAAACCCCACTTTTCAGCAAGGTAGAAAGAGTTCGACTAAATCTAGTTATCGCCAAATCAGTATAAAAATCTTTAATCACCGGCAAACGAGACAAAATATTTACCAATAGTTCTCTACCCCGACGACTGGCTAAAAACATCACCAAACCCGTTCCTAGTGCCCCTAAGCCGACTAAGAAGAAGAGAATATTTTTTGAAAGGAAAAGGCCAATTTTAAGAATGACCATCGTGTGAGCCGGTAGAGGAAAAGTATCGCTTAACCTTAAAAGAACCGGAGAAATCTTTGGCACGACAAAGACAAGTAAGCCCAAACCCAAACCCATTGTCGCCATCGTCACGACGACCGGGTAAGCCAAAGTACTTTTAATTTTCTGACTCAATTCATAGTCAGCATAAAGCTGTTTCCCTAAGTACTCAAAAGATTGCTCCAAGGTTCCACTGTCTTCACCGGCCTTGATCAAAGTCAAGAAAACATTATCAAACACTTGAGGGTGCCGAGCAAAAGCATTCGAAAGGAATTGACCTTTTTGGATACCGGAGCGAACATCATCGAGAATCTTTTGCATCGCCGGATGGTTAATTTCCGCCGATAAAACCTCAACCGCCTCAGACAAAGGCAAGCCAGACTTGATCATCGCCGCCATATAGCGACAAAAATTTGCTTTCTCAATTAATGGCAACCCTCCGGCAAGAAATTTTTTTCTTTTTTGAACCGATTTTGCTTCTTTAACAAAAAGGGGGGCCAAGCCTTGGTCTTTTATCTGACGACCGGCCTCAACTTTAGAATCAGCGACCACTGATCCTTCTTTGATCTTGCCCTTTTTTGTTTTGGCTTTGTAGTTAAAAATGCTCATTTTTTTATATCAAAAATCAAAATTGTTTTTTACCCTTGAGGGTTAAAATACTTGAACCGATAATTTTTGAAATCTTAATTACTTCATTTAGTAAGTCATTCACTTCTTCAGAATCTTCCTGACTGACTTCCTTTACCAAAATCAACCAATATTTTGTTTCATTCGCACTTTTTAAGGCAATCTCAAAATACCTAATGTATTCTCTTTTAGAGGATGAAGATTTTGCTTCAACTACATTAGCACCAATTGAGGTAGAACTTCGAATTAACTGATCAATTATTGTCCAATAAAATTTCTTTTCCTTTAATTTATTTGAAAATTTAATAATTCTTACTGAAAATCTAACTAATCGCCTGGTAAATTCTTTTTTAAATTTTGATTTATCATTCTGATCTTTGAAATTTGATTTTTGCATTATCCTTACTCCTGCACTACCCGCAATACTTCCTCGATTGTGGTCACCCCTGAGGCAATTTTATCCAAACCATCAGCTAGCATACTAATCATTCCCGACTTGAGAGCCATCTTATTGATCTCCTCCGCCGCAACTTTTTTAATGATCAGTTCCCTGATCTGATCATTGATCTCTAAAATCTCATAGATGCCCACCCGGCCTCGATAACCCGTCCCGCCACATTCATCACACCCCTCTCCATGATAAAAGTCCTGCTTTTCAACTTTCTGGCCAAAATGAGAAATAAAGAATTTCAATGACTCTCCTTCCGGCTTGAACCGTTTGATACAAGCCGTACAAATCCGCCGCACTAGCCTTTGAGCAATCACTGCGTTGGTCGTCGAAGCAATTAAAAAACCTTCCGCCCCAATGTCTAGTAATCTCGGAAATGCTCCCGCCGCCGCATTAGTGTGCAAGGTTGAAAAAACTAAGTGACCAGTCAGGGCCGAGTGAATGGCTGTTTCGGCTGTCTCTTCATCCCTGATTTCACCAACCATGATAATGTCCGGGTCATGACGAACCAGTGAACGAAGCCCAGCCGAAAAAGTCAGTCCAGTAACCGGATTAACCTGAACTTGAGTAATTCGCTTAATACTGTATTCGATTGGGTCCTCAACCGTACAAAGCTTAACTTCAGCGGTATTTAATATGTTTAAAACACTGTAAAGAGAAGTTGTTTTTCCACAACCGGTCGGACCGGTGACCAAAATCATCCCGTTAGGTTTTTTGATATTGCGCCTTAAAACAACCAGGTTTTCTCCTGAAATTCCTAATTCCTCAAGGCTTAATGGGCGCGCCGATTCAAAAAGCAATCTTAAAACAACGTTTTCACCATAAAAGGCCGGTAAAATCGAAACCCGAAGAGAAATATAATCTTCACCCAGTTGAAACTTGAAACGACCATCTTGAGGAAGACGATGTTCATCAATCTTTAAGTTGGACAAGATCTTTATCCGGGCCACTAAAGCCGGATGAACCTCCTTGGGAAGTGAGATGATGTCCCTCAGTATCCCATCAATCCTAAAACGAACCACCAATTCCTCTGACAACAGCTCGATGTGAACGTCTGAACTTCTTTCAGCCGCCGCATAAGCTAAAAGAGTATCCAATATTTTAATAACCGGTAAATCAAGAGCAATTTTGGCCAGGTTTTTATTGTCGATTTTCTTAGCTTTTTTCAGATTTTTCTGAATGATTTCTTTAAATTCAAGGCGGATGTTTTTTTTGTACTGAGAAAGACCTTTGCTAATTGCCTCTGGGGTAGCCAAAAAAGGAGAAACCTTGAGACCGGTTTGCCTTTTGGCAAACTCTAAGGCCTCAAAATCTTCGGGGTCTTCCATGGCTAAAGAAAAAGTTTTTTCTTTTTTCTCAAAAGGAAGGATCCGATGAGAGCGGGCTAAATTTTCCGGAATCAACTCCAAGGTTGTCAGGGGAATTACCCGATGCCTTAATGAAACAAAGGGAACTTTGTAGTACTCGGCAATCAATTGCCCCAAAGACTGTTCATTAATCAAACCTCTGAAAATTAGGATATCTTCCAACGGGCGACCAACTTCTTTAGCCACCTTGGCGGCTTCTTCGAATTCATTACTACTGACAAAACCCTTACTAACAACAATCTCTTTTAATTTTTCGGGCAGGATAGCCATCCCATAATTCCTTTCAAGCGCTCACTTTTGTTTCACTCAACACAAACTAAGCCAGCTTCTTCAGCTGCCAAAATATTTATTAACCTAACCTTTTTAAGTTTAACCTGAGCCGACTGGAAAATTCAAGATCAAGAAGTTTTTAAGAAGATTATTTTGCCAAGGTTTGCCTGATCTTTTCGACCACTTGGCCTGGAGTATAATTAGCTTTGACCAAAAATTCTTTAACTCCCAATTCTTTGGCTCGCTGAATATCTTGCTCTTGAGAAAGATTAGAAAGAATCATTACCGGAACATTTTTGGTCGCCGAGACTAATCGTAACTTTTCCAGAACATCCATCCCGCCTACTTTGGGGATCATCAAATCTAAAACTACTAAGTCTGGCTTCCACTGCTCAATCTTTTTTAACCCCTCTTCTCCGTCATAAGCCACCTCAACCTCAAAACCCTCAATCTCTAACTTAGTCGAATACATCTTCACCATCGGCGGATCATCTTCAATCATTAAAACCCGACCACGACCAGCCCCTTTTCGAACTACTTTTTGAGCCCCTTTTTTAACCACTTCTTTTTTCAACTTAACTGGGGCAACTTGATCCCCTTGTCCAGCTCCTGCTTGAGCCTGAGGAACCGATTGGTCTTTCTTTTCCTCAAGACTATTTTGATTAGCTTTACCTTGTTGATTATCGTCCATTGTAAACCTCAGGTGGCATTTAAGTTTCTATTACCGGGAGACTAAAATAAAAAGTTGTTCCCTTACTCAGTCTAGACTTAAGCCAAATTTTTCCACCAAACTCAGAGATGAGCATTTTGCAAATATAAAGACCAAGTCCGGAACCCTTTTTCATCGGCGCATGAGCCCCATTAATTTGAGAAAACTTTTTGAATAAGCCCTTTTGATTTTGCCTGGAAATCCCAACTCCAGAATCTTCAACTTCAGTAATCAGCATCCCCTCCTGAAGCCTATTTCTCACCAACACTTGACCATGAGGAGTAAAGTTAATTCCATTACCAATTAGATTAGCAATGATTTCCCGAATACGATCCGGATCGACCCTTACCTTAGGCAATTTCTTCTTTGACTTTTCGTACTTCAAAGACAAACCATGTTTTTTAGCTTCATACTGATATTCTTTAACAACTGATTCAATGACTGATTCGAGGTGAATATCATCTAAGCTCATGATTAATCTTCCAGACTCAATTCGAGAAACATTAAGCATGTTATTAACTAAACGAATCATTCGATCGTTGCTATTGTAGGCACTCTCTAGAAATTCCTTAACCCTTGGTGGAATTTTACCGGCATCACCTTCTAAGATCATCGCCAAGTAACCTTTAATGGTCGTCATCGGTGCCCGCAGTTCATGAGAAGCAACTGACACAAACTCGTCTTTTAAAGCCGAAAGCTCTTGGAGTTTAAGATTGGTCTTTTTCAGCTCGCCGGTAATTTTTTGAATTTCCTTTTGTGATTCATTGTGAGAAAAAACTTTATCAATCAAAACAATCATCACCATCAACAATAAAATCAAGACGCTCTCTAAGGTCAAAAAGCTCCGGAAAAAAATTGTTATTACGGTCACGAAAATAAAGATGGCCAACATCAACCGACTCCAGGAGCGAGTCTCCATCGTCATCCCTGAGGGAAATTTCGCCAGCTTACTGATTAAACCGTTCTTTTTATTCTTCCGAGGCATTAAAAACAGAATATCATTTTCCCTGATTGCTTTCAACCACCTTACCAAAAGTAATTTAACCCCATCAGTCTAAGCGACTTCAAAGTGGAAAAACACCCTTTATCGCACATTTTCCCGAGGTTGCAATATGTGTCAACCTCGGGGGTTGATTTTATTTACGATTGGTTGACTTCAATCACATTTTCGTGATAGATTTAATTAAATTTTAAACACAGATGTTAGGACAAAAAGGGGGTGAAAAAAAATACTCACTTTAAGTAAAGCAAAAAAGGCTCTTCAGGCTAGTGAGGATAAAGCCAATAAATTGGGCTGTGCCGTTTCAACAGTTATTCTTGACACACAAGGTTCAGTGATTGCCGTCAGTCGAATGGATGGTGCTATTCCTATCAGCCCTAAATTTGCCTATACCAAAGCTTACACTTCGGCTTCGTTGGGAATGCCCAGTGAAGGCTTAGCTGAGTACGCTAAAGAGGGCAAACCTTATTTTGGCATTACCACCATTTTTGGAGGTAAATTAACACCAATCGCCGGAGGCATCCCAATTACAATTGGCGGTAAAGTTGTTGGCGGTGTTGGGGTTGGGGGTTCAATGGACGTCACTCAGGACGCTCAATGTGCTCAAGCGGCCGCCAAAGTGTTCGAAGGATAAAAACCGACCAGACTTGACCTTTAACACAGAATGTTATAGGATGTTGGTGTGGTTATGCACCACGCAAATCTTATTGAAATCAAATAATAAGAATCGTCTTACTGACGATTCTTTAATTGTATTAAGAATAACTTAAATATTAAACAAATGGCTTTACTTGTTGAAAAAACAGAACCGGGGCTAAGGCTTGAGAAATTCTCCATAGTAGCTCCAAAATCAGAAGTTATGGATATTCGCAACCCCACCGATGTGGAGACAGCAGTAGGACAGGCAAAACAAGGAGTTCCTTTTGGCTTTGCAGGCATGGGAGTCTACGGGTTTGGTGGAACTAAAGAAGGCATTATTAAAGCCGCCGAACTTAAAACTGAAGCTGCAAAAGCTTTGGGCTCAACCAAATTTAGAAATTTGGAAAAAGAACCACCGGTTTGTTTACCAAGCTGGCCATTATTACATGAGGCAACTGACTGGAGAAAATTGGCAGGAAAAAGGTTTGAGCCAGAAGAATTAAGTCTCTTTTTTCATCAACTCTACTTCCGATATCCAAGCCACTTTGTTGTGCCCCTCGAAAAAGATTTTGCTGCGGAATTTTTACACCCTAAAATGCGAAGTATAAATGGCGAGCAAGCAGCTACTTACGCCTTTGTATTCACTGGCATTAATTACGAGCTACAAAGACTAATCGAAGCCTTTGAAAAAAAGTGCCAATCTCCAATGTTCGTCATGTCTGCTAACCCAACTGGAGAAAAATCAATTACTCGAGCTGGAGCGTTTATGGAATCCTTTCCTGGAATCCCAATCCTGACGGACCCTTTAATGGAGGAGGCTTTTTCAGAAAGCTCTACTTCACATCCAATGATTGATGCAACCCCCTTATCAACAACAGGTCAGATGGCCGTCATTCGAAAAACTAAAGGTCATCCTATCTTATTAGAGACTGCCATAGAAGACTTTGGGTGGCAAAACAAAATAAAAGTAGTGGATTCGCCAGATGTTACAATTCTAACGGGGGATTACATAAGAAACATCTCTGATTTAGCTGGAATGATTGAAGTTTTATATGATTTCGAACGACCGATATCTACAAATTGAAATAATCGCTGATTTATTTGAGAAAGCTGACATTCGCCTCGGCAAGAAAATACAGCCGACATTGCCCAGAGAAAACCCTGCCCTTTTGCGGGCAAGGAAAATGTCACTAAAACAAAAATGCCAATATCCTCAGATTTAAAAAAAATTATCATGGGAAAATTGCCTTTGGACTTTAATTGGAACAATGATCCCCACCCAGACTCACCTATTCCTAAGTCTATTCCCCCAGAGCCAAAGGCAAGACAACTAAAAAAAATTATTATTGATGACGAAGGATTAAGAGACGGTCTACATGGTGCCCCAGAATACCCGAGAATCAAAGAGATGTTGCGCTATATCAAGGCAAGCAACAAGATAGGTATTAAATTAATGACCGTTGGAATTTACTCCGGTGGCGGAGTGGTTGACAAAACAACCAAAAAGTTATTAAAAAAAATGGCTGCCGAATATCCCAGTGTTTCCCCGGTTATCTTGTCTCTGGCTATTAAAGAGTCTTTGCAATGGGCGACTGAGTGCGATCAGTTAAATCCTAATCTTCAGGTGATTGTCTTTATGGGCTCAGCACCATCGAGAATGCTAGTTGAAGGATGGAGCAAGAGTTTTGTTTTAAAAAATTTGGCTTGGGCAGTTAGAAAAGCCGTCAAGACACACAAACTCACGGTTATCGGCGCCACCGAACACACTACTCAAACCCCACCTGATTTATTGCGAGCCATCATCAAAACCCAAGTCACCAACGGAGCAAAATATTTTTGTATTGCCGATACAATTGGCACAGCCCGTCCCATTGGTGCTTTTAGATTAGTAAAGTTTGTCAAAAAAGTCTTGAAGGATATTAACGCTGAAAACGTCATGATTGATTGGCATGGGCACCGGGACATCGGTTTTTCTCAAGCCAACACAATGGCAGCAATAGCCGCAGGAGCCAATAGAGTCCACTTGGTTCCCTGGGGAATTGGTGAGAGATCAGGTAATACCTCCCTAGAAAAATTTTTGCTCAACACTTGCCAGATATTAAAAGAGGCAGACATCAAACCGCAATGGGACCTGACAGAATTATCTAACTTGTTAAAAATCTACCTAGAAATTACCAATAATCAACCTGTTGCTCATGGCTGTTTGAGCCAGAGGGCTTTCTATACTAATTTGGGAATTCATACCTCAGCCATTTTAAAAGCAGAACAACTAGCTGATGAGGCTGAAAAGAACGGCTATCCTGAGTTAAGCATTTGTTTAAAATCAATGGCCAGAAGAGTTTACGCTGGTATCGATCCTAGAATAGTAGGAAGAAAATATCAAATCGGCATTGGCCCATACAGTGGATCATCAACAGTCAAATTGTGGGCAATTAGCAGGGAAATGAAAAAGCCTTCGGCAAGAACTATCAAAAAAGTCTTGACCACTGCCAAGGGGTTAAGAAGAGGTTTGACCGAAAAAGAAGTTTATCGCTTAATGAACAATAAATAAATTACCGCGGGCTAAAAGCCCACGGTTTTCGCGAACTGCAAAATAAAAACCAGAGGAATTGGATTAAATTTCTTTTGGATGACAAATCTTTCCGACAATGGCGCTAGCGGCGACTACTGCCGGATTAGCCAAGTAAACCTCTCCAGGTCCCATTCGACCCGTATAGTTGCGGTTAGAAGCTGAAATTCCCGTTTCACCTGCCTCAACTCTCCCCGGGCCCTGGCCAATACAAGCTCCACAGGCAGGTAAAACTACCCTGGCACCAGCTTGCTTAAATATTTCAATTAACCCTTCTTCTTCGGCGGCCTGGTAATCTCTCATCGAGGCCGGGTACACCACCAGTTTAACAGTTTGACCAATTTTTTCCCCCGTCAGCACTTTCGCTGCCGCCCGCAAATCATCTAGTTTACCTCCGGTGCAAGAACCAATGACCGCCTTTTGAACTGGAATTTCGCCTAAAGCGGCAAGCGGTTGGCTTCTCTGAGGACTACCAGGCCGGGCCACCATCGGTTCAATTTCTGAAAGGTCAATCTTTATCTCCCCAGCAAATTCAGCACCAGGATCGCTTTTTACCAACATTTCCTTTAGTTGGGTAGACGGTATCCCTCGTTCCTGACTTAAAAAGTCAATCACCGACGACGTCGGTTCTACCACCGCCGTTAAAGCATTGGCCTCAGCCGCCATGTTAGTTAAAACTAATAGTTCATCCAAAGACAAACTTGCTAAACCTGAGCCACCGTATTCCAAGACTTTACCCAGGCTTTCACCTGATTGAACCCAGTCCTGAGACAACAAGTGAAGCATGACGTCTTTAGCCATACAACCACTCCTAAGCCGACCGGCAAAATTAATCCTTGTTGTCTCTGGCACTTCTACCAAAACGTCTTTTGTCACTAAGGCATTAGCCATGGCGGTAGCTCCAATCGGTATACAAAGAGCATTGAGTGCCCCACCGGTACCGGTATGAGAGTCGGTCCCTACCACGACTTGGCCAGGAAGAATGTGTTCATTAGCCATTACCCGGTGGCAGATACCACCGTCTTCCTCTTGAGAGTGGCGATGGGAAATTTGATAGCGTTTCGCAAAAGAAGCCTGAGCCTCAAAAAGCGCCCTCGCTTTTTCTGGACGACAAACAAAGTGGTCAGTAAAAAGCAAAAGTGAATTGGGGTCCTGAAGTGGTTTACCGGAAAGCTCTCCTTTAACCAGCAGCTTTTCTATTAACGGGGTAAAGACTTCGTAAGAAAAGCGCCAGTCTGCAGGAGTAAAAAATTCATCACCAGGTCTAAGATAACCTTCCTGTCCGGCAAAATAATGCTGGGCCAGAATTTTTTCTGTGATTGTCATTGGCCGGGGAGAATTGTTGATTCTTGGTAAGGCTACCTCTTCCCCTAAGCGTAGTTGGTTAAAGGCAAAAAGGCCTCCTGTTTCCAAAACAACTCGTTTAACCCCACTAAACTCTCTTAAAATCTTTTCGATGGGAATCTTTTCTCTTGCGACCATTCCCTCGAGTAATGAAAAATCCGTTGAGGTCAAAACACCGTTGAAGGTACAATTATCCCTGAAGGTAGGATTAAACGAAGAAGCAAGAATCAGTTTTATACCCGCTTCTTTTAGAGTAATTGCCGCATGCTCTCGGGCCGAACCACAACCAAAGTTTTCACCGGAAACTAAAACAGAAAAAGATTTATCTTGTAAAAAACCATCTCCTATTAAGCCTTCCCCAAGACCAGTTAAGGCAAAGCAGCCAATATTTTGAAATTCAAAGCAGGCCCAAGCAGGGTAAATTTGATCTGTATCCACTTCATTCTGAAGCTGAGTAACCAAACTCCCTAAATCAGCTTTTCTTTCCAGTACTATAGGACCCTCATTTGTCAAACCCAAAACACTCTCTGTCTCTCTCATAAAATACCCTTTAGTACCCTATATTATACAAAAAAAAGACTATCATTTCTAGTATCTTTTAGTCTTTATACCAAAACAAACGAGCGTCCGGAGTGCCAAATAACTTAGCCGCAGTTAATGACAATAAAAATCCACCCGGTAAAAATACCCAAAAACCCAATCCCTTTAGGACAAACAGGGCACCATTAGCATCAAAACCCAAAACCAATTCTTTAAATAATTCATCTTTGATTCGGATTATTTGTTTGTTATTATATAATGACAGGAGTTTCCATGAAAACTACAAAATATAAAACCCTGACCTACAATGAAAAGGAGTTTAAGTCCCTTTCAGGATTGTGGAAAATTGACAGAGTTATCCTTGATACCATTGACTTCGAAGACCTGGCTGAAAAGGTCGTTAATGTTATTCTTACTGAACTTGACTACCTAAAACTTGGCTACTCAATTATTGTTCTCACTCTGGTCAATAAGAAAGGAAAAAGTATTGAAAGGGTGTCAATTTCTAAAACAAAGGCAGCTCAAAAAGCGCTTGAATCAACACCAATACCTTTTGAAAAAATCAAAGTTCCTTTAACTGCTTCACAGAACCTCTTAGTTAAAGCCATTAAAAACCAAAAAATCTATTTTACTCATGATCTTTCCGATGTTCTTTATCCTGAAGCTAGTCGAGAGATTTGGCGAGAAATTCAAAAAGCTTGCGAAATTAAAACCAGCATGATTATCCCAATCATTTCAAAAAAAATCAGTCTAGGAGCCATGATTTTCAGTATATCAAAAAATATCACCGATATCAGTAAATATGAAAAAGAAGTCCTGACGGGATTTACAAACGCCGTTGGTTTGGCAATAGAACATGTTTATTTGTACCGCAGTTTAAGAGAAGCCAACAAAAAGCTTAAGGAACTGGACAAAATGAAAGATGAATTTGTTTCGGTTGCTTCTCATGAACTTCGTACACCAATGACCTCAATCAAAAATTACCTCTGGATGGTTTTAAATGATAAAGCCGGTAAAGTTCCTCAAAAACAACGTTTTTACCTCCAAAGAGTGGCCACTTCAACTGAAAGGCTGATTGAATTAGTTAATGACATGCTTACTATTTCAAGAATTGAAAGGGGTAAAATTGAAGTCAAAACTGAGCCCGGCGACATTGTATGCTTGGCCAGGTCAGTAATATTAGAACTAAAAGGTGAGGCCGATAAGAAAAAGATTAAACTTTCTCTCAAAACACCTAAAGAAAAACTTCCTTTAATTTTGCTTGATGAAAAAAGAATTAGAGAAGTCTTTTTTAACTTAATCGGAAATTCCCTTAAATTTACTGATTCAGGGGGGAAGATTATCGTCTCCTTTGAAAAGAATTCAAAAACCGTGACTACTTTTATCAGTGATACTGGAAAAGGAATTGCCAAGGAAAATTTGCCGAGATTATTTAAAAAATTCGGTCGCCTGGATCGTTCTTTTGCTAAAATTGCTGAAACCGCTGGCACCGGACTGGGGCTTTATATCAGCAAACAAATAATTGATCTTCATCGAGGTAAAATATCAGTTGACTCTGAATTGGGCGAAGGTTCAGTTTTTTACTTTGAACTAAGAATTGCTAAAGGAGGTGAGAAATCAAAGTGAGCAAAATTATACATAAAATTCTCCTGATTGAAGATGATCAATTAAACAGAGAACTTTATGCAGAGATCTTACAAGACGAGGGCTACCAAGTCGAAATTGCTACCGATGGAGAAGAAGGCTACTTAAAAATGAAAAAAGGAGGCTTTGATCTGGTTTTAATGGATATCATGCTTCCGAAGATTGACGGAGTGAATATTCTTAGAAAGCTTAAAGAAGAAAAGAAGTTAAAAGGAAATAAGAAAATTGTCTTATTAACTAATCTTAGTGAAGAAGCCTTGCTTTCTAAAGGAGCTGAAGTCAAAAGCTATGACTATTTAGTCAAAAGTTCTGTTGACCCTGGACAATTGATTTCACAAGTAAAAGATTTCCTGAAGTAAGGCCCTATTGCAAAAAAGCCTTGACTTCTCCTAATACTCCATCGGGAGTTAGAGCCGACTTCATTAAGTATCCATCGGCACCCAGCCTAAAAGCGGTTTTAATAAATTCGTCTTGATCCAAGACGGTCAACATAACAATTCTTTTATTTTCTTTTTTGGGCTTGAGACGTTTTAGTTCCTTTAAAAAAGTTAAGCCATCTTTTTTAGGAACCATAATATCCAGTAAAATTAAATCATAACCACCCTCAACCGCTTTTAAAAAACCGCTTTCTCCATCAGCGAAAGCATCAACTTCATAACCCTCTTCCTTTAAAAGAGTTTGGTAGAGTTCTCTCGTAAACTGATCATCTTCGACCAGTAGAATTCGGGTCATAATCTCATCATAGCATTAGGTAATTTTCCAGTCAACTTGGGCAACAATATTTGATTTTTCTGACAAATATCGTAAAATAGATAAAAGCCCAAAACTGCTTTTAATACCCAAATGAGTCAAAAACAAAAAGAAAACCAAATCGTTTTTCATGATCTGCTCAACTTTGCCTCTTCGATTCGCAACATACTCTACATCGTCATCATGAAAAAAAACCAGCCGGATAAGCAAACCGAAGAATACCTTAAAGACTGCCTGAACCGCTGTAACCAACTAATTACTGAGCTTCAAGGCTTTCAAAAAGACTTAAAAACTAAAAGTCCGAAACCAAGCCCCAAACAATAGATTCCAAAAACCCAGAGTTTTCCTTTAGTCAAAACTTTCTTCAAACCAACCAGAGCCCAATAGCCTACTAAACTTGAAATTGCCATCCCGACAATTGACTGAGTTAATATTCCTTTTTCAACAAACAATTGCCAGTGACTAGAAATATCAACCAACTGTAAAACTAAAGCTCCAATAATGGCTGGGATCGCCAATAAAAATGAAAAATAAAAAGCCTCTTCTTGATTTAATTTTTTAAAAAGTCCGGCCGCAATCGTCGATCCTGAACGAGAAACTCCAGGTAAAATTGCCAGGGCCTGAAAAAAACCAATAAAAAGAGACCTTTGCCAGGTTAAATTAATGACATCTCCCTCATTTTTCCACCTCCGAGGAGGGTGGCATAGTCCATGCTTCACCTCGGAGATGTTTTTGATTTTGTGGAATTTGGTAGATAGTAAAAATAAAGCAGTGACCATCAAAGAAACTCCTACTAAAGTAATTGAATCAAATATTTTGCCTAATCGTGGCTGTAAAATCAGGCCGACTATGACTGCCGGCAGGGTTCCCAAGACTATCACCCCAGCTAATCGCCACGATTGCTTTTTTCTCCGAATCAAGCCGGTTGCGATCTTGGCAATTTTTTTCCTGAAATAAACCAGCACTGCTCCTAAAGTACCGACATGAACCATCACATCAAAAAATATTGGCGGTTTTAGATCAAAATAATTTTGAAAAATTACTAAGTGTCCAGAAGAAGAAATTGGTAAAAACTCAGTCAAACCTTGAACAATAGCTAGAACAATCGACTGAAGGTAAGTCATCTTTTCCATCTTAACACACAAAAAATCTCGCTTTCCCCCTCGATAAAACCTTAACATAAGGACCGACGATCGTCGGTCCTTATTGCAAATTTAGATTAACCCAAGTAAAAACCCCGAAAAATATCGGGGCCTTTAGTGTTCTTGAAAAAATCATAAGCCGGATTCTGTCTTGCCCGCCTAAATATTCCATAGGAATTTTTGGCGGGTCCTGCAGTCATCTGTCTAACCAAGCCTAATCAGATTAAGCGTTGATTCTCCGAAAATTCGGAGTGCCCTCGAACTTCGGTGTTCACCGGGTGCCGGATGGTACCCGGATTACGGAAGACATCGCCCACCAGTCGGAGGTTGCAGCAGGGAGGGTTACCTCTTTTCACTCTCTATCCCTAGTTCCTTTTTGGAACCGGGTGAGTTGTCGTCTCTGTGGCCCTATCTAGTCCTCGACCCACCAGGGGGTCGGGATGTCCCGTTTCCGGGACCACCCTGTCTTCAGCTGTCCGGACTTTCCTATCTCGACCCTGATCGAAATCGGGGGTCGGATCGACTGCTCATTTTTCAAGAACAAGGCTATTATACCAAAAAAAGGGGCAAATTTCATCTTTTGAGATGTTCTTAGAGGAAGACTAAGGGTAAAGGTTAAGGGTGAGACAGGGGTGAAATTTGGGGTGAAAAAACAATTTTGGAACTATAGGATTTTAAGGGTTTTTAGAGGAAAAGATTAAAGGTGAAAAAGGGTTGAGGGTTGAAGAAAATCAGGATGAAATAAGAAAAAGTTTAAGATATTTTTAAGGGTTCAAGGGCGGGAAGTTTTTTGCCGGCGAGAAACTCCAGGGTCGCTCCACCGGCAAGACTGACGTGGGAAAAGGATCTCAAGTCAGCAAATTGATTGACTGACTCGATGGTGTCACCACCGGAAATAACTTTAGTACCGTCAATTTTACTCATCGCTTGAACAACCGCCTTAGAACCGGTAGCAAAACGGTCATCTTCAAACAAGCCCATCGGTCCATTGCAAAAAACAGTTTTGGCTTGAGAAATAATTTTTTGATAATGGCTGGCAGTTTGAGGACCAATGTCAAGAGCAACCCAGTCGTTGGGAACTAATTCCTTTTTCTCTCCACCCCGGGGGAGGCTGGCTTGAGAGGTGGCCCCACCCCCGGGGTGTTTTTCAGTCAGGCCACCATCCGGGGTGTTTTTAACGGAAACTATTTTAGTTTGTTTGGGATTATTAAGAGAATCGCCAAGGACTAGATCTAGAGGGAGGTGGATTCCTGATCCTCCACCTCGGAGGAGTCCCTGCGGGCCACCGTCCGAGGTGACTTTGGCTTTTCCCATTATTTCCCGGGCATACTCTACCCAGTCTTTTTTTTCTTTTTTAGCCTTGTCGACGAAGACATCTTCCATAAAAGAACTCCCCATTTCAAAACCTTTTGCCTTTAGAAAAACATTGGCCACGCCGCCACCAACTAAAATTTGATCAACTAGGTTCATTAAATTATTAATGGCATCGACCTTATCGGAAACTTTAGCCCCACCAATAACAACCACAAACGGTTTTTTGGGCTCGGTTATCAACTTTGAAAAAGCCTCAACCTCTTTTTGAAGGTAAAACCCGGCACAAGCCGGTAAGTGACGTAAAATCCCGGTGGTCGAAGCATGAATCCGATGGGCCTGGGGAAAAGCATCGAAAACAACCAATTCCCCATTTTTGGCTAGTTCCCGAGCAAAACCATCATCGTCGATCATTTCTTCCGGATGAAAACGAGTATTTTCCAGCATTAAAAGTTCCCCCGGCTTTAAGGCAGTAATTCTTTCCCGAACCGCTTGACCGACACAATCATTAACCTTTTTCACCGGCTGACCCAATAATTCAGATAATCTACTGGCATGAGGCGTTGTCCGCAACGCTTCGACCACTTTTCCGTCCGGACGCTTTACCCAAGTCAAAAGCACAATCTTGCATTTCTTGCCCATTAAATACTTCAGCGTTGGTAGAGTGGCTTTAATGCGAGAATCATCTTTAACTTCAAGCTGACCGTTAACCTTTTTAAGACCAATGTCATATGGAGAACGATAAAGAATAATTTTACCTTCAACCGAAGTTTGCTTGAGGTCGATTAGTTTCATCAATAAGAAATTTTATAATGACTTTGAAATTAATTTTAGCAGATCATAGAGCCGAGAGGTATAGCCCCATTCATTATCGTACCAAGCTAAAACCTTGACCAGTCGTTGACCAATAACATTTGTTGACAACCCATCAACAACCGCCGAGCAAGGCTCTCCCTTATAGTCAATCGAAACCAATGGTTCTTGACTAAAGCCTAAATAATTTTTCAAATGACTACGGCTGGCTAATCTGAAAGCCTGATTTAATTTATCGGCCGTGGTCGGTTTTTTTAGTTGGGCCACTAAGTCAATCAGCGAAACTGTCGAAAAAGGAACCCTGACCGACAAAGCGTTAAAGCACCCCTTTAGCTCCGGAAAAATCAAACCAATCGCCTTGGAAGCCCCAGTCGTACTAGGAATAAATGAGTCTACCGCCGCTCGGGCAATTCTCATGTTTTTATGATGACTCTTGTCAAGCAGGTTTTGAGAAAGAGTCAAGGAGTGGATGGTCGTCAGTTGAGCACAACGAAGACCAAAACCAGCTTGAATTACCTTGACTAACATCGCCAAAGCATTGGTAGTGCACGAAGCATTAGAAACAATTTGGTGCTTTTGGGGTCGGTACAGATGATGATTAACTCCTAAAACAATCGAAATATCTTCATCTTTGCCAGGGGCCGAGATAATCACTTTCTTCGCCCCAGCACTCAACTGTCTTTCACAGTTTTCTCGATCTCGAAATACTCCGGTACACTCAGCAACTAAATCAATACCTTCTTTTCGAAAATTAATTTTACCGGGATTTTTGTCATCGTAAACCTTAATTTTTTGACCATTTATTTTTAACCAATCTTGGCCATGAGTAACCTTTTCTTTTAATACTCCATAGGTCGAGTCATACTTCAGCAAATGAGCATGACTGGCCGCTCCAGCGCGACTATTGATTCCAAGAACTTGAATTTCTTTTTCACCAGATTGTAATAAAATCCGATGTAAAACCCGACCAATCCGACCATAGCCATTGATCAATAAACTGGTTCTTTTTGCCATGTTTCTAATCAGCCAGTCCCCGACTACTGCCTCGCTTGACCTTTTTCCGACCAAAATCAGTTAATTGTTTGTGAATCACCAAGGACCTTGCAAGCTTTCTAACCATTTTCTGAGTGTCCGGAACATTAAGTTGCTTAAACAAAAAGGTAAACCTTTTTTCCAAGGCACCCTTAATCTCGTCCTTAATTGACGAGCTGATTTGCCAAGTTTCTTTTTTAAACTGACCCCAACCTTTTTTTCTTAATTTATAGTAAAACTGTTGGTCAGTCTGGCCTTCTTTGCGTTCATCTTGCTTTTCCCGATCCAGCCAATCATATATTTCCTTCAAGAGCTCTTTAGGAAATTTGGGGTGATCCATGATGATGTTTCGAAAACCGGTCGCCAAATGGACTTCAATTGCTTCAGCTTTAACAAACTCTTTAAAATATTGATCCGGTAAAGTTGAGGCACCGTGTTGAACCGCACCGCCGATTTGGTACCCTTCCCGACAAGCTCGAGAAATTTCGGCTAAAACTGAAAAATCAACGTCGATGTCTGCCAAAGAACCATCCGGTAAAACCACGCCACCATGACTGGTGCCGGTCTGGATACTGATCCGACAAATTCCCGCCATTCCAGTTGGCAAACCAGCATTAAAACTATTCATATAAGCCCGAAATTCTTCAACAGTACTGTTTTTACCACCAACGTGGCCAATCTCTCCACCTAGAGAAACCGTGATTCCTGGTGGCTGAATTGAGCGGGTGTATTTAAAAAGTTCCAGAGAATGCTTAACGTTGGGCTTTTGCTGTTCTTCTTCTGACTCCTGACTAAGGTCCACCAAAGTCGAAGTGTCAACATCAATACAATAAAAGCCGGCCTCAATTGCTTCTTTGATCAAATCTTTAATGGTCTGAACCTCTCCTTTTTTGGGAAAACCAGGTTTTTCTAGTTTAGTCTGGAAATGGTCTCCTTGAATAAAAAGCGGTCCTTGCCAACCGGCCTTGATTGCTCCGGCCAAAATCACAGCAACATATTCCTCGGGAGACTGGTCAGTGTAGCCAATCTCACTTCTGGCTATTTCACAAATTAAGGCCCCTACTTTGAGCTTTTTGGCAACCTTGAACAGGGCCTGGGCCATATCGTAAGCAATCCCCTGGAGGTTAAACGCCGGGACTGTAAAATTCAGTGGTAATTTTCCTCTGCCTCTGGCCAAATAAAAATCATGATTTGATGAAGGGTGGACACCTAGAACCTGAGCGGCTTCCCAAATTACCCAGCGAGCCGAAGCCTTGTCTTTTTCTTGACCAAAAACTGCCTCCCAAACCAATTGATCTAAAACTTTTTTAAAATTAACCTCATCTTTTAACTCGAGCCGATCACCACTGGTTACAATACAATTTTGAGTTATTTTTTTAATTTTGGGTGATAACATCTTTTTATTATTTCTCACCTCTTTTCTTTTTTTAAAAAATATAAAAGAATTTTAACGTCATTTTTCGAACCAATGAAAAGAGGGATTCGCTGGTGAATTTCACCTGGCTTAATATCAAGAACTTCCTTTTGACCATTTGAAGCCCTTCCCCCTGCTTGTTCAATAATCATCGCCATCGGGTTGCCTTCAAATAAAAGTCTTAATTTTCCATTGGGATTTTTTTTGTCCGCCGGATATAAAAATACACCTCCATAAAGCAAATTTCGGTGAAAATCTGAAACCAAAGAACCAATGTATCTGGCCTTATGTGGTTTCTCGTAACCCTGGTAACCCTTTTTCAAACTCTTAATATAATTAAAAACCCCGGAATTCCATTTAAAAGAATAACCTTCATTAACCGAGTAAACTTTACCCTTGAGAGGGGTTTTAATATTCTCGTGAGATAAAATGAATTCGCCGATTGAAGGGTCTAAAGTAAAACCATTGACTCCCTTGCCGGTCGTGTAAACCATCATTGTACTTGATCCATATAAAATATAACCGGCGCACACTTGCTGCTTGCCTTTTTGTAAAAAATCCTGATTAGTGAGATTACCTGATTTGCTTGTTCTCTTGTAAACTGAAAAAATGGTTCCGATACTGACATTGGCGTCGACGTTGGAAGAGCCATCTAGGGGGTCGATACAAACAACATACTTTGCCCTTAAGGCGCTTTTTGAAAAATCTTGAATTTTCTCCATTTCTTCTGAGGCCAAGCCAGCAATATGCTGCCCTCTTTTGAATATTTGGATAAATATGTCATTGGCATAATCATCTAATTTTTGAACCTCTTCGCCCTGAACATTAACTTTTCCGGTCAACCCTAAGATATCAACTAACCCGGCTTTATTAACTTCTCGAGAAACAATTTTTGCTCCAAAGGCAATTTCAGTTAGAATGCTGGACAGTTCGCCAGTTGCTCTGGGACTCTTGGCCTCTTCGCTTAAGATAAAACCCTGAATATTTAAAATCTGTTTATCCATTAATTTACTCCTTTTCTTTCAAATTTTTTTAAAGCCTGTTCATAATGCTCGGGGTAAGAAATATCAAACCAAGATCCTTCAAAAAGATAGGCCGCCGCTTTTTTTGCCTTGACTAATTTCGGAAAAACATCTTTTTCCATCATCGCTGGTCTTTTTTTCGGAAAATATTTAAAAGCAACCTCTTCGAGAATATATATCCCGGCGTTGATTAAATTTGAATCCTGACGAGGTTTTGAGGGCTTTTCATCAAACTCCATCAAATCGATTCCCTTGGCCCGAACAATGCCGTGACGACGCGGGTCTTGAATCGTCGTCAAAGCTAAGGTAGCTAAATATTTATCTCCATTATGAAAGTCAATCATTGCTTGAAGATCAATATTACTCATCACGTCACCGTGGATAACCAAAAACGGACCGTTTTTAAGATATTTCTTCGCCTTTAAGATCGCTCCCGCCGTTCCCAAGGGTCGAGGACCATCAAAAGAATAATTTAGACTAACCCCAAAATCTTGACCATCCTTAAATTGTTTAACAATTTTTTCTGACAAGTGACCAACACAAATAACAATTTCATTGATGCCCGCTTGTTTGATTTGGTTTATCAGATGAGTCAAAAGGGGCTTACCTTTGAAAGGAATCAAAACATTGGGAATCTCATAAGTTAATGGCCGAAAATTAACTCCCGGACCACCGGCTAAAATGACAGCCTGACGAACGGTTAGGGGAAGATTACTTTTAACCAAATATTCAATTGCGTGGGATCGATTACGGATTTTTTTACCGTCAATAAATGAATCAACTCTTTTTAAAACTTGAGAATCTAAAGTAATGGTCAAGCGGTCTCTTTTCATCCAAAGGATTTTGATTTGTATGATACTATCATACAATAATAACCAATGCTACAGAGGGTGAATTCTCTTGTCAAGAGCCTTTTTAAAGAGACTTGAAGTGCTTTAAAGCAAAAAACTCGGAAAGCAAAACCTGAACTAATAAAACCAGCGGAATTGATAAAACTACTCCGACGACTCCGGCCAATTCAAAGCCAGTCGCCAAAGCCATTACTGAAACCAAAGGGTTTACCCCAACTCCCTTAGACATCACTTGAGGCAAAATAAAACTGTTTTCGATTTGTTGAATTAAAAAGTATAAAGCCCCCACGGATAAGCCCATCAAAGGCGAAATCGCCAAACCAGTCAAGATCGCCGGAATTGAGGCAATCGTTGGTCCAACGTTGGGAATTACTTCCAAAAGACCAGCCAAAAGGGCCAATGGCAAGGCAAACTCTATCCCTAAAAGCCTTAAGCCTAAATAAGACATTGCCCCAATCAAAACCATTAAAAATATTTGTGCCCTAACCCAACCCCCGAGTTTTTTTTCTAGTTCATCAACAAATTTTTTAGCCTTTTTTTCTCCGTCAGTTCCAAAAAGAAACAAAAGATAACGATCTAGCTTTTTTCTCTCGATCAAAAGATAGAAAACAACCACCGCCAAAATAAAAACAGCTAAAAGATTATTGAACAAGCTGAAGGTTATTTTTAAAAGATTGGTTGGAATCGAACCTATTTGACCTAATTGAGTCGCCAAGAAATCCTGGTTAATCCCGGATAATCCCGAAGTCCGAAAATAATCAGGTAAACGAGAAAGTAAAACAGCTGTTTGATCAATTAATGGCGGAATAATCCCGGCAATCACCAATCCCAATAACAAAAAGACCATTAAATAAACAAGTAAAATGGCCGCTATCCTGGGAATTCTCATTCTTTCCAGACGACTGACCGCCGGATTAAGAGCCGACATCAAAACTAAAGAAACAAAGAAAATAACCAGAATCTGCCGAATTTGATAAAGAATAAAAAGAGAGAGCAAGAAAAGCACGGTAAAGATTATCGTTCGATGGGAAATCTCAACCTTTCTTTGCATTGTTTTTATTGTACCATCGGCTAGCTAATCGTTCAACTTCCAACTGCCAGTTTTTTTGACTAATATCAAACCACTTAATTCCAAATTGCTTTTTGAACCAGGTCATTTGCCTTCTGGCATAACCATGCTCAGCAAACTTCCATTTTTGGATAATTTCTTCTTTTGCCTTTGAACCTTTGAAATATTCTTCCCACTGACGATATCCCAAAGTGTTACCTAAAGCCGAATTTTTCCAGCCATAACCCTGTTTTAGCAACTTTTCAATTTCTCCCTCAATTCCCTGCTCAATTCTTTTTTCCACCCTTTGGTCAATCCTTTGGTAGAGATATTGGTTGTCCGCCCTCAAGCCAATCATTAAACTCTGACTTGCTTTTAGTTTAAAATTATCATTTTGCATTTTGCATTTTGCATTTTGCATTTTTTTAGCTATCTCTATCCCCCTGATTAACCTTCTCGGATTCTGCCTGTCCGACTCGTTCATCTTTTGAAGTTTTTCAAAATCGAGACGACGCAATTCATTTCTTAATTTCTCAATTTCTAAATTACTTAATTTCTCTCGTAACTTCCAGTCCGGCTTAACCCCAACTGTTTCTACTCCTTTAATCAAAGCCTTAATGTAAAACCCCGTTCCCCCAACTACTATTGGCAATTTGCCCCGCCGCCAAATATCTTCAACCACAGCTTGAGCGCAAACTAAATAGTCCGCCACCGAAAATTGATAGTCTGGCCTGACCACATCCAAAAGCCAAACCCTTACATTGTCAAGTTTATAAAAACCAATTTGAAATTTGTGATTGGTTTTATTTGAAATTGATTTGCTTATTTGAAATTTGCTTATTTGCTTATTGATATCCTTGCCCGTCCCAATATCCATTCCTTGATAAACTTGCCTCGAATCAGCCGAAACAATTTCGCCATTGAATTTCTTGGCCAACCCAACTCCCAAACCAGTTTTGCCAGTCGCTGTCGGGCCACAAATTATCAAAAGATCTCCTGTCTTCATAGGAGATATTATACAAGATATCCAAAAGGGATTCTTTTACTACTGACTCGGGGTATTTTCCTCAACCAAGATATGATAATATTTAATAAGTATTAAAGTGCAAAAAACAATCGAAAACTTAACCAAAGCCTTTATTGGTGAAAGCCAAGCCCGAAACCGTTATTCTTTTTATGCCAAGATAGCCAAAAAAGAAGGCTTTGAGCAAATTGCTGAAATTTTTTTGATCACCGCCGAAAACGAGAAAGAGCACGCTAAAAGACTCTTTGAACATTTAGTGGAACTAACCGGAAAGAAAAAAATCAATCAGGTGATGGTTGAGGCTGAAGCACCAGTTGTTTTTGGCAAAACCGCCGAAAATTTAGCTGCCGCCATCAAGGGCGAAAACTACGAGCACACCCAAATGTATCCGGAATTTGCTAAAGTGGCTCAAGATGAAGGTCTGCCTAGAATTGCCGCCAGGCTTAGAGCCATCGCTATCGCTGAAAAACATCACGAAGAAAGATACCAGAAACTCCTTAAGGAAGTTGAATCTGGAACTGTTTTTAAGAAGAAAAAGGCAGTTTGGTGGGTTTGTCTGGAGTGTGGTTATGTTTCTTTCGGAAAGCAACCACTAAAAGTTTGTCCTTCCTGTGACCATTCACAAGCTTATTACCAACTCCAATGCGAAAAGTACTAGAAAACAAACAACGAACATGATTGAAATTAAACAGATCTACAAATGCAATATTTGCGGCAACGTGGTAGAAGTTCTTCATGATGGTGTCGGCTCTTTGATTTGCTGTAATCAACCAATGGTTCTTTTAAAAGAAAAAACTGAGGATGAAGGTCAGGAAAAACATCTCCCCGTAATTGAAAGAAAAGAAAATAAAGCTAAGGTAAAAGTCAGCTCAACACCCCACCCAATGGAAGAAAAACATTATATTCAATGGATTGAACTTAGCGTCAATGACCAGCGAATTCGCCAATACTTGACACCTAAAAACAAACCAGAAACTGAGTTTGAAATTCAATCTGACCTGCCAAAAGGCACCCAAATAAGGCTGGAAGCCAGACAATACTGCAACCTTCATGGTCTCTGGAAAAGCAAAAACTAAAGATATGAGTCAAAAAGATAGTCTTGACCCAATTTCTCAGAAAGTTCAAGATGCCCTCAATCGTTTGAATATTGAATCTCGAATTATTAAGTTAAAAAAGCCAGCTCGGACCGCTCTCGAAGCCGCTGAAGCTTTAAATTGTCAGCTTGGCCAAATCGCCAAATCCTTGGTTTTTAGGGGCAAAGAAACCCAAAAACCTTTTTTACTTATCGTCAGCGGGGTTAATCATGTCAGCGAACCGGGGATGAACCATAGATTGGGTGAGGCAATCGAAATCGCCAATCCGAACTATGTTCAAGAAAAAACCGGGTTTGCTATCGGCGGCGTCCCTCCTCTTGGTCACATTCAACCAATCATAACTTTCCTTGATCAAGACCTTTTTCGCCACCAAGAAATTTGGGCTGCCGGCGGCACACCTCAAACAGTTTTTAAAATTACTCCCAAACAACTGGAACAATTCACTCAAGGAGAAATTGTTAAAATTGTTTGAAGAACTGACTTACTTATTAATCATTTTATCAAGTAATCGCCACCTTCTTCGTTTCTCTGCCGGAGAAACATTATCTTTTAACTTAGTCGCCGCCGTGCCGGGACGAGGTGAATAGCGAGCCACATAAACCTTACTGAAACCAACTTTTTGGCAAAGCTTAACCGTATTTTCAAAGGCCTTTTTAGTTTCTCCGGGAAAACCGACAATAATATCGGTACCGATTTTGATATCCGGAATTTTTTTCCTGATTTTTTCGACCAATTTTATGTATTGTGCGGCAGAATAACCCCGATTCATTTTTTTCAGAATTTCATCATCACCGGATTGGACCGGCAAATGCAAATAGCGATCAATTTTCGGCAAGGTCATTGCCTTGATAATCTCATCCGTCAAATCCCAAGGATTTGAAGTCAAAAATGAAATTTTTTCAATTTCTTTAATTTTATGAAGACTTTTTAGCAATTTAGCAAACTGCCCCTGATACCGATAAACTAGTTTATCGGTATTAACTTTAACCCGTTTTTCTTTTGTTTTAGCTGGTTTTTTTACTGATCTAGTGAGAAAATCTTTACCATAACTATTAACGTTCTGGCCGATGAGAGTGATTTGTCGGTAACCCTGATTGGCTAATTCTTCAACCTCACAAACAATTTCTTCAAATGAACGGCTGATTTCCTTTTCTCTGGCAAAAGGAACCACGCAGTAAGAGCAAAAATGACTACAACCTTCCATGATCGGCACCAAGGCGCTGGTAGTCTTTAATCGCTTGGGCTTAACTGTTTTTTTCCCAAGCAATTCATTGATCGCTTTAAATCCATCGACCCGAGGAAGCCTTAATTTTAACTGGCGCATGGTGTAGCGACGCCTTTTGCCTTTAGCTGAACCGACCATGCAACCGGTCAAAACAATCTTTGGTTTTTTACCCTTCCACCCCTTCGGGATCACTCCAGTCCACCGATTCAAGGGATCTTCCAAGGAGTTCTTTGAGCCTTTGGGCCTTTGTACCTCTGTACCTTTTTTAATAAGATTATTTACTAATCCAAAAACGCGGTTTTCAGCAGACTCCCGAACAGAACAAGTATTAATAATAATTTCATCAGCTTCCTCAATCCTTTTGGCAATCCGATAGCCTCTATTTTCCATCACCGCGGCCAAACGCTCACTATCGGCTTCATTAGCCGCACACCCAAAAGTTTTGATAAAGTAGGTTAGTGGTTTTGGCATCAAAAACCCTCCTTGAACTGGATTATCGCCCGCCTGAATTGCAATGGGCACCCAAAAGTCTTGATATAATATTTCATACCTGTATTATACTGGGAAACAGCGATAAATGGAAAAAAATCGTGGAAGATTTATTATGTGCTAAACTTTAAAAAGTGAAATCACATTCTTTAAACGGCCATCGGTTAGTTTTTACCAAGGGTAAACATAATCTTCTCCATTGGATAGTCGTCTTAATTATCCGCTTGACTAAATTCATCATCTTTGTTCCCCTTGGCCTTTACCTAATAGCCATCGGCTATTCCCTTTCAATCAAAACCATTGGTCGCTTTATCCCAGATGATCTTTCTTCAAACATTATCATTGCCTCTGACCGACTTCCATTTTTTGAACAAATTTTAAATCTGATTTTTTCTCAGCTTGGAGATTGGTATTTAAAAGCTTCTGTCTGGATCACGATGGTCATTGGCCTGCCATTGATCACTGTCGGCTTCATCGTTATCGCCACAGTATTTTTCGACCTTTACTACGCTCTCTTTGTTCCTGAATTTCACCAAACCCACTGCCCTTTTTGCAAATACCCGATCAAGATAAGAAAGAAACAATAAAGATAACTCTTCCCCTTTCTTATTTTTCAAATTCAATAAATAATTGTCTGTCTTTCAAAAACCTTTAAAATAGATGCCACGATCGTAGTATCTATTTTAAAGGATTAGTTAGTAAATAGTTTGTCTTTTCTGTTTCAATCACAATTCATCAAAATTATCATTTACTAACTGGAGGCTGAAGAATACCGCCTTAGGGCATAGCGCCAAAAACGAAGCGAGGCCCAGAGAAAAACACCCCCCGCAAAAAGAGACAACAGTATCCACGGCCAGGAGAGAACTCCAAGCAAGGCCTTGGCCGGCACCGTAATCAAAACCACTACCGGAATAGTAAAAGTTAAAACAAACCTGATCCCTTTTTGGTAAATATCGGTTGGAAAGCGAGCCATGCTGGTTAAGTCCCGATAAACCCAAACTAAATGATCAATCTCAAGAGTAATAACTCCCACTGCACAAACAAAAAGATGAAAGGCAAAAGAGATCACTAAACTATTTAACATCAGCACTAAAAATATAAAAAACTGAAAAACGCCTGCCGAAAGTTGATGGTGAAAAACAAACCAAAAAATATAAACCGATAAAGGCACTAAGGTAATGATGTCTAAAATATCTGTCCAACGGAAAACTGCTGAGAAAGATGAGGGCAAGGGTTTCAATAAATCTAAATCATAATTACCGGAGACAATCCGAAAACGGAATTGGTAAACTCCTCGAAATAATACTTGGGCTAAAACGTCAACCAAATTAAAAACAAGAAAAAAGAAAATTACCTGCTCTTTATTCAAACCAGCCAAAGATTTAGATGAAGATAAAATGGTGAATAAAAAAACAAAAAATATTAAAAATCTAACTATTTTGCCGATGATAAAAAGGGCTCCGGCCCAGCTAGTTAAAAGCTGAGATTGAGCCGCCCGAGAGGTCATCTTTAACCAAACTTTGATGTATTTTTTTAGATTTTTCATTTTAGACTTTCTTCCTGTCTCCCTCCACCCCGGGGGAAGGCATTCGCCCACCCCCGGGGTGATTCGATACTACCCTCCATAAGCACCATAATTCTTAACTCCTTTTTGCCAAAGCCATTTAGCCAAAAAGTAAAAAACTACCAGCCAAAGACTACAAACAATGATGGCTTTGTAAATTAAAATCAAGGATAGTTGCTCTAACCATACCTTAAGCGGGAAAAATACCAAATAAGGAAACGGGGTCAGATATATGATTCTAGACAGCCAAGAAGGTAGAACATCAATTGGGAAAAAGGCTCCGGCCAAAAATTCTAAAAAAACAATTCCAAAAAGCCAACGAGTGGCCCAAATTTCTTCAGACCAAAAAGCCGTCACTGAGATAAAGACACTTAAAAAGAAAATTACCTGCTCTTTATTCAAACCAGCCAAAGATTTAGAT
>JBHPGO010000003.1:0-56882 GCA_042570465.1 Patescibacteria group bacterium
AAGATTTTTAAAGCCCTAGTCAATCGTCAAGATGAGAATTGATAATGCTAATTCTACCAAAGTGGAGTTCTTAAATCATTTCTTTTGGCGCGATATTTTCATCGGCTTATTGAGCCAATTGTCAATCTCTTTTTCCTTGATCAAGCCAGTTTTAGAACCAACTCGAGTAACCACCGCCGCTCCATTGGCCACTCCCAGCTTTAATGCTTTTTCAAACCGGAATCCCTTGGCCAACCCCGCTACTAACCCACTACCAAACCCATCTCCAGCTCCAGTCGAATCGACCATCCCAACCTCAACTCCTTTAATCTGAAGACTTCCTTTTCCAGGACGATTGACCTTAACTCCTGAATTTCCCTCCGTCACGATCACCGTTGTTTTCGGAAACAAAGAAAATATTTTGCTAAATACTTTTTCATCGTTGATTAGTAGGCCAGTTAGCTTCGCCGCCTCTTCCCGATTAAGAATTAAAATGTCCAGTCCTTGGGCAATTTTCAAGAGTTTTTCCTTTTGTGAGATCTCCCGACGACCAGGATTTGAAGCTATCTTAATCCCCTTTTTTTGTGCCAATGAAATTAATTTTGCCATCAGGTCTAAATTGCCCTCGAGAGAGGTTGTATAAAACCAACGACTATCAAGCTTAGATAAGTCAATAACCGATCCCTCCAACTTTGTTCCTCCTCGATAGACTAGAATTGTCCGGCCTCCATCCGGACCCATCAATATTGTTGAAAAATCAGTTTTTTCTCCCTCTAGCTGAACAAAAAGGGAATCATCAACTCCTTCCTTTTTAAGCTCTTGTCGGATAATTTTTCCGGCAAAATCCCAACCACAACGAGCGACAACAGCTGCTTTTAAACCTAGTCTGGCAAAACCAACCGCCGTATTGGTCCCTCCGCCACCAGAACAAATCTTTAAGCGATCAACTTCACACTTTGACCCATATGGAAAAACTAATGCCTGGTGAGTTTCAACTAAGGGAGTTTTAGTCACCTTAGCCACAGGAGACCTTACAAAAACATCAAGAATTGCTGAACCAAATGAAATTACATCGTATTGCATCATTCTAAAACTTTATGGCTGGTAACTTTATTAGCACTCCCAAAAAGCTCAATTTTATCTTCAACTACTTTCTGAACCGCCGCTATCACCGGAGTCATAATCTTGTAAATCGCCACCTCTTCAGAACCTTTTAAAACATTTTCTAAAGTTTCTCGAAAAGCGATTCGTAGTTCTGTATTAACGTTGATCTTAACCACCCGACCAATCTTGAGTGCCCCTTGAATATCTTCATCAAGTAAACCTGAACCACCATGAAGAGAAAGAAAGCAAGATAATTTCTGGGCGATAACTCCCAAGCGATTAAGGTCAAGTCTTGGTGGACTGGAATAAATTCCGTGAAGATTACCCACAGAAACAGCTAAAATATCCACTCCCGTCTTTTCAACAAAGTCGATCGCTCTTTCAACATCAGTATAAGCAGCTGAATCCTGAAACGATTTGGCTTCTTCCCCCAAATGAGGTGATGACTTTCCAATAATCTTATCAATCTCTCCCTCGACCAAAACTCCCTTTTGATGCGCCTGATCAACCAGTAAACGAGTGATCTTGACATTCTCTTCATAAGGTAAGGCTGAACCATCAAAATGAACTAAATTATATCCGGCCTCAATCGCTTCCTGACATTCCTGAAGACCTGGTCCATGATCAAAATTGGTCAGTAATTCTAAGTTAAACTCTCGGCAAAAGTTCTCAGCCAATTTTAAAAAATTATCCCTGCCAAAATGGCTTGTTTCTCCTGCTGAAGCCTCAACAATGACCGGAGCCTGCTGACCTTCAGCCGCTTTAGCCACCGCCTTAATAAGCTCTAAATTTCCAGCGTTAAACGCCCCTAAGGCATAACCCTTATCTTGAGCTTTGGTAAGAATTTCTTGAGCCGACAACATAGTCACCAATTAATATCTTTGGTCAACACAAAAATATTGCTGACCAATAACTATTGACTGCCTAATTTAGCCTCAACTCGAGTCAAGCTATCTTCGATTCTCTTGAGTGATTCCGTCACGCTTTTCAACGTCGGTTCTTCTGCTGACACGACTGGCTCGGCCGCTGCCGGAACCGCTGGCTCACTCACAGCTGGAGCTTCTCCAGCAACCGGATCGCTAGTCACCCCAGTTGGTGAACTTAAGCCTTGATCAGCCATCGTTGGCACAGCTGAAGCCGCATCGCCTACTCCGGCACTAACCGTTGGCCCAGTCATCGGATCAACCGTTCCCGTCCCTGGAGAAGCAGCATTCACCGGATTATCAGCAGCTACTCCTGCAGCCGCTTGATTTTTATCATTTTTCCCTCCAAAAAGAGCCATTAACTTTCACCTCCTTTCCCGAGTACAATTCAAATTTATAAATATCACGAGGTCCGCCGATGATCGCTCTTCAAGCCGTGTACGCCTGTCCGCCTCTGGCGGAAATAGTACCTGAAGGCTTGAGGTAAGATCAGGCGGACGAATACAATTAATAATTTTCAAATAGCATGAGGCCAGTCAAGTCTAACTTGGCTGGCTAATCAACCATCTCATTGACAATCTCAACTGCTTTTGAGGTTCCAATTCGATCAGCCCCTTTTTCAATAAATCCTAAAGCTTCTTTAAGATTATGAACTCCCCCGGCTACTTTAACCCTAACTTTATCTCCAATCGCCTGTCTGATTAACTCAACATCGATTAATTTTGCTCCCCTTGGTCCCATACCAGAACAAGTTTTGACAAAATCAGCTCCTGACTTTAAAACCAGCTTTGAAGCTTGTTTAATCTCCTCATTAGTCAAAAAACCGGTTTCAATAATAAATTTAACCACGGCCAATCTCTTGATACTTTTGGCTGCTTCGACAACCGCACTCATTTCAGCCAAAACCTGGTCAGTTTTGCCAGCCTTAAACCAACCCACATTCATTGAAACATCTAGCTCATCAGCCCCATCTTTAATCGCCTTAATCACCGCTAAAACTTTTGCGTCCTGACTATCTTGACCAAGAGGAAAACTAACCACCGTGCCGACCTTTCCCTTATCACCCAACCTCTCCCTGGCTAAACCAACGTAGCATCCATTAACAAAAGCGCTATTAAAGCTAAACTCTTGAACCTTCAGGCAGAGTTTTTTTATATCCTCCGGACGAGCGTCAGGGTGATGATTAGCCAAGTCCAAATATGAAGCTAATATATTTTTATCGATTTCTTTTACCATTAATGACTAATTACTAATACCAATTACTAATTACCCCCAACCAAGATCACCTCATCAATTAGCCGACTGCAATAACCCCACTCATTATCATACCAAGCGACTACTTTTACCATATCATGGTCAACCACATTAGTTAATCCAAGGTCAACAATTGCCGAAGCTGAAGTCCCAATAATATCTGAAGAAACAAGGGGTTTTTCTGAAACCTCAATCACTCCCTTATATTTCCCCAGAGCAGCTTTTTTGAATGCTTCATTAATTTCTTGAACATTAGTTCTTTTCGTGGTCAAGAAAGTAAAGTCAGAAACAGAACCAGCTAAAACCGGAACCCTAAAAGCCAAGCCATCAAAGAGCCCAGCCATAGTTGGAATCACCCTAACCGTTGCCCGAGCTGCCCCAGTCGTTGTCGGAATAATATTAACCGCCGCCGCTCGAGCCCGCCTCAAACTCTTTCGATGAGAGCCATCAACTAAGTTCTGAGTAGAAGTGTAGGCATGGATGGTCGTCATCATCCCTTTTTCTAAACCAAAATTCTCCATCATCACCTTGGTTACTGGCGCCACACAATTGGTGGTACATGAAGTATTGTTGACCACTTCTCCTTTGTATTTCTTTTCATTCACTCCGACCACAAAAGCAGGTGTATCCTGAGAAGGGGCCGAAATGACTACCTTTTTTGCCCCAGCTTTAATGTGCTGTCGAGCATCGATCCCTTTCGTAAAAACACCGGTAGACTCAATCACAACATCAACACCATATTTCTTCCAGGGAATCAAGGCTGGATTTCTTTGGGCTAATACTGGAATTTTCTGTTTACCCACCACCAATTTCCCAATTTCCGGATCCTTAGTATCTTTATTCCTCAATCCCTTAATCTCTTTTTTAAATTTCCCATAAACACTGTCATATTCCAGTAAATGAGCCCAATCCTCGACCGGCATCGAACCAGAGGTATTAATGGCGGCAATTTTAACTTTATCCTGGTAATTAGTTAAAGCCGCTCGGGTAACCACTCTCCCAATCCGGCCAAAACCGTTGATAGCAATTTTGATCATAACTTAATGTTAAAAATTAAAGATAAAATACTAAAAACACAGACTTAAAAACGCAAAAAGTATTTTCATATTTTTGTTTATGTTTTTCATTTTTAGTTTTTGGTCTTTGGTTTTTTAACCACCGCTTCTATCCCGGGCAAAGTTTTATTGGCTAAATAAGCCAACATCGCGCTCCCTCCGGACGAAATATAGTCGACCTCTTCTTTTAGATTAAGTTTAGTTAAGGCCGCTTCGGTGTCACCCCCACCAACCACCTTAAAGGCTTTTGTTCCGGCAATCATTTGGGCCACTTTTTCTGTTCCTCTTTGGAACCTTTCATCTTCAAAAGCACCCATTGGTCCGGACCAAACAATTGTCTTTGCTTTTACGATAATTTTTCTAAAACTAGCTACCGTTTCCATAGTGATATCTTCACCCGCTTTTGTCAAGCTGGCTGATATTTTTTTTGAGCTCAAAAACTTTCTGAACTCTGGATACTCGACCAATTTACCTCCCACTAAAATCGAGTCTGCCCACTCTAAAAGCTTATTAATCGCCACTAGTTTTCCCTTCTTCCTCCCCCCTAGAACCAAAACAACCGGTCTTTGCGGATGATCTTTAACTCGAGACAACACTTCGACTTCCTCGAGAAAATCTAAACCAAAAGCCGTCGGTAAAAGAGAGGGCAAGCCGACAATTGAAGCATGCTGGCGGTGAGAAACAGCAAAGGCATCATTAATAAATACTTGAGCTAGACTAGCCAAGCTTTTGGAAAACTCAGGATCATTATCCATTTCGGCATTGTCAAAACGAAGATTTTCAAGAACTAAAAGTTCACCGGACTTTAAATCGCTGACCATTCTCTTAGTTTTTTCCCCAAGTATCTCACCGGAAAACCCGATCTTCACTCCAGCAATCTTCATTCTCATTCTCTCAACCACCGCACTGAGGCTTAAACCAGGCACCACCTTGCCTCCTGGCCGATCAAGATGAGAAATAATTATCAGCTTGGCTTTTTGGGAGAGTAAGTACTTAATTGTTTCGAAAGACTCGTAAATTCTGGTTCCATCAGCCACTCGACCATCGGCTGTAATCGGGACATCGTAATTTGTTCTCAGAAGAACTTTTTTAGCTTTAACCTCAACATTTTTAACTGATGGCAGGGACATGGTGATTCAGTAACTTTACTTGCCAGCTTTTTCTTTTTTGATCTTTTTGATAATTATGTCGACCAACTTAATCGGATCGGTTGCAAAAACCACCTTTCTTCTTCCTTTTTTGGCCACCTCCAAAATTCTGCGAACTTCATCAGCAATCCCACCCGAACCCTCCAATACTCCAACAATCTCATTTTCCTCATAAGCACTGGTAAATTCATTTAAGGTTCCGATCCGGCCATCAACCACGATCGTTGCGTCAGCTGACCTAACCATCAATAGATTTCTACCCGTATAACCAAACTCGGCGTAAATCATGTGATCAAATATCTTGGGGTCAGCTGGCAATCGGTATCGACCAACATGCTCTGCCTCACTGCCAGCCGGAGAAAAACCAATCACTGCTCCACCAACTTTTTTAGCTTCCACTGCCGCCGCAAACGGCACGCCAGTTGTAGCTCCGGTAATTAATACATGACCACGACTGGCAATTTCTTTACCGATTTTTTTAGCCAAAGACATGGCTTTTTCGGCATTTTCACCACTGGCTCCTCCGGAAATACAAATCTTATATCGAGGCATGTTAATAAATTAAAAACTAAAACATTTATAAAATATATCTATCTTAGATAAACTCATTGACTAAATCCTTTTGCGAGATCCATTAGTTCTTTTTCCGGTTCTTGAGCTGAAACGACATCAGAAGAAACTAAAACTCCTTTGGCACCAAGACCAATGGCTATCCTAACATCTTCCTGATTATTGATACCAGCCCCAATTAATACCGGCAGGTTACTAAACTCTTTCACAAAATTTTTGACTACCTCTGGTTTAGCAACCGAAACCGAACTAGTTTGACTGCCAATAAACTCCGGTGGCTCATAAGCTAAAAAATCTGGCTTTCCTTCAATGACTTCCCTGGCTTCTTCAACTGAAGCCGCAATAACCATCGTTTTTATATTTAGTTCAGAGCAACGAGAGGTAATTGTTTTAACCATTTCCGAAGGAATTTTATTCTCTGAGTGATTTAATATCGTTCCCTTAACTCCAGCGGCCAAAACCGCTTCCGCTAACACTTGGCCGGTGTTAGGGCCAGGCTCAATATCGTCCACATGCTGAGACCAAACAGTAAAACCAGCTTGAGCCAACCGAAAAATATCGACCGCCTGGACGACGGGAGTAATCTCTAAAGAAGTTTTTTTGGCCACTGATTGGCAAACCTTTGCCAACTTAACAGCCGCCTCCCCTGTACCTTGGTGATAAGTCTTGAAATTAACAAAAATCATATCCCAATAATACCGATTATTGATCCTTTCTACAAGATTAACCGAAATCACTAAACTGGAGTCAACCAATCAAATTCCAATCCCCCAACCCCCAATAGCCAATAATTTAAAATTAAGCATTAGGTTAATTAGGTCAATTTCTCTCACCCTTCCATTCTTGTATAAACACCAAAAAGAGCTAAGATGACGGCCACCAATAACCACTGGGTCGAAGCCAAAACAATATCGGCTACTAAAAATCCCCAAAACGAGGCTAGAACCGCTAAAAATGAGGCAACCATCAAACCACAAGATACCTGTCGCCAATCTTTTTTATTTAAACCACAACAATTTTTCATCATTATTAAAACACCTCCTCTCCCGAGTACAACTTAAATTTTATAATCGTACGAGACCCGCCGACCAGCCGCCCTTAAGGCCGCCCCCGCTGTTCGCGAACGGCGGGGTCAAAAGGCCTAAAGTAAGGTTAGGCGGGCGAATTACAACTTAAATTTTATAATCGTACGAGGCCCGCCAAGTCAGACTCGGCCCGCTGACCAGCCAAAGCGCATATGCCCACAAACCTATCCTTGATTTGCTCTTCTTTCATGGTATCCTAAGACAATCATTTTGCCAAGACTGATGAAAAAACAAACAAGTAAGATTCAAGTAAAAAAAATCAAAATTGATCAAGAAACAATTGAATATGCCGTCAGAACCGGTGGACCAAGAAATATTTTCTTTCTCCACGGCCTGAATACTAGCTGGCGGTTCTGGGTGAAAGTTCTTCCCTCAATTCCCCATCAATATACTTGCTACGCCCTCTCCCTCCCTAAATACGGTCAACATCGGATTAATCACTATCTTGAAACAGTTGAAAAATTTATTAAACAAAAAGAAGCCGGAAAGATTCTTCTGGTGGGCCATTCCCTGGGTGGAATCATTGCCTTGCAATTAGCCTCAAAGGGCCTTGACTTTGAAAGGATTACCCTCGTTAACGTCCCCATGTTTTCCCAAGCACCAGACCTGACCAGTCGTACCTTGAAGTATTGGAAGAATAAACTGGAAACCGACCCGATTATTAAAAAAACATTTTTAATTATTCCGGCTCGGATAAAGAGATTTAAGAAATTTTTCTTGCGGGCCCCGCTGGAAAGTTATTTAGAAGGCTTTTCTGATGTTTTAGAACAATCAATTGTGACTGACCTTGATAAAGTCAAGAAAAAAATCCCGATTATGGTGGTCGACGGAAGGCTTGATTTTTTACTGTGGCTCTGCCAGGGAAAGTCACTCTATAAAAGACTCAGACCAGAGGCAATCATAAAACTATTTGATTATCACTTTATTCCCCAAACCCGTCCCAAGAAATTAGCCAAAATTATCGACCAATTTTTTAGTTCTGCTGGTAGTTAATAATCGCCTTTTTAAGTGCCTCGACCGCTAAAACTGAACAATGAAGCTTGGCACAAGGAAGCCCTCCTAAGGCCTGAACTAATTTCTTTTTATCAATCTTTTGAGCTTCTTTTAAGGTTTTTCCTTTAACCATCTCGGTCACCATCGAAGAAGTGGCAATCGCCGCCCCACACCCTAGGGTCTGAAACTTGATGTCTTTAATAAACTTTGCCCCTTTACCACTTTGCAACTGTGAAACTTTAATAAACATCTTCATCACGTCACCACAGACCGGATTACCTACAATAGCTTCACCATCAGGATTTTTAATCTCCCCCATGTTCCTGGGATTTTTAAAATGATCCATGACTTTTTTTGAATAAAGTGAATTCATATAAATCAAAAATCAATCCGCCAGCTGGCGGACAAAATGTAATTTAAAATGTAAAAATTTTGAATTTTTATTTGTCATTTTGACTTTTGCATTTTGAGATTTGCATTAAAATTCGGTGCCATTAACCTTAACCTTTTAATAACACCTGGCAAGACCTTTAACACATAATCAATCTCCTCTTCAGTCGTTTTTTTACCCAGCGAAAACCGAATTGAACCATGAGCTGCCTCAGGCGAAATTCCCATCGCTGTCAGCACATGGCTTGGCTTTAACTCGCCACTTGTGCAAGCGCTCCCGGAAGAAGCTGCAATTCCTTGATCTGAAAGCATCAGTAAAACTGACTCTCCCTCGACCCCCTTAAAAATAAACGAAGCAATATCGGGCAATCTTTTTGAAGGGTGACCAGATAGTTGAGAATTTGGAACCGATCCTAAAACTCCTTTAATTAACTTATCTCTCAGCTTAGCTACTTGAAGCACCATTTTGCCTCTTTCTTTGGCCGCCAACTCCAGTGCCTTGGTCAAACCAATGATTAAAGGAACCGACTCCGTTCCCGGCCAAAGACCTCTTTCATGATGACCCCCATAGGTGATCGGCTCAATCTTAACTCCATCCCGAACATAAAGCAGACCAATCCCTTTTGGGCCACCAAATTTATGGGCCCCTAAAGTCATTAAATCTACTCCTAGTTTTTTTACATCGAGCTGAAGGTAATCAACCACCGTTGCCGCATCAGTATGAAGGTAGGGGTAATTTTTCTTTGCCCCTTTGCGCTTTTGAATCTCTGTCCCTATCTCTTGAATCGGCTGGATCGTGCCCACTTCATTATTGGCGTACATGACCGAGACAAAAATTGTTTTATCGGTCATCGCTTTTTTAACCTCTTTAGGGTCAATTAAACCAAGTTTACTAACCGGCAGCACAGTTAAATCAAAGCCTTCTTTTTCTAGCGCCTGGTAAGTATCTAAAACTGCATGATGCTCAATCTCAGAAGTAATTAGATGATTACCCCAACCAGCTTTTTTCGCCACTCGGGCCGTTCCCAAGATTGCCAAATTATTGCTGGTCGTGGTTGTTCCGGTAAAATATATCTCCCGCGAAGAACAATTCAAAACATCGGCAACTTTTTTTCTGGCTTTCTCAATTTCGGCTCTGGCCTCCTGCCCTTTCAAATGAATCGAAGAAGGATTACCAAACTTTTCACCAAAATAAGGCAGCATTGCCTTTAAAACTCTCGGATCAACCGGAGTAGTGGCGGCATAGTCAAGATAAACCTCCCTTTTTTTATTTCTTGTTTGACTCATCAATCACTCCTAATTATCACTATAATACGATCTAGTATTTACTCCTAAATTATCAATAAAAAACAGTTTTTTATAAAAAATACTAGCAGTTTCAACCACTAATCCTGAATAAACTCGACTTCCTTTACCTCCGGCACTTTTTCCTTGATCATTTCTTCCATCCCTGCCCCAAAAGTGGCTTGAGCCATAGGGCAACCTAAACAAGCTCCTTTAATCTGAATCTTGACCTTTCCATTTTTTACCGAGACCAAATCAAAACCACCCCCATGTGACTCGATATATGGCTTGACTTCTTTGAGGGCTTGTTCAACTTGTTGTTTTAAACTTTGTTTTGACATTTAGCTTTTTACCTTAACTAAAAAGGCCGCACCTCCCCTCTTTGCATTTTTGAGAGATAAAATAATAAACCTGTCGTCCTTTTTTGGCCGAAGAAACTAAGCCCGCTTCCTTTAAATAGCGCAAGTGGTGAGTAATCGTGGGCTGGGTCAATTTAAAATTATTAACAATCTCTGAAACAGTCATCTTTTCTTTTTTTTGAAGTAAATTCACAATCTCAACCCGAGATTTGGTGGCTAACCCGGCAAAACAATCACAACAATCAGATGTAAGCTTCATGGTAAAGCAGGTTACGTTATTCGGCTAGGGTTACAAAGCCCATTTCGTGAATTGGTTACGGTTACGTGTTTCTTTAACAACGTAACCTAATCACGTAACCGATACCGGCATCGTAACCATCACCGTAACCGAAAATATATATAGATTATAATCTATATATTGAAACTAGTCAAGAAGATTAAATTGAAAAAGCTAGGCAAACATCAACCATTCAGGTTTAAAAAGAAGCAGTAAACCGATAACAACCATTAAAGCGCCCCCGATTAAACGAGACCACCGTGCGTACTTATTCTGAATTCCGGTTGCCCGAAGAGTAATCATGGCGATAAAAAAGACAAAAAGATCGTCAAGCATAAAAATAAGAATATAAAACAATAGGTAGCCATAATATTGCCACCTCGGCAACTCGGTCAAACTGAGAATTTGGGTATAAATTGCTGGTAAGCCTGCTGAACAAACTAGTTCAATTAAGTTAACCGCAAAAGCCAGTAAAATTATTCCTCCCAAGGCTAACCAAAGCTCTTTTCTTTGAGTCATTTGCCTGATCTTATTAAATATTTTCTCTTTTTTTTTATCGCCGACTGTCTTGCAGCTCCCGTCTCGATTAACCCAGTAATCGCGCAAGCTCCAACCTCCAGCTGCTAAGGCGACTAAGCCAATCAGCAACCTAACCCATAAAACAAAACCCAGGAATAAAAATAAGTTTAACCAGGCGGTCATAAAGAGAAAGTAAACTACTCCTGAAGCAACAATAAAGGTTGTTCCCAAAAGCCACATTCTTTTCTTGTCCTTCATCCCCAGCAACAAGCTGATCAGAAAAAGAAGGGCCCACATTGCACAAGGATTAAAGCCGTCTAACAAAGCAATGATAAAGGTTAAAACCGGCAAGGAAAGGTTTTTAGTTTCCATATTGCCAATCAACGGCAGGCTCAACGTTTCAGGAATCGCTCGATTACTGGTTTCTTCCGGCTCTGAACCATTGATCAATCCAGCCACTACATCTCGACAGCCTTCTTCCAAATAACAGTTAACCGCCTCCTCGATCTCTTTTCCGGTTGTTTCATCGTCTAAATAGCCCACGAAGTGATACTTGCCAACGACAGTAAAGGGCACTCCACCTTTGGCTGAAAGCTCTTTACCAACCTTCTGAAGAAGTTTAAGATTTTCCTGACTGGCCGAAACTTCAAAATCCCTAATCTCCAGTTGAGGATACTTTTGAACAAGGTCTATTAAAAAATCTTTTTCCCGAGAACAATGAGAGCAAGTTTTACTCCAAAAAAAGTAAATCGGCTTCTTTTCCTGAGCAATTACTGTCGGCCTGACAAGCCAAAAAAGAGCCAAAAAAATTATCGATATTTTTATAAATTTTCTAAACATGTCTTTCGATATTAGATATTAGAAATTAGAAATTTTATTCATCCTTGTTTTCCAAAATCATCTCCTCAAGTTTCTTTTTACTCACTTCTCCGTGCAGTCTCAAAAACTCTTTGCCTTTTTTGTTTAAAAAAATAAAAGCCGGTAGCCGGCCACCCTCAATCTGATAGTTATTAACCAATTCTCTGTCTTGGTCATAGTCATAATCCTCCGTTTCCAGCCACGGATTTTCTTTTTCAATCTCTTGCCATCGGGGCCGCATTACCAAACACCCCGAACACCAAACGGCGCCAAACTTTAAAACTTTCATGAAGCTGTATTTTACTCTTTTTTTTGCCTCCAGGCAAAGACTAATTCTTTTTCAAATAAAATTGCCTTTTTTTCTCTTCAAACCTCTCGATGGCATACCGAAGCATCGTCCGAGGCATTTTCCGATAGTGTTTTTTTAAAAACTTCTCCTCAATTGCCTGATCCTGCTTACCGACCTCCCTGAGCATCCAACCAACCGCTTTATGAATCAAATCATGGTTGTCATTTAATAATATTTCGCTGATTTTCAATGAATCCCTGAACTGCTTTTCGCGGATAAAGGCAAAAGTAGCCAAAACTGATATTCTTTTTTCCCAAAGATTTTTTGATTTGGCCAGTTTGTACAAAAGCGAACGGTCTCGATCAAGCAAATATGCTCCCAAAATCCTTGGAGCTGACAAATCTACTAAATCCCAATTATTGACAAACCGCGTGTTTTTTAAATAAAGATCAACAATTGCTTGTCTTTCTTTTTCACCAGCTTTTTGAAACTTGCTGACCAAAATCAACAGTGAAGTTAGTCTTACCTCATGAACCTTATCACCCAAAAGCCTTTTAATCTCAACTAAGGGTAAGTCAATGAACTTTTTGGCTACCAAACGTTGCTGGGGCACCGTCAATCCCCAAAAAACATCGCCTTCACCATATTCTCCCGGCCCGGTTTTGAAAAACCGACCCAAGTCCTTTGCTTTTTGAGGACTACGGAGTTGGGCAAGCCTGTTTCTAACTTCTGAAGCAGTTTTAAAATCAGTCATTGTTGGCTCGATTACATGATAAACTATTTATCAGAATGAAGCAAAAACGCCTGGTATTTATTGACTTACTTCGTTTTCTAGCCATCTTCCTCATGTTTTGGGATCACGCCATAAAGCTTTTTTATAACTTTGACCGAGCCAATTGGCAGGGCCCATTCTTTAATAACTTAAGCACCAGTATCCTCCTAATCACTCCTCTCTCTGCCTCATTATTTTTGTTCCTTGTCGGCTTTTGCTTATGTTTTTCTTTTCACCGAAAAAAGCAAACCAAAAAACTAAAATGGGTTTTTAGAAAAATTCTCAAAGGAGTTGTTTTAATTGCTTTGAGCTTCTTTCTCTACTATTTTCGCTATGATCCGGGACTGACTAAAATCCCAGCTACCTCTGGAATCTTACAACTAATCGGCTCTTCCTATATTCTTATTCCAATGATCATGTTTCTCCCCAAACTAATCAGACTACCTCTCTTTTTGACCCTCATTATAACCAGCCCCATCTTGGATCACGTTTTAAGAACAGGAGAAGTAGCTATCCCCTTACTAAACGTTCTTTCTTTTCCCTTTTTGCCCTACATAACCTACGTTCTCGGAGGAATTTTACTGGCTGAAGGCTACCGTTACTTTCAAAAGTCACCCAGGAAAAAAATATTTTTTCAAGGATTGGCCTGGAGCTCACTGGCCACTATAGGATTCTTTCTGGCTTTTTCGAACTTTGACCCCCTACTCATCTTCCGCAGCTATATATCGATTGAAAACCATCGTCTTCACTCAAGTCTGATGGTCCTTTACAACCTTTCGATTATCGTCTTGGTTTTTTCAACGCTTGTCAGACTCGAAAAACTTCTCTCCCGAATTAAACTTCTGAAAATTCCGGCCCTTATCGGCAAAGAAGCCCTGGGAATTTATGTCTTTCATATCCTACTTGGCTGGGGAGCCAGTCGATACTTTCTTAAAGAAGCCAGGTTTGGTTTTACTTATACTCTGTCAGCAGTTTTAATCTTTTGCCTAATAGGATGGGGATACGCGATGCTTAAAAAAAGATTTATTACCACCCAATAAACAGTCCCGAGGCACTAAAGCGCGATCGGGACTGAAAATTTATCTTCAGAGAAGATTAATCTCTGGGCTTAGGTGGTCGAGCCACATTAACAATCATCTTGCGACCTTCGAGCTCTTGCTCGCTGAACATTTCAATCGCTTTCTTAGCCTCCTCTTCACTACTCATTTCAACAAAGCCAAAGCCCTTAGACCGACCAGAATACTTATCGCTAATAACAACTGAGCTGGTAACTTTTCCAGCCTTAGCAAATAGCTCGCCTAGTTGATCACCGGTGACACCGTAATCAAGATTACCGACGTAAAGTTTATTATTCAATTTTTCTCACCTCTTTTCTAAAATAGGGAATTTCTTTGGAGACTTTTCTGCCAGAAGAAAAAATATCTGGAGGCCTTGGCCAATCACACTCAAAAACCAAGACTATCCAAAAGAAAACCACGAACAATGTTAACGAGTGGAATAATACCATAAATCAACCAAAAAATAAAGTTTGGTTGGAAAAATTATTCTTCTTTTTTAATCACGTAAATTCCTTTACGGGTAGAAATCAACTTTGCCCTGTGGCTCCCAAGAAACTCTTTAACCGCCCTTCTGATCGGAAATCCCTCGATTGGCGCCCACCAATAATCATCACCACCGATAATTCCCCCCACCTTTACCTTGGAGTAAAAAAGCTCCAAGTCCTTTTTAACATATTCGTAGGAATGATCACCGTCAATAAAAATCCAATCAAAATAGTTATTAGCAAACTTCTGAACCACTTCCTCAGATTTGCCTCGATGAACAATAACTTGTTTTTGACCGGCAAATCTTTTCTTGACCTTTCGATAAATTTTATCCATGTCCGCTTGTTTCTTAGCCACCCCTCCCCCATACCAACGGTGTGGGTATTGAGGGAAAAATTCCCAAGGGTCAATCAGGTGAAGTTTTTTAGGCTGAACAATTTCCAAAATCTCTTGGCTTAGGTCCCCAAGCCAAACACCAATTTCCACCCCCACACTATTCTTGGGAAGACTTTTTAAGAATTCAAGTTTTTCGGATTCTTTTTTAATTAACCAATTAATAAACTTTGAGACTAAAAAGACGATCTTCATCTTCAATATCATAGCAAACTCATTTCTTGAAATAAATACCCCCTTGCCCTGCCGCCTGGAATAAACAATGAAATTTTGATATAATTAGGCTCAGTAAGTAAAGAAAAGCTTATTCCAATGAGAACTGAAGAAATAAGAGATTTATCAAACAGCTTAGTCTACCAACCAAGTCGAGGGCAACTTGTTGAAGAAAAAAACCAAGAAAGATTGCGTCAACAATTACTTCGAGCTGGAGAAGCTCCTGGTTCCGCCAGCAGAACAAGGGAAGCCATCACTTTTCTCAACAGCATTGGGCCTCTTCGCGAACCAGCAGGAAAACAAGGAGAAGATACAACAGATTAAATTCGATTGAAAAGACCAGATGAGTAAAGAAGGACAGCCAGTTTTTTGGAAAACTAATCAAGAGTTAAGGCCCAGGCCGCTGACAACCTCTTCCGAAAATTATGCATCCCCAACTAGAACAAGTCTCTTTCAGGTTGGTATCTTAGTTAAAATTGAAGAAGGAAAACAGCGGGTAATTAAGTTGCATCAGGCGATTGAACAAGGAGAGTCAGCTTGGCTAAAATTCTACTCACCAACTTCAGGCGTTATCTTGACCGCTCCAATTTTTGGGGCAGTTTCTTTTTCTAATTTACGATTGGAGCAATTTGGCCGAACTGAAAAGCCATTTAACGCTGATTTAGTTTGTGCCACTATTGGCCTAAGCAGAGAACAAGAGTGGCAAGTTACCCCTGAAGATTTTAACGATCCTTTAGCTAGATTTTTTTCTTCTCGACCCAAGCAGGAAACCTTTCAAAACCAAAGCTAACGGCTAATTTACAATTTAGAATGGAAAAGGTATAATTCAGGCAATGACCGAGAAAGTTTTTGATATTCGAAAAAGAAGCTTTGAGTTTGGAGCAAGCATAATCCGGCTGTCGACAAAGTTACCAAAAAATTCGGCAGGATATGCAGTTTGTAACCAAATCGTTCGGTCTGGCACGAGTGTTGGTGCAAACATTGAAGAAGCACAAAGCGCGGGAACCAAAAAAGAGTTTATCAGGGGAATAACCATCGCACTTAAAGAAGCACGGGAAACCAAGTATTGGTTGAGATTAATTGCAGAAACAAAACTTGCTCAAACCAAAGAAATTGAAAGACTAATTGAAGAAAACACCGAGATCATTAAAATATTGATAACGATTATCAAGAAAAGCAAAGCAAAACCTTAAATTACACATTGTAAATCGCTCATTAAATATATCTTGAATTGTACATTTTACATTATTAATTATTCATTAACATATTCCGCGGTAGCTCAATGGTAGAGCGGTCGACTGTTAATCGACTGGTTGTAGGTTCGAGTCCTACCCGCGGAGCAAGATGGGCGTTAATAGAACTTCTTTTAGCCTTGTAAATTGCAGTTTTTCCATTGATTTTGTGTGGTTTATAAAAAGGTCAGCTTCATATAAAATAAGCTTGAGGAAACCGTAGAAATACAATGAAAAAGAAAAAAGCCAAAGCAACATTTATGCAGTTTGCCAAGAAAGCAAAGACAAAGGATTATATGGCGACAGCTTTCTGGTATCATATGTTTTTCGTTCCCAGCAATCTGTCATTGAATGAGTTTTTTAAGAAATGAATATGAAAAAGCCAAAAATTGTCGTTACCAGCCCAATGAATTTTCTTCCTGAACAGAGGAAAAGACTAGAAAAACTTGGTGATGTAAGAATCTACGATACACTTCCCAAATCTCCTGATGAATGGATGAAAAGAACTGAAGGATATGAAATTGTTTGTAGTGGAAAATATGGTTTAACCGAGAGGATATATGAGAGGAAAAATGTCTTTTATTCTCTACCGTTTGTTGCAGTTGGTTGGATTGATATAAAGAAACTACAAGAAGCTGGAAATACTGTTTCTTACTCTCCGGGATGTAATAGTTATGCAGTAAGTGAGTGGATAATATCTTCAACTCTCTTATTAATGAGAAAGTTTGATCGCTTAGTAAATACTAAAAAGCTAAAGAATAAAACCGGCTCACCTGACTACTTTGGACTTGCTGATAAAAAGGTATGTGTTTTGGGTAAGGGACATATTGGTTCAAAAGTGGGCAAAGTATTGAATAGCTTAGGCATGGAAGTTAGTTATTATGGCAGAAGTGACGATTTAATTAAAAAAGTAAAAGGGCGTGATGCTGTAGTAAATACTCTGAGTTCCAACGAAAGTACTCAGGGATTACTTGATAAGAGGTTTTTTGATTCATTCTCTGGTAAAACATTTTTTCTTACTGTTACTAGTTTAAAGATATATGATTCGGAAGCAATGCTCGAAGCATTGAAAAAAGGAAAGCTCCTTGGTGTGGCTGATGATTGTGGGAGTATTTTACCTGGAGATTATGATGATCCTTACTACAAAAGGCTTTTAAAGACTACTGGCGTTATTGCAACTCCACACATTGCATATCAATCAGATGTATCTATAAGAATTAGCAATGATATGTTGATTGATAATGTCGAAGCTTGGATAAAAGGAAAGCCAATACATTTATTGAAATAATGATGCATAAACAACTAATTACTTGTGTTCTACATGGTGGTGAAACCTCAAGGAAGTCACCATATAACGATTTGTTTTTTAAGCAATTCACTGAATTGGTGGACAAAAAAACTATAAAGATATTGATGTGTTATTGGTCAAGGGATAAGAGTAAGTGGGATGAGTTGCTTAAAAGGGATAGTGAGAAAGTGTTGAAGCAAACAAATAAGAAAGTGGTTTTTACCCTAGTGGGAAGTGTTAAGGATTTATACAAGCAACTTGCAGACAACGATGTTTTGTATGTAGCAGGTGGTGACGCTGAATTGATCGAACCATTTCTTCCCAATATTAAAGATCTCAAAAAACATCTTCAAGGAAAAGTTTATATTGGGAGTTCGATGGGTGCTTTTATTGTTTCTAAACATTATGTGCTGTCGTTTGACAGTCAAGATTCGAACAGTGTCCACGATGGGATAGGGATGATTCCTATAAATACACTCTGCCATTGGGATCCAGAAACTAGAAAGAGTCAAAAAATTAGCTTACTTAAAAAGAAAACTCCAAACATACCAATACTCACCCTAGACGAGTGTAAGCATGTAACATTTGTTATTTAACGTATTTCAGGGACTAGCTACTACTGCAGGTTGTAACTTCTTTATCTCCTCCCATCTGATCTTTAATACCTCCATTTCCCCAACATTTTCAAAAGCCTGAATGATCGCCTTAATGGAAAATTGTAGGATTTCAGGTGATGGGAGCCCAATAGGACACTATTTAAATCCTCTTTTCCCTCTTGACTTTTTGTATGAATATTGTATGATTAGTGTATGGCTACGATTAACATCTCGCTACCGATTAAGCTGAAAACACAAGCAGAAGCTCTCGTTAAGGGTGGCTATTATGCTTCTTTTAGTGATTTGGTTAGAGATTCGCTGCGTCGCCTAGTCGAAAGGGGCAAGTATGATTTGTGGTTGGATGAAGCCAAGGACGACTTGAAGAAAGGTAAGGCGGTGATTTTAAAATCTGGTAAAGAGATTAACGAATATCTTAAGAAAGTATAAATGTACCGACTGGTCCTCTCTTCTGCTTTTCAACGACAGTTGAAAAGACTTGTTAAAAGAAATCCACGCTTGAAAGGCAAGATTAAAAAGATTTTCGAATACCTAATCAAAAACGTCAATCACTCCTCATTAAAACTCCACAAATTATCAGGCAAGAATAATTGGTCGATTTCGGTCACTCACGATATTCGGATAATTATCCATTTGGAAGGAGATCAAATCTTCTGCCTTCGGATTGGTTCCCACGATCAAGTTTATTAGAATTTGGAAGGCTTCGAATCTGCCAGAAACTTCAGATAATCCCACTCACTTTTGAAGATCAATCCACGTTCAGTGCCTCGGTTGATGATGTGGTAAAATAATCCTGGAACAACCTGGCGGGCGTACCTGGGCATAATTATCTACTAGTCTATGCCAAAAAAAGGCCTTTGTGTCAAACTATCCTGGGTCTGTCCCTGTTGCCCTCTAGAGCTATGGACCCCTGCCTACTTTGACCCCACTAACAAAAAATTTATTCGCGTCAAAGAGGCAGAAAGCGTGTTCCTAGACAGAAAAGCGATAGTAAGCATAGAAAAAATCTCAGATAAAGAAGCTATAAAAATCTATAAAAAATAAAAGCCGCTACTTTGTTTTTCGAAAATCTCGAGCGGTTAAAACTTGAAGTCGCCTATCACTCATACCTCTCACCCTCTTTTCCAAAACAATCTCTCATTTCCCAAGTCTAGGAAATTGATAATTTTGGTCGGCGTGGGGTTTTGATATAATGAACCCGTGAAGACAAAAATTGAAACTCCAAAAGCGATGCTTCCGGGCGAAAGCCCACATTCTCAAGCAATCGTAGCAAATGGTTTTGTATTTACTCAGGGCGTAATTTGTTTGACTCCCAAAGGTAAAGTGCTCGAAGGGACAATTGAGGAGCAAGTTCATCAGATAATGAAAAGCCTCCAAGCTATCCTTAAGGAAGCAGGCACTTCATTTGAAAGTGTGGTAAAAACTACGATTTTTGTGACTAGCATGTCGATTTATGGAAAAGTGAATGAGGTTTATAAAGGTTACTTTTCTGATCCCTATCCTGCCAGAGAAACAGTTTGTGTGAAAGAGCTTCCCTTGGGTGCCGAGGTGGAAATTAGCATGATAGCAGTGAGCGAGAAATGAGAGAAGTTCATAAAAACGAGGCAAAAAAACATCAAAATAGCGAGGTGTGTCTAGCTGTTGAGTATCCCTTGGGAGATAAAGACATTAACGGCGCTGTTATTCATTTAAGTGGCAGGTACCCCGACGAGGGGAGGGTGGTTAACGAGGAGTGCAAAGAATTAGCTTACGTCATCAATGGCTCAGGAAAATTGGTGGTGGAAGGTAAAGAAGTTGAATTGAATGAAGGCGACATGGTTTTAATTGAACCTGGAGAGAGGTATTTTTGGGACGGTAAAATGACCATGTTTGTACCTTGTGTCCCCGCTTGGACTCCCGAACAACATAAAGAAGTTAAATGAGTAAGCTGAAAGTTGGTAAATGCCAGCATTATAAAGGCAAATTACATGAAGTTATTGGCGTGGCTCGCCACAGTGAGACTTTAGAGGAATTGGTGGTTTACAAAGCTCTATACGAAAGCAAGGATTTTGGTAAAGATGCTTTATGGGTAAGGCCATTGAAAATGTTTCTGGAAAAAGTTGAGGTTGACGGTAATAAGGTTCCAAGATTCAAATTTATTGGAGGAAAATGAAAAAAACCTTAAAACACTCCTTAAGAGTTCTTGCTATTTCCTGGAAGGCAAATCGTTTTTATCTCCCACTCTCAATTTTCAGTAAGGTGTATCAGGATACTTTGTATCCACTGGTTATGGTGATTTTATTGGCACGCATTATTGACATGCTTGAGTCATCGCAGATATTATCCGTCTCCGACTTCAGCCTTATAATATCTCTATTTGTTGTAGCTTCACTTTTGAAATTAACACTATCTAGTTTTTTAGATGTTAAACAGGCCTATTTGGATTTTAAGCTTGAAGCATGCCTGGATATAGAAATTGCTGAAAAGCTGGTAAGTCTCGACCCTGCAACTTTGGAAATGCCAAGTTTTCAGAGTTTACTTGCCCAAATAGAGGGGGCAAAAGGAGCTATCCAAAAGCACATTATCCGCCTGATAGCTTTTATTAGTGCTATTTTCAAGGTTGTTACAGCAGCCATAGTGGTCTTTTCAGCTTTTCCAATTGTTATCCCCTTAATATTATTGGCAACGATCCCTTCGTATTTGGCTTGGGATAGAACTAGAAAGAAAACCTGGATCTACTACACGAAGAAGCGTTCATTAATGGTTAGAGTTACGAGATACATTAAAACTCTTCTTTTTACCGACTCCACTTCCAAAGAGGTGGCTATATTCAAAACTGGCCCAGTGTTGTTGTCAAAAATTAAGAAGCATCAGAAGAAGTACTTCAACAGTTTTAACAAGGCAAATAATCCAAGAATGGTTGAGATTATTCTTGCAAGAATCCTTCAGTTCTTTGTTTTTATTTACACCCAGTATCTAAATTTGACTGCGGTTTTGAAGGGAACGCTTAGTCTTGGTCAATTTGCACTAATTTTTTCACAGACATATAACTTGGCCACATCTTCAGAGGACATACTGAATCAATACTCCAGCATTTCAGCACGAAATAAACACCTAGATCTGTTTTTTAAGTTTCTAGAAACCAAAAGAAAAGTCTCGTTACCTAAATCGCCAAAACCAATGAGAAAAAAACCGTACCCGCCAATAATTGAATTTAACAATGTGTCATTTCGATATCCGGGTACCAAAAGAGATATTCTCAGGGGATTTAACTTGACAATAAACAGTGGGGAGAAAATCGCACTTGTGGGAGAAAATGGTGCAGGAAAAACAACATTGATCAAATTACTATTGCGATTCCACGATGTAATCAATGGCGAAGTATTGATTAATGGAATGAATATTAAGGAGTTGGATTTAGATGAGTGGCACAAATTGACAGGAGCGCTTTTCCAAGATTTTATTAAATACCAATTCACTTTTAAAGAAAATGTATATTTTGGAGACTTAGAGGAATCAGGAAATATGAAATTATTTACTAAAAGCATTGAAGGGTCAGGTGCAAGTACTTACTTAGGAAAGCTGCCCAAAGGTGAGAGTCAAGTGCTTGGAAAGATGTTTGAGGGTGGTATTGACCTTTCAGGTGGACAATGGCAAAAACTTGCCCTTGCAAGGGCGTTTTTCAGAAATGCGCCAATTCTTGTCCTTGACGAACCCACAAGTGCAATTGATGCGAAAGCAGAGTATGAAATATTCCAAAAGGTACAAAAGCTACAAAAGGATAAAACAGTTATGATCATCTCTCACAGATTCTCGACCGTTAGAAACGCGGACAGAATCTTAGTGTTAAATGAAGGAAGAATTATTGAAGAGGGTGATCATAAAGAATTAATGAAGAAGAAGGGCCTGTATGAAGAATTGTTTACATTACAGGCTCAAGGATACAAGTAACCACGTAGATCTGGTTTGTCTCTTATGAGCGATTAACCAAAAGCTGGAATAAAAATAGGTTCTTTTACGCCTAACAAAAAGGTTCGAACTCTGTCCCCCACACAAGTTTAGCATTCGGCTTTTGGGAACTATTCGTTCACGCCTCATGCTGCACTTTGGCGGGGCAGGCACGCTCCCCAGCATAGTGTACGAACTTAGAAGCTGTTTTGATATACTTCAGTTGTGGCAATAAGACCAAAGCTGGTTTCTGTCTCAATTCCTGAATACACAGTCGATTCTCAACCCGATTATGTTGCTATCGGAGCCAAGATAGATAAGGTTTTGGAAGAAAATTTTGAAGGGTATTTCTTGGAACGAGTTTTGAGTCTGACTGACCATCCTAGATACAATCTCGACGAATTGGTGAATATTATTATCAAAACAGGAACTGACAAATATGATCCAAATCGCAAGGGTGTCGCTCACGAACAATTTGAACCATATAAGCCCGATTTACAAGCTGGAGAGATTAAGATACATAGTGGCAAGTTGAATAATCCACATAGTACAGGACTCATAAAACTTTTCTATGAAAATGTTCTTTTGGATAGGGGCTACAGATTGAGAATTGACCTTATTCTTTTGTACGACCCTAAGCAATTGGTCCGGGCTGAAAAAGTTGACTATACAAAACCAAGTGTCGATCCAAACCTTGAACAATATCTTTGGAGATTTAAGGATCCGAATAATAAACAAAAAGCCTTGTTAGGAATTATTAAAATATTGAGGTAATCAAAAAGACACACCTTGTGTTAAATGGGGCGAGGGCAAAATGTTTGCCGATGAGAGTAAGGAATAACCTCGAAGCTTGTATGCTAAAGGGAGCTAGTAGAATCGAAATTATTTGTCTCTTGAAGTTTTAGGCTTGCGTAGAATAATTTAACGTCGTCCAGGTTGTATTCAAACTCAATCTTTCGGTTGCAGAATAAGTCCTTTAGGGGGAGCTGATTTGTTCTTAATCTAACCACTTTAATACTTTACTATTTCTATAGTAGAATAAAGTCATGTTGTTTTGGGTTGTCTTAATAATCTTCATCTTAGTAGTTGCATATTTAGACCAAATTGGTTGGCTACAATATCAAGCTAAAGTAAAGGACAGGAAGATTCATTTAAGACATTATTTTAAAAAGAAAGAGATTGATATTGATTCAATTACTAAGGCAAGAACCCTTTTAAAAGGTGCATACGCTACAAAGGTTGTACAGGTTAAGACTGGCGAGAATTGGGAAGACATAGCAAAGATAACCTTCTTAAATTATAAAAATAATTCTACGCTTCTTAATTCTTTGAAATCTTTAAATCCAAATATAGAATTTTCACCTGAGCTAGGAGATTATTCAAAAGCTGGTAATATCGGAGACTACTTTATAAACAAAAAGCAGATAATTAGAGGATTATTGTTACTTTTAATATTTGCCTTTCTTATTTTGATATCGTATTTGTTTTAGCCTTTCTCTATTCTGTTCGATTATCGCTACATTTTGAAAAACCTTAATAATTTCAGTTAGATTAATCCTAGGACTAGGGAGCCAATCTTTTGTTTTGTTGGCTTCTAGTATTGCATCAAACGGCATTTTGAGGCTAGGAATGAGCTTTTTGCCGTCCATTTGCGAGTTCTGAAACAAATAGAATAATAGCTCTCTTTTTTGATGAGCGTCTGCTTTTTCAAACAATTCGTGTGCTTTATGTGCTAATTCCAGTAGCTTACTAGCCTTAACAAAGTAGTTTTCGTCAGCGTTACTATGTTGTTCCATCTGTATTATCAAATCTGCCTGTATCCTCTTATACTTGCTCAGTAGCGTGTCATACTTATCTTCTGTAATTCACCATATTCAGACAATTCTTTACCTTCCTCTGTATAATTGTGATTATCTACATAATAATCTGCTTCGTAGTTTGAGCTTAATACTTCACTAACTACATTTAGCAGTTCTGCCACTGTAATAGTAAAGTCATCAACTCTTTTATATGCGTTTACCTCGGCTAATTGGTTGTCTTGAACGACACTTAAAAACTCGTTTTTATTAAAATTAACACCACTATAATCTCTAAAACTTATGTTGATTTTCATAGTGGGACTTATGTATTTTCCGAGTGTTTCATAGTTATTGGTTTCTAATAAATCAACAACTTCGTCTGACCTTTCTAATAAGCCTAGTGGTTTAAGAACATCAACAACTGACTGTCTTTTTGATGTGACTATCTGGCTATATTGGGAAAATCTGGCATATCGCACGGTGAATGTGGCTACTGCAGTTAAACCAAGAACAACCAGAAGACCTAATATTGAATGTAATAAAGCAGTTTTTTTCTTTCTTAAATCAAGTATTGCGAATAGTGTGTAAACTATCACGATGGAAGCCACAGAGGCAATTAAGGGCATTATTTCAGCCAAGATATTCGGTTGGAAATAACTAAATATATAACGCCAGACAAAAAGGGAGCCAATAAAAACTGCTATTGAATTGACAACTGTTGCGTTGATGTTTCTTAGTAAGTGCTTTAAGGCCCAACGAGCTAGTAATGATGTAACTAGCACGATAATAAAAGGTGTCATAAAAGTAATTAAAAGATGAAGCACGTCAGACGGAATAAATTGTAAAAAGAACGGCATTCTTTCTTGCAAGCAAGCTCCTGGAACGCCACATTCACAGGGAGTACAACCTAATACTTGAGGTGTTGTAGTAATGAGCGTAAACATAGTTTTATTGAGTATAAGACGATAATTTTATAGGTAGTAAGTTCGCTTCATCTTGGCCAAATGACATATTAACAGTTACTTCGCAACGCTCAGTTTGTTGTCCTTCGTCGCCTGTAAAAATCACTTTGCAATCAAGATTATCTATCTTTGAGACAGAGGTAAGTGGCCCTGTGGTTACTTGCTTTGTTTCCTTATCCCATACTTCTTGGGCTGTGTATCTTATTGTTTCTATGCCATAGCTGGAAATTATCTGTATATCCCAGGCAGTAGATGTTGAGTAAGACGTCATTGAGCCTGCTTGCAAAGATACATTTTCAGATGATTGGGGCGTAGAGAAGTTTTGTATAGAGAGTTTTGGCATAGTTAAGTAGATTAAAGGGCTTTCTGGTTGGGTTATCGCCCCACTAAAAGATGTGTTCGCATTGAAGGCGCGATTAAATGGCTCAAGCTTTTTTGTGAGTGCTTCTTCTTGACCACTGGTAACCTGAATTGTGCAATCTGTTACCCATACTTCTGGAACATCTGTAAACCTAGTTTCGGTGTTGCAACCCTGGTTTTTTAATGTAATAAAGTAACCGTTATTGTAAAAAGACACTCCATTCCTAATTGGAAGGTGATTTATATTGTGGATGTCGTTAAGTGAGTAGTTTTGTCCAAAGACAATATCTGGGACTGCTTTAGATGACCCGCCACTGCCAAACAATATTCTTGTTTCACCATCGGCCAGTAAGTGTTGTTTTTCCTGAGCAAGTCCTGGAATTACTTTTATAGTTTGAGTGCCTAGAGATACCGTAGGGCTAGCCATATCTGTTGGTTTAGCAACCTCATTTGTGGGTGTTGATGTGGTCTGAGAGGTCTTATTCTGGTTTACAAACAATAATCTGAAAAAATTCCAATTAAGTACAATGCCTGCAATAATTAGCCCCAGAAGAATAAGCGAAGCAATTACAATTTTAGCAACATTTTTTTTACCTTTGTAGTCTTTTGTTTCAATAGGTGGCTGTATATCTGTGTTTTGTTGAACTTGAGGTATTGGTTCAGGCGCATTCGGTAGTTTTGTATCAGAGGTTTTATTGTCATTCGTTACTTCTTCCATATTATTTTCAGTATACTTCAAGCAAAATTAAAATTGTAGTTATCAAATTCGTATTTTGAGTAATCAAGTGTTCTGAATGTATTTATTAGGGGGAGCTGAACTTGTCTTAATCTAACCTCTTTCTTGTGGTAAGATTGAATCTAGTGAATAAAGAATCTCGTAAATCTATAATTACAGTAATCCTGCTACTTCTATCTCCTCTTCTTTCCTGGTCCCTAACTCCAATTACAATGATTCCAGCAGCAATAATTGGCAGCTTTGTTACGAGAGGCTGTAAAGGCTCAATGTGTGGTTTTGCTGAAGGTATTTTTATCACGGTTTTTCTTAATATTATTGCGGCTTATATTATTTCCCTCAGTATTTATTTATTGACTCATAAAAAAGAAAAGCCCAGAAAAAAAATTATCGTTGCAAGCTTACTCCTTTTATACTACGCAGCTTTGGTATCTGGGTTTATTTTATTTGCCAGGCATGAACAAGGAAAGTTAGAAAGAAAAAATCTGGAGGTTATTGAATCTCTACAGACGTTGGAAGCAAAAGATATTGTTTTTGTTGAAAGGACAGTGCGGATAAACAAAACTGACTGGAAAATTTATACAAAAGACAATTTGGCTTATCAGATTAAGTACCCAAAAAACTTTAGAATTCAAGACCACCAGGCTCCAACTAACTATGTTTTTCGTGCCCCTGATGATTCTTACCCTTCTGCTAAGTGGAACAGAAACAATCAATTTTTCACTCTGGGAGGGTTCAATAAAAAATTCCAACAATTTCCTGATGACAATGAAGCGATAAATCAAGCTATCAAGAATATAAATAATGCAAACATTAAAACTCCCTCATTTCCTACCAAAATCAATGAGCCTGCTGAAAAATCTATTTCAACTCGGGGGTGGAAATTCTATTTTATTGAAAAAGGTAGTAGGAAAACTACAAAAGAAGGTTTGGAATTTGATGAATTATCTATCGTTATCAATGTTCCTGGGAGGGGATATTTATTTTGGGGAGGACATACAACTTTTGAAGGTGGGCTTGAACTAATCAAACAGGTTGTTGAGGAAGTGGAGGAGATTAGATAGCAGACTCCCTAGAAACTTAAATTCTTTATTTGTTTCAATCTTTCTCTTGCCTGTTCAGCAATTACTACAGTTTGAAAAACCTTAATAATCTTACTTAGATTAATCCTAGGACTAGGGAGCATAGTGTACGAACTTAGAATCTTCTTTGATATACTGCCATTATGGTATCCAAGAGCCTTCTTTGGCATTACACACAGTTGCTTCAAGAGTACGGCGACCCAATAACATACTGGCCACAGTGGTGTGCCAAAACAAAGTCCGTAAAAGAGCGAGAGAAAATTATTATTGGGATGGTTTTAGTCCAGAGAACAAGTTGGCATAACGCCAATATCGCTCTTAAAAACCTTAAAAAAGAAAACTTGTTATCAATCAGGAAAATCTCTGAATTAAAATCACTAGATAAACTTACCCAACTGATTCGATCTGCCGGTTTTTACCAGTCAAAGCCTAAACGCCTATTTGATATATGCGCCTTTGCTATTGGCCAAGGAGGCATAAGTAGACTGATAAAGAGGGATGCCTCAAAATTGAGGTTAGACCTTCTCGACATTAAGGGCGTTGGTCAAGAAACCGCTGACACAATCCTGCTTTATGCCCTAGATAAACCAGTTTTTATTATTGACGAATATGCTCGACGCTGGGTTGAAAAGAATGGCATAACAAAAGAAAAAGATTATCTTAAATTACAACAGTTTTTCCACGATAATCTAAAAAAAGACCTCCTTATTTATCAGAATTTTCATACGCTTATTATCGTTTGCCAGCGAGGTAGGGAAAAGTCAGTAATGGAAGTTGTATAAAGGAGGGGAGCATAAAATACAAACTTATAGAAATAATGTCGGCGCTTCTCGGATAGGTAGTGACACAGCTACCAAAATAATCCCAATATCGAATAGTATTGGGGTTACAGTTGCTGGACCTGCCTTTTTGACTGATCCATCTACGCGAAAATCAAATCCAAGAAGCATAGCCACTTTTATCAACGATTATGCTTCTGGCTTAAAAGGTCAAAAGACAATAAAAAGCATTGCGGAGGGCCTAAAAACATATCTAACTGACATTTATCGCCCGGAGGAGCAGCTTAAAAAAATAGAGAAAGAAATTGAGGAGCGCATCAAGCGAATGAAGGGTGAGATTGAGAGTAGTGAGCGTGGTGAGGATAAAGAGAAGATAGTTGTCAGTTTCAAAGACAGTGACGGGAAGTTGCAAAAAGCAATCGGCGCAGTTACCCCAATCTCTTTGATTGTGGCCGGTTATGACAGGGGCAAGGATGGTGAGAAAAAAATGTCTGTCTATGTGATCTATATCCCGGGTAAGCTGGTGAATAAGCGCAAGCACGATAATGTTAATCAATATGGCGCCGACTGGACGGGCCAAAAAGATGTCGTCGCCAGGGTGATATTGGGTAGAGACCCCAGGACACCAGCTCTCGGCTTTGCCCAAGAGGCGATTAACAGATTGGGAGAAAAAAAGGTACTTGATGAACTAAGAAGGCTTGAATATAGGATAAATTGGGGCGGAATGACTCTCTTTGATGCTGTCGATTTTGCCACTCTAATGATAGAGATAACGGCAGCTATTCAGAGATTTTCCGACGGTATCCAGTTAACACCCGGTGATTTGCCCGGTGTTGGTGGTGGTGCTGACGTGGCAATAGTAACTCCGGATAGCGGTTTTCACTGGCACAAGCGTAAGGAGCTAAAACTAGAGAAACCTTAAAGGTGGACCACTCTTATGGGGGTAGAAGCTTCTCGGTTGAGGAGAGGGGTTTGAGCTGGGTGATTAACAAATCACTACAGTTCAAGACGCTCCGTTGATTTAAGGTCGCCGCGTTTTTATTAACCCCTTGAGGTACTAACACAATTAGGGATCTATTGTATAATCTCATTATATGGAAATGGAGATTTTTACCGGAGTTGTCCTTTTAGACGACCGACAAAGAATTTACCTCATTAAAGAGGACGATGAAAATAAGATCGGACAAGATAGGTGGAATTTGCCCGGTGGCGGGATTGATATTGGCGAGGGTATAATTGAATCCGCCAAGCGAGAAACTCTTGAGGAAACTGGTTATCAATCCAAGACAAAATCAATTCTCGGTGTTTACCAAGGCTCTAAGGTCGGTAAATCCTGGCTCTATGTTGTTTTAGGCGCCACTATCTCCGGTCCGACTCAAAAACCGGTAAAAGACGCCTCTATTAAGGCCGGAAAGTGGTTCGCAAAAGATGAATTTTTAGGTTTAGACTCCTCCTCTCTCGTCCATTCCGACATGAAATTGGTTTATCGGAAAGCGATTGGTGATAAGGGGCTGGGGCTGGATAGTGTTAAATTCGTCAATTATGATTCGAAATAGTTTCCCGTTTCGTTTTTTGATATACTAACCCCAATATGGCGGAAAATGAGCTAAAAGTTGAGGATTTCGGCAGAGAGTTTGAGACTAGTGGCGTTCTCCAAACCACGAAGGGCACGGTGGTCCCTCACGGGAGTAAAGTTGCTTTTGTCGGAGGCTTCACTGACCCAACGGATGTCAAGGCTAGAAAGTACGTGGGGGGAGATTTTGGCACTTGGAATGTTTACCGAGTGGATACTGGCGAGGAGGGGGTAGAGCGGATTCACGCTGAACCCGGCTCAACGGCCGACCAAAAAGCTAGAGGAGCTTGGAAGCCCCCAAAAGTAAAAAGATAAAAATTAATCGATTGAGTCCCGTTTTTATTAACCTCCAATAGTACTAACACAACTGGGGATCTGTTGTATAAGCTCGATTTAGAGCCGGGGTTCGTTTTCGGGATTTAGTGGTTGAGATTGAAATTTGAATTTCAGCCGGTAACGAGGGGTTTAGAATCTGATCGATAAAAAAGTTTCTCACAGGTTCCAACCATCGGAGCCAATCCTTTGTTTTATTGGCTTCTAGTATGGCATCAAACGGCATTTTGAGGATAGGATGAGCTTTTTGCCGTCCATTTGAGAGTTCTGAAATAAGTAAAACAATAGCTCTCTTTTTTGATAAGCATCCGCTTTTTCAAACAATTCGTGGGCTTTGTGTACCAATTTCAATAGCTTGCTAGCTTTAACAAAGTGGTTTTCGTCTCAGCCATATTTACTTTTCGTCTCATTTATGAGACGATTTAACTGTTATGGACCCCACACTTAACTCAAGACAAAAAAGTATAATTAATGCTCTAAAGAGTAACGGTAAATTGAGTAGAGCTGAAATTACAAACCTTCTGTCTAAGACTAAAAAGGTTTCCCGGCCTACGGTTATCAGAGATTTAAACGAATTATTGGCACTTAAAATTGTTAAAACCGAAGGAGGAGGAAGGGCAACCGTATATAGATTGAGTCAGGAAAATTCGTTATTGCAATACTTTGATGTAGACGATTATTTCTCTCGAGGCTTATATGACAGAAGTGCAATGAAAAATTTTAATCCTGGCGTATTTGACAGCCTAGCTTCTTTGTACAACAAAAGCGAGATTGCGCTGTGGGAGAAGAGTGTGAAAGAATTTTCCAAGAGATCTCAAAAACTAGACCCCACCATTTACAAGAGAGAGTTGGAGAGGTTTATCATTGAATTGTCTTGGAAATCTTCACAGATTGAAGGAAACACCTATACCTTGCTTGAAACAGAAACGCTCATAAAACAAAGAATCCGTGCCAAAGGTCATGCCGAAGGCGAAGCTATTATGATCTTAAATCACAAATACGCTTTCGATGAAATGCTTAACAACAAGGAGCGATACAAAAAACTCACGCTTTCTAAAGTAAGTGATCTTCACTCCATCCTTGTTCGCGGACTTGGAGTTTCAGAAGGAATCAGAAAAGAGAGAGTGGGTATAACCGGCACTATCTACAAACCCATAGCAGATTCGACCAAATTACACAAAAAATTACTAGAGCTTATTGATCATGTAAACTCGGTTGATTACCCTCCAGAAAAGGCACTGATTATCGCAGCAATGGTGGCGTATTTACAGCCATTTGCTGACGGAAACAAAAGGACTTCTAGAATGCTGGCAAATGCAATATTGCTGGCATATGGTTATTATCCGCTATCTTACAGAGATGTTGATGTGAATGAATACAAGAAAACCATGCTACTTTTTTATGAACAAAACAATCTCTATCATCTTAAGCGAATATTTATAGAGCAATTGCAATTTGCAATGGACAACTACTTCAGGGTGTGATCATATACTTGCCTTGCTGTAGCAATTGAACCATTCGGATAATATCCAGCAGACGAAGCCCAATAGGACACTATCCGAACCCCATTTACCCCTTGACATTCCATACAATTATTGTATCATTAATGTATGACTACAATTAACATTTCATTACCAATCAAACTTAAAACACAAGCAGAAGCCCTGGTCAAAGGTGGCTATTATGCTTCTTTTAGTGATCTAGTGAGAGATTCGCTCCGTCGTTTAGTCGAAAAAAGTAAGTATGATTTATGGTTGGATGAGGCAAAAGAAGACTTAAGAAAAGGCGAGGCTGTAGTTTTAAAATCTGATAAGGAGATTGACAACTATTTGAAGGGGACTTAGAATGAGTCAGGTTATTCTCTCCTCCACTTTTCAACGACAACCTAAAAAGCTTGTCAAGAATAATCCCAGACTGAAAAGCAAAATTAACAAGATCTTAAATTACCTAATCAAAGACATTAGCCATTCCTCACTTCGGCTTCACAAGTTATCTGGAAGAAACAACTGGTCAATATCGGTAACCCACGATGTTCGAATGATTATTCATTTGGAGGGAAACCAAGTTTTCTGTCTTCGCATCGGTAGCCACGATCAGGCCTACTAATATTTGCAGTTAATCAACGTAAAAACACCCCCCAGAGATGGGTAGGCCACACGTTCTTTGTCTAGATTTCATTTATTTTGGAATGAGACCAATATCTTTGATATACTTCAAATATGAACAAAAAGGAGGTGACTATTAATGGCAGGTAAAAAAGATTCATGCAATGAAGAGCAAATCAAAGATTGGATTGAAAAAGGAGTTAAAAAACTAGAAAACATGGATTGTAAAGATAAAAAAGGGATAAAAAAACATGCTGGTTCTGGAGCGGCCGGGACAATTTGGTTTTTGGGTTTTATCGGTGCAGTAGTCTATTTCATTCAACAGGCAACCTCTTTTGGAGCAGGACTGATTGGTTTATTCAAAGCCCTGGTATGGCCAGCGTTTCTAATCTACAATTTGTTGGAATTTCTCAAAATATAAGTAGGTTTTGTCTGGATTTACCTCAAGCTGGCACAAACATCGTTCACGATGGGAAAGCTATTCTACCTGGGGGTGGTATTCTCAGAAATTTTCAATCTCTCAAGTAATTTAAGTGTGACCTTTACAGAGGGATTGTTAGTGTTTTTTAAAACCACGCGATTACCGAATCGCTCAACTAATTTTGTTATAAACTCATCAGCCCAAGATGGTGTAAAAGTAACAACTTCTTTAAAATCAATTTCTATTTGTTCGTTTTCAACTAAGTTTTGAAGCTGTGGATTCATGGCAGCAAGAGCTTCCCGACCGTCTTGCCGAGATGTTAATATATTTCCAAATTTTTTTAGTTCTATCTTCATAGTTTTAAAATGAGAACAGTGCCAGGCACCCACTATAATATACATTAATTTTCTCACATTTTATTTTTTTATCATTTTCACTAATAATTACATTGGCGCTGCCACTATAAAAATTAAGTTTTAATGGGTTGCTTGTGATTACTTCCCGTACGAACTTAAGTCCATTCCCCCTTGCTTCCGGAGCCCTACCCGACAGGGTTTCTGTAAAGGCTATGTGTAGTGCCTCCTCGTCATTTTCTATACTAGGCCTTACCCTTCTTAAGGTTCTCAAAATACCCAAACCTCTGTCTGCCAATGCTATTTGTTTTTTATTCACATCAAATCCAAAAAACACTCCAGGAATATCTGGCCAATTACCCAAATTATGATCATAGGAGTTATTTCCAATCTCCCCTGCTACCGCAACAATTAGAGGGTAGTAATCCTGTAGGGCTTCGATTTTACCTAAAGCACTTTGTAACTTCGATAATCGCGTTTTAAACTCTATGCTTGTTGGACAATAGAATTCATTTTTTGGTTCTTGAGGTTTTTCTAAAACCCACTCTACGGCCAGTGCGAAAATATCTTGTTTATAAAGATCTAGATCTAGCTTTGAATAATATCGATGGCCTCCTGGACTTTTTTTAGCACGAAGCTTTCCACTCTTATCCCAACGTCTTAGTGTATCAATTGACACATTAAGGTAATTAGCTGCTTCGCCTATACTTAGTATTTGTTTTAGCATAAATCTATGTATTATTTATACCATAATTAACATATCTATGCAAGTAAATACCAAATCTATGCAAATTCTGTCGCCAACAGCGATGAACTCGTTAATTGCATAAAACTCGAAGTCGCCTGCCACTCATAGCTCTCACCCTTCTTTCAAAAATAATCCTTCATTTTCCAAGCTTAGAAATCCGTCATATAGCGGAGATAATTTTTTTGAATAAGTCGCGATACATTCCGGAATCTTAAGATATTTAGGAGTTGATTGTAAGCAAATGGTAAAATTCTGCCATGGAAAGACTAAGACCAAAAAACATTAAACGAGCAGCAACAGAGATGGTCATTAGGGAAATCGTCAATAACCTAGACCATTTTAAAGATCTTTTCTACCTTGATTTTCCTCTAGAACGAGTCGAAAAGGTTGGAGATTTAGTTGCTGACGGGGCTCTGGTGGCCTTGGTAAGCAACCACCAAAGCCACCCTGACGGCTTAGTTCATGCTTGGGCTGCTGAGACTTTGACCGCCTTCACCAATAGAGCCATTTTAAGGGCAGGAGATGACCGCCCTCTGTTTCCAGGCTTTGTCGGTCCCATGGCTGCCTCGGTAGCAAGCGGCAAACAAGGAGTCCCGCTTGAGCTTTTTTACCAATTTAGTGAAGATTGGTTTAAAAAACGTTCTCTGAAATATGTCCCAGTCTCCAGAGAAAAATACACAGAAGCAGGTGAAAAGTCTAAAGTTCCGAACGAACAGAAATGGCTCACAAGGCAAATTAAGGCCGGAGTTGGTTTGTCAATTTTCCCTGGAGGAACTATTAATCCAGGCAGACTTGAGCACGAGGGCATCCTGGAACGCCTGACTCTAGGCAATCAACGCAATGGGCTCGACAGAATACAAAAACAAACCTTACTGAGTCAATATGTTCTTTTTGCCAGGCAAAAAAAACGAGACCTGGTCTTAGTCTGTCTCGGAATTTCAGAAACCTCCGGAGTTTTCAGCCCTAACTACAGAATGCCCACTCTTGCCGCCATAACAAATCATTGGCACAATCGTAGACGCAATCCCAACACCACCCCATCCACCCATATAGCCAGGGCAACCATGGGCGAACCCTTTATGGCAACAGAACTACAGTACCCTGACTATGAAGGAACTAAGGCACCACTTAAAGTTCACTGTGCCATTAATAATCAGCTTCTTGAACTCACCAGTCAATATATTCCTCCGGGAGAAAGGGGCGTCTTCAAAACACCAGTAACTGGCTCCTAAATTTATTTATTTTTCTGCTGGCGGCTAACAATAAATAACCACTTGACCACTTCAATCGCCATTAAATTGACAATTCCCACCAATAGGATTATGGCCCAATAGCCAAAACTAAGCGGGGTCGTCCCTAAAAACTTACTTAAAATCGGTAAGTGTATTCCCCCAATGAGCATAATAAAACCAATCATCACCGAGAGGTTTAAAAACTTATTGGCAAAAATATTGCCTTGCCAAAGATTGCGACGCAAGCTCCGGCAAGAATAAACATAGAAAAGTGAATTAATTGCCAAACCACCAAAGATAACTGTTCTGATGACGACCAAATCTAAGCCCTTTCCTAAAAGAAGCAAAAACAAACCAAGCAACAATAAATCAGTAAAAATTCCGATAATGAAAATTAATATTTTTACTTCTTTGTTTAAGATCGATTCTTCTCTTTTCCTCGGTGGCTCAGTCATTAAACCTTCTTCTTCAGGCTCAAAGGCTAGGGCCAATCCTGGCAAACCATCCTCGATCAGGTTAACCCATAAAATCTGAACGGCGGTGATCGGTAAAGGAATTCCCAAAAGCAAAGAAACAGAAATTAAAATTACTTCGGTGAAAGAATCAGACAAAAGATAAAGAATCACTCCTCGAATATTTTCAAAGATCGCCCGACCCTCATTAACCGCCGCGACAATTGTTTTGAAATTCGAATCCAGTAAAACCATGTCAGCCGTTTCTTTGGCAACTTCAGAAGCCTCCCCCACCACAATCCCAATATCAGCCTTTTTTAGAGCCAAAGCATCGTTGACTCCGTCACCCATCATGGCTACCACCTCACCTTTTCTTTGTAAGGTCTCGACAATCCTGATCTTATCCTTAGGATCAGTTCTGGCAAACAAAAGCGTTTCTTCAATTTTCTCTTCCAGTTCCTCATCAGTCATTTCAGCTAGCCGATGACCCTCAATCGTTTCAATTTTTTGGTCACTTTCAACTAGATCCAATTTTCTCAAAACCGCCATCGCTGTTTCTCGGTAATCACCGGTAATCACCTTAATCTTGATCCCCGCCTTCCGACAAGCCCTCAACGCTTCCTTTACTTCCAACCTAATCGGGTCCTCAAAAGCTATGAAACCCAGCCACTTCAAGCCAAGCTCCTTAGGGCCTAAGTCTTGAGAACGAGCCTTTCTCAAGCGTCCAAGAGTCGTCTCTAACTTTTTAGTCCCTTGACCACGATTAAAGGCAAAACCAACCACCCTCAAACCAGACGAAGTATATTTGTCCAGCTTAGCCAACCACCTTGCTTCTTCTTTTTTCTCAAGACCAACCATCCCCAAAATCTTCTCCGGCGCTCCGGAAACAATCAGCTCATCCTGATAAAGAGTGGCAATATACTTATTTTTCGAGGAAAAAGGAACTTCACCAATTCTAATATTATTCTTCACCACCTCATCAACCTTTTCTCCTCGGCCTTGATTTTTTGCCCACTCCCACATAGCCATCTCTAAAGGGTTGGTCAGGTTGTTACATAAAATCGCTGAACGCCAACCAGCTGACTGGTCAGTAAAGTCTGCCTTGACAACTTTCATCAATCCTTTAGTTAAGGTTCCAGTTTTGTCGGAACAAATCACACTCACTCCCCCCAAGGTTTCAGCCGCCAACAGCTTCCTGACCAAGGCCTTTCTTTTCAAAAGCCGCTGCATTCCTAAGCTTAAAATAACTGTCATTGAAATGACTAATCCCTCAGGAATTGCCGCCACTGCCGTAGCGACAGCCAGTTCAAACATTTCTAAAAGATCCCTGTTTCTCAAAAGACCCTCCACAAGGATTAGTCCACAAATTGCTGAGAAAACTAAAGTTAATGTTTTTGAAAAACGACTGACTTTTTTCTTTAAAGGAGTTTCTTCCTCAATCGTCTTTGAAAGCCCTCCGGCAATCTGACCCATCTTGGTTTCCATTCCGGTTTCGGTCACCAATATCTTCCCCCGGCCAGAAACAACCACTGTCCCCATGTAGACCCTGTGCAAAGCATCAACATTCTCGAGCTTACTTTTAAGATCTCTGGTTTTATGCTTTTGAACCGGCATGCTTTCTCCGGTCAGAATAGCCTCATTAACATGAAGATCAACATTCTCAACAACCACTCCGTCCGCCGGAACCTTTTCTCCGGTTTTTAAAATCACCAAATCACCAGGAACAATTTGTGAAGCTTCAATCTGAGTTGCCAAACCATCTCTAACAACAAAAGCTCGGGGAACAATCAGTTCTCTTAAGGCGATTAATGACTTTTCGGCTCTGCTTTCTTGAAGAAATCCTAAAATAGTGTTGACAAAGACCGCCAGAAAAATCACCGTTGAATCTGTCGTTTCACCTAGAAACAAAGTTATCAAACCCGCTAAAAATAAAATGTAAATTAAAGGAGACTTGAATTGTCCAAGAAGAATTTTAATCGCCGAAAACTCTCTTTTGCTCTCAATATCATTAAAACCGTGCTTTTTAAGTAATTGATCGGCCCTTTTTGAGGATAATCCGCTTTCGAGATGATTAATTGTCATTTTATTTAATCTTTGAAAAAAGATATCTTAGCTCTCTCAAGTCTAGCACAATCAATATTTTCAGGCGGTTAATTTTGAAAGTAAACCAGGTTGTTTCTTCCTTTTTTAAAGAAGTAATTTGCACTCGACCTTAAAAACGATTATAATTATTGATTAGTCATTTACAATTAATGGAGTAATTTATTTTAAAACTTCTTTAAAAGTTGCTTTTGAAGGTTTTTAATAATTTCCTTTTATTTTACCCAACTTTTTTATAAATTAATATTCGGCCAATCTGGTCATTCATGTTCCAAAGCAAAAATCTATTCAAAATTCAGACCCTTTATAGAAAGGGGGTGATTAATTATGGCAGATACTAAAAAAACAAAAGCAGACGAACCTAAAGCTGAAGAACCCAAGGTTGAAGAACCCAAAGCTGAAGAACCCAAGGTTGAAGAACCCAAAGCTGAAGAACCCAAAGCTGAAGCTCCAGTCGAGGAGGCTCCGGCGGCAGCGGCTCCAGCGGCCGGTTCACCTGCAGCGGCTGGAACCGACCAATATGGTCGACAACTTTTCAGTGTTAAGTGCGCTGATTGCGGGCAAGACACCCAAGTTCCTTTTAAGCCAAGCGGAGATCGACCAGTTTACTGTCGAGACTGCTACATGCAAAAAAGAGGCGGTGGTGGTGGTGGCGGCGGAAGAGGTGGTGGTGGTAATTTCAGGCGAGGACCAGGACGATAAAGAGAATCAGGACAAAGAGCTCCATAAAACTTATTGTTTAACCACAATAAGTTTTATGGTTGTTTAAAAACTAAGTCTAAAGAAATTCAAAAACCGCTATTCAAGGTAATCTTGAAGTTTTTTCCGACGACTAGGATGCTTGAGCTTGCGAAGAGCTTTTGCTTCAATTTGGCGAATTCTCTCCCGAGTTACTCCAAACTCACGACCCACTTCTTCCAAAGTCATTGGCTGGTAACCGTCTAAACCAAACCTCATCTTTAAAACCCTTGCCTCACGGTCAGACAAGGTATCTAATACTTCTTCAATGTTTTCCTTCAACAACTGTTTTGAAGCCGTGTCATAAGGAGAAGGTGTGCTGGTATCTTTGATAAAATCACCCAAAAATGAATCTTCGTCGTCTCCAACTGGCTTCTCGAGCGAAGTTACATCTTGTGCAATTTTAAATATTTCCCGAACTCGCTCAGGGCCCATCTCCATCACTTCCCCAATCTCTTCAGGTAATGGTTCTCGCCCTAGCTCCTGCATCAACTTCCGTGATGTCCTGATCAACTTATTGATCGTCTCTACCATATGAACCGGAATTCGAATCGTCCGCGCCTGATCAGCAATCGCTCTTGTAATCGCTTGTCTAATCCACCAAGTTGCGTAGGTAGAGAATTTATAACCCCGCCGCCAATCGTATTTTTCAACCGCCCTGATCAAGCCTTGGTTACCTTCTTGGATCAAATCCAAAAAGATCATTCCCCGCCCGGCGTATTTCTTGGCGATTGAGACAACCAAACGAAGATTAGACTTAATCAATTTTTTCTTGGCCAAAAAACTGCCTTTTTCGATTTTTTGGGCAATATCAACTTCCTGCTCAGCGGTTAAAAGAGGAATTCGGCCGATTTCTTTTAGGTACATCCGAACCGGATCGGTTAAAGTTTTGTCAGAAAGGGTCGCCAAAACCTCCAGTTCCTTTGACAACTCAGAAGTGGCCTTCTCGTCTTCAGCCATTTCCTCTTCAGTCACGGTTTCAAAAACATCGACTCCCTCATTCAAAAACTTAAAATACAACTCGTCCAGTTCTGCAACTCTGTCTTCGGCGTCAGGAAATAGATTTAAAACTTCCTCCTGAGTAATGAAGCCTTGCTTTTTACCTTTTTTTAGTAGATCGGTCGTATCGACCTTCTTTTTTTTAGCCATGAAACTATATTATAGCCTACTGGGCCGATTTTATCATATCTGGGGAAAAATTAACCATCACCACTTTGAAACGATCACTTTTAAAAAATCATTTTCCAAAGGAAGTTAAGCCGGACAGCTTTTGGGAAAGTTTGCTAAATTCACGATCAAACTTCTTCAGCTGGTCTTTTTCTAAAGAATCAAGGTTCGTCTTTTTTTCAAGATTTTTAATTTCCCGAGCGATCTGCCGAAGCTTTTCTTTTAAATTAAGCTCGCTAATCCTCTCAATAGTTTTTTCTAACTCGGCGCTTAGTTTTTCGTCATCTTCGATCAGGGATGAGAAATCTATCAAATATAAATGATTAAAGCTTTCAACTAACTCGGCGGCCATCATCTTAGCTAATCTTTGACTATTGTGAGTCTTATACCGCTTTAAATACTGCTTTAGCACTTCCAATATCCGAACAAAACGAGGAGTTTTAACCAAGCCAGCTAATCTTTTTTTAACCAACAAAGACCAATCATCTGACTGGAAAACCAAGGCCAAAAGATGCTCTTCCAGAATTTCTCGTCTGGTCTTTAAAACCCCTTTTTGAAGAACAGTTTTTTGTCCTGACCCTCTTTGAACTGGCCTTGGGCTCTTTGACCGAATAACCTTTTCCATTTGAGCCATAATTACCCTTTCGCTTACCTGGAGACTATCGGCCAGTAAAGCAATATAATGAGCCTTGACGATTTCGTCGTTAATTTTTGCCAAAACCGGAATTAGCTCCAAACCTACCCGACGCTTACCTTGGGCTGTTTTTGTTCCAAATCGCTCCAAAGCTGAAGACAAAAGGTAATCAAAAATTGGAACCGCTTCTTTGACTAATTGCCGCCAAAGTTTGGGGTTTTTTTGAGCCACTTCATCCGGATCCTTGCCACCTCTTAACTTGACCACTCTGATCATTAATCCAGCTTGATCAGCAATCTCAATCCCCCGACGAGCCGCAATGTCTCCCGCAAGATCACGATCAAGAGCCAAAATAATATTTTGAGTAAAGCGACCCAGTAAACGAACCTGCGGCTCTGTTAGGGCTGATCCCTTAATCGCCGCGACATTTTTTACCCCCGCCTGGTAAGAAGAAATCATGTCCAACTCGCCTTCAACTAAAACTAATTGATCGACTTTCTTGACAAACGTCCGAACTTCATCTAAGCCATAAAGTAAATTGGATTTGTGATAAACCAAAGTTTCCGGTGAATTGACATACTTCGCTTGTGATGATTCAGAAAGAAGACGACCAGCAAACCCGCAAGCATTTCCGCGGTGATCCTTGAGCGGAAACATTAAGCGATTCCTAAACCGATCATAATAACTTTGCTTATAACCCTTCGAGCTCTTAATCACTAAGCCTGCTCTCTCTAAGTCCTCAACTTGGTAACCCTTTTTTCCGGTCAAATAGCTTTGAAGACCGGTCCATAAATTAGGCGCAAAACCAAGCTTAAAACGCTTGAGCGATTCTTGGGTGATCCCCCTCCCGAGGATATAGTCTAAAGCTCTTTTTCCAGCTGAATGATGAAGTAAAAGATAGTGGTAATACTCACCGGCCAAGTGATTAATCTCAAAAAGAAGCTGTTTGTTTTTTTCTCCCTGGCTAGGCTGGTAGCTTTTTAACTTCACTCCAGCTCTCTTTGCTAAATACCTCAAGGATTCAACAAACTCCATTCCTTCGATCTTCATCAAAAAACGAAAATGATCACCGCCTTCACCACACCCAAAGCACTTAAAAATTTGCCGCTCCGGTGAAACCATAAAAGAAGGGGCTGTTTCTGAATGAAAAGGACAAACAGCTTTAAAATTCCGACCGGCTTTTTTTAATGAAACATACTCACTAATCAGCTCGACTAAGCTGATATTGTTTTTGATCTCTTCCAGTTGATCTTGAGCCATCGAAAATACCTCCTAAGCTATTTTACAAAAACCACGGCTAGTTTGTCTTGATAAGCTACTTGCCAGCCGGCTAATAAAAGCTCTTCTCTCAAACTAAAGATATCATCATCCCTTTTTAAAAAACCAGAAACTAAAGAGGCCAATGATTTTTTAGGCGCTGGTATTAAAATATGGGTCACTTGGTGTTTCTCAAAAATCTTCCGGAAATCTTTCTTTCCGGTAAAAATCTCTATTTCCTCCCGAAAAGCCGAATAATCATTTTGCTCCCAAATCGCCATCCGACCATCGCCAAAAACTTTTTTTTCCGGATGTTTCCAAATCAAATACCCTCCCCAACTATAAACCGAAAAAAGATTTCCCTCTATCTTCTCTTCTTTTAAGAAAGTGATTGCCTTGGTCGGATAAAAGCTTTCTTCCTTAAACCGATCTAAGCTAGCCAGCTGGTCCTTAAAAGAAAATATCACTAAAAACAATCCGGCTATCCCTAACCAAAACTGCCAATTATTAATTTTTTTAAAAACTTTCTTTTGAACCATCAGTCGGAAAAAATCTTCGATGTAAGAACTAAGTAATGGCAAGGTAAAAAGGAAAAAATAGATCATCAATCGCCGACTCAAAAATCCAACAATAAAGAAAGTTAAAGCAGTTACTTTTTCAAAAATCGTCCCTTTTTCTTTAAAAACAAACAATAAGGCCCAAAAAATTCCTGTGTAAATTATCATCGCAAAATTAAAAGAGCTATAGGGAAGCCATTCAGAAATGTAGTAGTGAATTTTTTGACCTTGGATCATTTCCTCAAAAATTAACCGATAAATTGCCTCTTGATAGGGATTAGCCATGATGGCCGCCAAGCTGATAACCAAAGCGATTAGAACCAAGCTTAAATGACCAATCACTTTTTTTTGACGTTTGACCAGGAAATAAATGTCGACCCCCGCGGCGATCAGTAAAATAATTAACCCCAGAGAAAAACCGGCGTGTAAGTTCGCCCAAGCCCAAAAAATCAAAGGCAGCAATATTAACCACTTTAGGTCTTGGTAAGATTTTTTGATCGCAAAATAGACCAAAACTGCCAAGAAATAACTGATCATTTTCGGCCGAACGCTGATAAAGTCAAATGAGGCTAAAGCCGCCAGAATCAGTGGTCCCAAAAAATAATAAATTTTTTTAGGTAAAGCCTGGCACATAAAAGCCATTGCCCCAAGCAACCCACCCACAATTGCCAGGCTCCAATAACCTATTCTGGAATAACCTAAGTAAATTAGGACATCTGTCAGCCAAGAATGAGCCAGCCAAGGGTAGTCCGGCATGGTGTAAGAAAAAAGGTCTTTTTGTGGCACGGTTTTGTTTTGCCAAATCCACTCTCCGGTTTTAAGTTGCCAACCAAAATCAGGATCCAAAAAATAATTGGCCAAAAATGAAAAAACCAACCAGAGGGACAGAAAGCAAAACAACCACAAAATTCGCTTCATCCAATTTTTTTCCCGCATATTTCCCGCGTTATTAACGCAAAGTGAAACAGTCAACTTCTCACCAATAGTAAATACTTTCTCTAAATCCCAAGCCTAATTATAATCTTTGTACAAAATGGTGTGCCGTTTTTAGCAGCTGTCACCAAATCTTCCTCGAGATTTCTTTGACTTACCAATGCAACTGCTCTATTAACTGCAGGCCCCCAATCTAAACAAGCTGTTTCTTGAGGATGTTCTCGAAATCTGTCTTCTAATTTTCTTGCTCGCCCCTCAAGACCTTCAAGTCGCTCAGCTCCCGAATGATTTTCAAAAGAATTGAGTTTTTCCACAACTCTCATCCCTCCTTTCTAAGTATTTTTAGCAAAAACCTTGTAGCGGTGGGGGCGGGATTCGCCATGAACCAGAATAAATTCGGTACATGGCGCCCTATACCGTGTCCCGACCGAAATTCGGGACTCTGGTATACGGGCGAACCCCTTAAGTAATACTTTACCCAGCCGCTGTTTCGACATTAACTAACTTGCGGAGAGGGAGGGATTCGAACCCTCGATGACCTTTCGGCCATACACGCTTTCCAAGCGTGCTCGTTAAGCCACTCTGACACCTCTCCTTATTAATTAATAATTTTAAAACCTACGGCGCCTCCGGAGGGAATTGAACCCCCAATCTTTGGTTCCGGAAACCACTGCTTTATCCGTTAAGCTACGGAGGCAAGAGCGGTGGGAGAGGGATTTGAACCCCCGTGGGACTTACATCCCGCAAGCTTTTCGAAAGCTGCCCGTTTAGCCACTCCGGCATCCCACCAAAATTGACAATATTAAAAAACAGGATTCGCCTTGAACCAGAGTCCGGTTTACCGGACACGGTTCATGGCGCCCTATACCGTGTTCGCTGAAAGCGAATTCTGGTATACGGGCGAACCCCCGTGGGACTTACATCCCGCAAGCTTTTCGAAAGCTGCCCGTTTAGCCACTCCGGCATCCCACCGAAATAAACTCCAAATCACAAGCACCAAATTTCAAATTACAAATGATTATCAAAAATTTCAGCACGCCCGGCGTGACTCGAACACGCAACCTTCTCGTCCGCAACGAGATGCTCTATCCATTGAGCTACGGGCGCTCTTGTGTCTGGCTAGTCGGACCACAAACCGATGTTTTATCTCCACCTCTGGCGGAAATTTGAGGGCCTTCACCTTCACTTAACTTAACCACAATTATATCAGTTTTCAGTGAGATTAACTTAAAATCAGTGTGATTAGTGCTTTTCTAGAGGAACACGTTTCGAAAGCCAAGAGCTGGCATTATCTGCCCAGGTTTTTTCGGGCTCTTCAAACAAGAGGAATTGAGAAAGAGTCTCTTGAACCTTTTTATCACTAATGTCTCCTAAAATCATGATCAGGCGGTACGGAAGCGAGATTCTGTTTTCAACATAAAGAACTTTTTGGTCGAACTTAACTTCAAACCAGAACCGACCCAAATCACCCCATTGGTACTGCCGACCACCAGTAATAATCCCACGATTTGTGATTTGATGATGAGCCTCTCTTGGTTCAATCGTCGCCATAATAAAGGCAAAGAAAGCCAAGGCAATAATGACCACCACCAGAATCCATTCTTCAGAAAGAAGCAAAATTACGATCAAAAAGAAAGCCATCGCCCCAATCGTGGTAAAGTATTCCCGACTCCGCTTTTTAAAAAGTCTTTCCGGAGAGGTCCAGTCGAGCAATATTTTTAATGCTTCTGGCCTCACTACCTGGACATTATCTCGTGATTTTAATGTACTCTTGGCAGTTTTATTAATTTCAGGCATTAGTTTTAGCTCTCGTAAATATCTAAAAATTACTATATCACATCAGTAATCATTTGTTAATCGTGGCGGAGGGGGCGAGATTTGAACTCGCGTGGGAATAAATTCCCCCACGGTTTTCAAGACCGGGCCGTTTAACCACTCCGGCACCCCTCCAAAATATCTTCTTATAAAAATGGCGGAGGAGGTGGGATTTGAACCCACGTGTGCCTTTCAGCACGCTGGTTTAGCAAACCAGTGTAATGGACCGGACTATACGACTCCTCCTAGAAAGTTTTTAAGCTGCAATTTCAAAACCCTTTTGCCTTTTGTTGTCTTAAAGTAGCGTTCTCTTTTCTCTGCGTCTTTTTTATTTAAATATGATTCAAAGTATATTAGCTTAAATGGCACCCTGTGTCTTGTTGACCTGACTTTTCCCTCTCGATGTTCAGCTATCCGCCTTGTTAAATTATTACTTAAACCTGAATAGAATTGATCATTTTTCAAAAGCAAAATATAGACATAGAAAAAGTCTTTGTCCAGCAAGGTGGGATTCGCCATGAACCAGAGTCCGATTGAAAGATCGGACACGGTTCACGGCGCCCTATACCGTGTCCGGCAAAGCCGGATTCTGGTATACGGGCGAACCCACGTGTGCCTTTCAGCACGCTGGTTTAGCAAACCAGTGTAATGGACCGGACTATACGACTCCTCCTAGAAACCGTGTCCTTATTTTACCAAAATTCAACCCTAGTTTCACCTGCACAGGGTCAAACCCCAAACTTCTTTAACTCCGGCTTTTTTTAGTGCCCGGCCACCTTCTCTTAAAGTTGAGCCGGTTGTCCAAACATCATCAAAAAGAAAAATACAGGACTTTAAAGACAAATTCTGATAATCATCGTTAACCTCAAAAGCCCCTCTGACATTTTCAAGACGCTGTTTTCCTTTAAGTTTGGTTTGAGATTGGGTGTACCTGGTTCGCTTAAGAAGGTCAGGCAAAAACTGCCAACCCATCTTTTGAGCCAATAATTTTCCCAAAACCTCTGCCTGATTAAAGCCACGTTTTCTTTCTTTCCTCGGGTGAAGGGGAATTGGAGTGAGTAAAATTTCTTGAAAATGAGGAGCCATTGACTTTGCTGGCCCAATTGACTTTTCTATCAGTTCTTCAGCCAGGTCAGTCAAATGTTTGTATTTTAATTTTTTAACTGCCTCTCTCACTATCCCTCGATAACTAAACAGAGAAATCAGACCATTGAGCGAATGATTTTTAAGGCAAAACAAGTGAGTCTTTCCCAAAACAACCCCCTTTCGACAGGTCGGACAAATTTGTGTTCCCACTAATTGAGCCCCCCGCCAGCAACCTTGGCAAAAATACTGCCCCCAACGACCACAACCTAGGCAGCGGCGGGGGAAAAGAAAGTTGAGAATCATGGCTTTATTAAACGCTTGTTGCGAAAAGCAAACCCTGAGCTTGTTTTCAGATATTTTTCAAAATCAAGAGCTAATGACTTTTGCTCGAAAGCTGCATAAAAAAGAAGCTTTACTGGTCGATACTTTCTTGTCTGGTTAACATTTCCTTTTTGATGATTGTTAATTCGTTTTCTTAAATTCGAAGAATAGCCAGTATATAGCCTACCATTGCTCAATTCAATGATATACGCATAATACATTAACCAAATCTTAACATTTTCAAAGCAATTGTCCCACTCCATCTCGCCCCTCCAAATGGTGCGAGATTACTCGGGACACACTTCGAGTTTTTGTTTTATGAGGAAAGTGAGCTTGCCACATTTCACCCCAACATGGTTGGGATAAAAAAGTGTGGCCTGCCACGCGAAGCCCCGACAAAATGTCGGGGCGAAGTGTGGAGATGGTGGGTATCGAACCCACGTCCGAAAAAAAGAAATTAAAAACTTCTACAAGCTTAGTCAACTGTTAATTGTCGTCTTAACCTGATCCTGTTGACCGGAAAGTTAAAACCAAAGACTGATTAGGCTTGGCTCTGAAGGTCCAGTCAAACCTACAGAGCTGCATCCCAACTGAGTTTATGCCCAAATTATCCCGCTGGGAGAGGACAAAGAGGACACCTAGTTACGCGAAAGCGAGACTAGGCTGGCTTTGTTTATTGCCAGTTAGTCTTGATCCTTTTTTACGAGTTTTGATCAAACTCGGCTTGCCGTTTTTAAAGAACTTTTCCCGTCGATCCGTACATCCCCATGTAGCTAATTTATAATTACCACTTTTCAAATTCCAAATAAGTTAACCGTTCAAATTGTTCAAACCGTTTAAATTGTTTAAGGCGTTTAACTCGATTCAATCCTAATCACTAATTTCTAATTTTCTGTATTCTAAATTCTATACCCTATGCCCTATGCCCTATGCCCTATGCCCTAACGCCTAATTCCTAATTTCTAATTACTAATTACTAGTTACTAGTTACTAGTTACTAGTACCTATACCCTATACCCTAATTCCTGTTTCCTTATCTCTCAACAATCTCTCCTGCTCTCTTTTAAAATCCCTTTCCTTGATCTTTTTTCGCTTTTCGTATTTTCTTTTTCCTTTAGCTAAAGCTATTGAAAGCTTAATATTTCGTCCCTTAGTATAGCACGAAATAGGCACAATCGTCAATTTTTTAGTCTGAGTTCCAAGAAGCAGTTTTAATATCTCTTTTTTGTGCAAAAGAAGCTTACGGGTCCGAGTAGGCTCATAATTTTGATTGTCGGCCATTGGGTAGGCAGGGATGTGGGCATTGTGAAACCAAGCTTCACCTTGACTAACCCGAATAAAGCTTTCTTCCAAATTAATCCGACCAGCCTTGACAGATTTAACCTCAGCTCCGGTTAAAACCAACCCGGCTTCAAATTTTTCAAGCAATTCATAATCATAACGAGCTCTCCGGTTAACAACTTTCATAAACTTATCCGTGGTGGCTAAACCCTAAACCCTATGCCCTATACCCTAACGCCTAATTCCTAATTCCTAATATCTATCTCAAATATTTTGCTCCCACTCAAAAACCAAATCTTTCCCACTTCTTCCGAACAAACAATCCTTTCGGCCTGAGCAAGCTTTTCGTTTCGGTAGCTGGCTTGATATTCACCCGACTTTGCCAAAACAACCACCTGTGAATTGCCTTGATCCAAAAGATAGAGATTCTCAGCCTCATCATTGGTATAAATAGCCACCGGACGGTTAAAAGCCTCTTCCAAACCAGCGATTCCAAAAGCATCTTTTAATCCCCGGCTAAATTTCCAAATAATACCTCCTTCTTTTAAAACCCAAATCGAACCATCAATGGCCATTGAAACCGCTCCTGTAAAATCAAGCCCTTCTTCTTTTAACCAAAATCGCTCATTGCCAAAACCAGTTTCAGCAACCGGATACTGCCAAAGACCAACTCCTTCTTCAAGCAAGTACAAATTGCTGGCAAAAGAGAGAAAATCAATCGAGCGAGCCCTTACTTCCTTAGAGCTCACCACCCATTGCTCTTTTTTACTTAGCCGATTAATCGACAAAATCCCGTTTTCAGAAAGAACAAATACTTTGGGTAAATAGGCCGCGACTTGAAGCGCCCCTTTTAAATTTTCTCCTCCGGCAATAATGGCTGATTTCTTTTCCTGAGTATCTAATTCATAAACAGAATTATTTTGTTTGTCTAAAATGATCATTTTCTTGCCCGAAAAAGCCCAATCATCTCCCCTGGCCTTGGGCTTAATTAGCTCTAAGTCAAAAAATTCACTCACTTCAACCGAACGTTCTTTGATGACCTGGCTCAAACGCTGATTCAGAAGAGTTTTGAATTTCAAAAACTCTTCTGAACCCAAACCTTCAGTCTCAATTCGTTGATTAAGTTCTTGGACTTCTAAAAAGTATTGCCTTGCTAAAGCAGGGTTGAGATCTAAAAGAGCCTCACCTTCTGCTAATTTCTGCTGAGCCTCCTCAAACCAAATATCAGTTTTTTGCTCAATATTAATCTTTTTTCTTTGTTGACCACCAAAATACACGCTGACCGCTAAAATCAATAACAAAACAAAAACAACCGAAAAGATTGTTTTTTTGGACCGCTCTGGCTTGATCCCCAAAGCTCCTTGACCAGAAGCTGAAAGACCCTGTCTTTCTTGCTTCAGGTAAATAGCTTTTTTTTCCAAACGCTTTTGAAATTGATAAAACCACTTACCAACTGTTCGAGCCAATAATTCCTTACCCGAAAAGCCAATTTTAAACTTTTTATCTCCTGATCCAGATTGAGTTTGATCCCTGACTTTAGTTACCAAACGATCGCTTTCCCGATTATCGTTTACCTTAACCGCCTTGGCCCCGACAGTTGAAATATCAACTTCAGATTCTTGCCGAAACTGACAAATTACTGCCGCCGCTAAACCACTTTCCTCATGACCATGAATAACCGGCGCTAAGGTTTCGGCGGCTTCATCCGGAACCCGGCTGGCTAAAGCCGCTTTGAGAACTCCGTCTGCTACCCGAGCAAAAAAACCGGCAGTTCCCAACAAAAAAATATCGCTTTCTTGTAAAAAACCACTGGCAACCTCGATCGTTTGACTTCCGCTTAGAACTCTTCCCATTTGGCCATTTCTCTGTAAAATCGCCGCCCCGCTTCCCAGGATAGCTAAATACAAGACATTATCCAAAACAACCGCAGCTCCAATTTCGACCTTAATCCCAACCTCAGATTCAGGGTCACTGCTGGCGGCTTCTTGACAAACCTTATTAACCGCCTTTTCAAGCCTTTCTAAAGCTCCCCCTGATAAATTACCGTAATATTCCTCATGAAGCCGAGAAATTACTTCCCGACCAGTCGCCACCGCTTCTACTCCTTGCGATAAACCATTCAAAGAAAGAACCGCCAATAGTTCACCCCGTAATTTTCTTTGACCGGGATCCTCCGGAGAAAAAAGATGAACCTGTGACCAGGAGTTTTCAGTTGCGGTTCCGACTACCTTGGCAGTTTCAAACAAAAATCTTTGCATTGATTTTTAAAGAATAATTAAAGACAGAAGAAAAATTCCCAGGGCAACTATAAGATGAGCCCAGGAAACTAATTTCAAGGTTCTATCATACCCCCCCTGGAGAGTTCGTGTCATTAAATTAACTTGACGAACCACCATTCCCGCAAAGGCCAGGTAAAGAGTTAAACCAATCAAAAACAATATTTTGATAAAGATCCAAGGACTAAGCCAAGCCGGAAAAAATGAGGCTAAACTACTAAGATCATCGGCTGGAATAATTGAGTTATCCATCTTACCTCACTCTTCCTTCCAATTTTTCCTGTTCCTCTTCGAGGACCAACTCATTTAAAACTTTTGAAACCTGCTCGGGGTTTAAAATGGCTTCAAAGTAAATCTCAACTTTTGGACCAGCAGTTTGGATCGCTACATCCCCAAAATTAAAAAGTGATCTGGTAAATCCCCCAACCCTGATACTAACATCTTGAATCTGGTCAAGCTTGGTCTCGCTGATATCTTTGTAAAGAAGGCTAGGAAAATCAATATCAATAATCCTTTCATCGGTAATGATATTGACATTAAAAAGCCAAGATAAAAATTTCTCAAAAGCAAAGGCGAACGAAGCAAGCCACCAAACCAAAGCAATAATCAGCCGATAACGAAAGGGTAATTCAAAAGGAAAATAGTTCAAAAACAAAAAAGGCGCCATCACTAAAGCTAAAGTTGTTAAGATCCAGGATAAATTGGTGATAAAGTGCCGCCTCAGTAAAAGAATAACTCTTTCTTTTCTTTCCTGAGTCTCAAAATTCAGCGTCTTAGGCTGGGCCACAAAAGACGACCAGTGACTTTTATTTCGCTGTTCCGGCCGAATGATTTTTTCAATTTTGGCCTTATAGGTCGGGTGATGAAAGAAGCGGGCGGGAGCTCGTTCCACTGAAGTTTTTGTTTTTGATTTGGCTTTTTTTTTGGGTGCGGTGTAAATTTCAGGCATAATTGGGTAGACTATTAGCAAACTTTTAGTTTGCGTGTATTAAATTGTTGATAAAGTAGTCAATTAAGTGGTCGATACTAAACTAAAGCTAAATATTTGGCCAATCAATCAACGTGGCGAAGCCACCAATAAACAACCTAATCAACGCAGCGCTAACTGCAAATATTCAACAAATTCATTCTATCACTTCTTCTCAAGGTTAAATAGGGGACTACGAATAGCAATATAGCCGGGAGCCCTTAAGTTAAAGGCCTGCTTAAATTCAGAGCCCGAAACAGTCACCGAACCCCGATCAGTTCCAAAAGCCAAAGAGCTTGTTTCGCCGTTTTGACTGTAGGTCACTGAGACCGAGTCTGCTCGACTAAAGGCTCCCCCATATTGATTGGCGACAGCCTTAAGCTCACTAAGACTATAGGGATTCCCGCCTGTTCCCCCAACCGAACATTGATTGATCGTCACTGGTAAAATTCGCTCCACCTCAGCCTCGCTCCCGTTTTGCCGGACTCGCCAAGCATTGAGAATATCGGCCATCTCTTCCTGATTTAACCATGGGTGAGAATGACCACAATTGCCGGAACCGGATGTAAACCCGGAAGTAAACCAGGAACTATAAAACCAAGGCGAACCAGCCTTGCTTTCCCACGATCGAGTGGCAAAACCAGCCCCTCCCTGACCATCGACCGTGTCCCAACCCGAGGTGGTCAAATAACCACCGGCTGTCGAAGAGTAGTAGGTAACCACTCCTTCGATCACCTGGCCCCGAGTGGCCGCTACCGCCTCTCGCCACTGAGACGGAGGATTATTAGCCTTGGACTGAGAAAAAACCTGGCAAGCTTGGGTTGTGCAAATCGAACGCCCCTCAGCTTTATAACGATAAGCGTAACTACGAGCCGCAATGGCTTGAGCCTTCAAAGCCTCAAATGGCCAAGACGAAGGCATTTCAGCAATCCCCATCAAATAATAATTTTCAAAATCTAAAGCTCCGTAACCAGTAACTGAAATTGTTCCTCCGGTGTCTTTACCAACTGGTGAACGACCGTAATAAGCCGAAAGAACCTGGTCAGCGTTTTGGCCGGCCTCGACTCGACCCTTGGCACCGTATTGGCTCATTCCTTTCCGGTGAGTCCAAGCTCCAAAAGAAAATGCCGCAAACCAAGTCCCTCCGCCAGGGTCACAATAAGCCGGTGTTCCCGGTGGACCAGAGCAAGGAATATTGCTCAAAGGCACTTCACCCACGCTGGTGGTAAAAGTCCCGGCCCTGGCCGCCAGCAGGGCCTGTTGCTTAACCGTCAGCTGGGAAATCAAACCCTCAACTTTACTAAAAAACCCTTCCACTTTTTCAACTTCAGCCCGCAGATTCTGAGCCTGCTGATCAACCCGATTCTTTGTCGCCACCAGCCAGGCTTTATTTTCCTCAGTTTTTTCCTTGTCTAAATTTAGACTTTTTAAATCTTGGGAGATTCCAAGAATTGTCTGTCGGTCTTCATTGGTCGCTGTCTGGCGGTAAGAAAGTTCTCTCAATAAGTCAGCCGCGTTTGAAGAGGCTAAGAAAAGAAGAAAAGGAGAAAAACGACGGCTCCTTTTATAATAACTGCGAACCCGTGCCGCCAGTATTTCTTCTTGATAAGCCAATTTTTCTTCACGATCAACAATCTCTTCCTTGAGCTGGTCAAGCTGGCCCTCGGCCGACTTGATTAAGGACTGAGTGTTTTTCAAGCTTTTTTCTAAAGCCAAAAGTCCTTCCTTATTATTTTCATGAGCCCCTAAGCGAGCGTTAATCTCTTCTTGGCATTCTTCAATCGCTTTTTGGTATTCATCAGGGTTGCTATAGTCTTTAACTTCACAAGTTGCCCAAACAGAACTAACTAAATAAAAACAAAAAGCTAAACTCAAGAAGGGAAAAATGATCAGTATTTTTAAAAGCCTCATCTTGCTTCAAAGTATAACACCCCCTGGTTGCCCCGAACAATAGCTTAGGAATAGGAATTAGGCGTTAGGCGATAGGTGATAGGCGATAGGTTAAGAGGAACGAGGATAAGAGTGATGAGTCGCGGATATTGAAGACAGAAGATAGAATACAGAATCAGGAATTAGGTAATTAGGGTATAGATATTAGGCGTTAGGTATTAGTAATTAGTAATTAGAAATTAGGGATTAGGCGTTAGGGCATAGGGCATAGGGCATAGGGTATAGAATTTAGAATACAGAAAATTAGAAATTAGTGATTAGGATTGAATCGAGTTAAACAAATTAAACGATTTGAACGGTTTAAACGGTTTGAACATTTAGATTTGTTTAGAATTTCGAAATTAGGATTTAGGATTTGTTTAGAAATTAGTAATTAGAAATTAGAAATTTCAATATTTCCCTCTTGTCAGTCAATTTTTTTTCGTGCTAGACTGGAATTAATGAAAAGAGTTCTTCTGATTCTTAGTTTATTTTTATTGGGCTTTGTTTTCTTGTCTTCACCTTCATCAATTTCTGCCCAAGGTTTTGTCACCTGCAGCTATTTCGGAGACTCTTGCTTGACCGGCAATAATTTTTGCGCCTGGCTTCATGAGGCCCCAAGTGATTGGGCCGGTCAGTGCAGTATAAACAATGGCCTTGGCGGCGGCTGTCTCGGCATGCAAATCCCTTGTGTCCCTGTTCCCTGTGGAGACGAGGGAGATATCTGCTGTGAAGGCGGTGGCACCGGCGGCCTTTGGTGTAACCCTCCCAACATCCCCAACAATCCCAATAGCCCTGACCCAAGCTTCTGTCATTGTATGGGGCCAGCAGACGCTTGCGGCGATCTTTACGAACCCTGTTGTGGACTTCTGGCACCCCATTACTGCCATGACCCCTTATTACCTTCCAATGAATGGGATTCATTTTCTTGCACCTGCGAAAACCCACCCGCCCCACCACCCCCCCCTGGCGGTGGTGTCGCTGATGGGGCCTGCAAAACTCCCGGCAGTAGTGAATACAACGGAGTTATGACCGCCATTGGTTGTATTGGCGTCATCGATCTTTCTGACCTTATGGTCAGTCTCAGCACGATCATGTTTTCAGTCGCCGGCGGTATCGCTTTCCTGATGATGGTTTTTGGAGCAATTCAAGTTTTGACTTCGGCCGGAGACCCCAAAAAACTCCAAGGAGGAAGACAGCTCATCACCTCCGCTCTGCTCGGTCTACTTTTCATAGTTTTTGCGGTCTTTATTTTTAGAACTATCACTCGGGATATTCTTCATCTACCTGGTTTTAGTTAAATCGATTAATTAAATAAAAAATGAACTTTAACTTTAGAGATTTCAGCGCCAGTATCAAAGATCCGGTCAGTAGTCGTTTTTCCACCATCGGAGAAATCTTTTCCGGCCGGGGTTCTAATCCTGGCCTTCTGGACTATGTTTTTATTTTGGCTGGTTTCGCGTTGTTGATCTACCTGATCATCGGCGGCTTTGAGCTTTTAACTTCCGGAGGCAACCCGGAGAGCATTAACCGAGGCAAAGGAAGAATCACTCACGCCATTATCGGCTTTATAATCATTTTTACCAGCTACTGGGTGATTCAGCTCCTCGAAGTCATTCTTGGAGTTTCTATCTTAGACTAAGTGTTAGTCCTAAGCCCTATTCCTTAAACTCTAAATTCTAAACAAAATCTCAGCCAGGGGCTGATCAGCCTTTGGCTGACAAATGTTCAAATCGTTCAAACCGTTTAAAATGTTTAAGGCGTTTAACCTTGCCCAGTTTTAATTACTTAATTACCAATTACTTAATTTCTAATATCTAATTTCTAATTTCTATTTACTAATTACCAATTACCAATTATCGTCTTCTGTCTTCAATTTCTTCTTATAAGCTGAAAACTTTCCACCCCCAAAACGCCGATCTCGAGCCTGAAAATCCAAAATAATTTTTTTCAACTTAGAGGGGCTAAAATCCGGCCAAAGAGTATTAGTAAAAAAAAGCTCGGCGTAAGAAAGCTGCCAAAGTAAAAAATTGGACAATCTTTTTTCTCCTCCGGTTCTGATCAGCAAATCCGGATCCGGCTCACCGTTGGTGTATAAAAACTTACCAAATGTTTTTTCATTAATTTTTTCCGGCGGCAATTTCTTTTCAACGATTTTTTTAACCGCCCGGATAATTTCGTCTCGGCCACCATAATTAAGAGCGACATTTACTTTGAGCCGCTCATGTTTTTTAACAATTCCCAGCATTTCTTCAATCGCCCGGCTTACCCGTCGGGGAAAAGCCTGGAAATTTCCTAAAATCGTCATTTTAATTCCCTTTTTCCGATATTCATTCTTTTTTTCCTTGACAATTTTAGTTAAAAGGGCAAAAAGACCCTCAACCTCTTGCTTGGCTCTTTTGCGCCAATTCTCAGTTGAAAGAGCATAAATCGTCAATTGCTTAACCCCCAGGTCAAGACAGGTCTCAACGATCTTAACCAAGGCATCGACTCCCGCCCGATGACCTTCCATCGGAGTCAGGTTTCTTTTGGCTGCCCAACGGCGATTGCCATCCATGATGATCCCGATGTGCTCAGGAGCTTTCTTTTTATCGATTTCAGTTTTCCTTTTGGTCATAAATCTGAATTATCCTTATTTGCCCTCCAAAGCTCAATACTCGCCAATAAATCTACTGCTTCTTGGTGTCGTTTATCTCTCATTCGTAATCTGCCAACAGAGCCAGGTCCAGTTACAGGTCCAGCTGAACTTCTTCTATAAAGACAAGCTTCATGGAAGTGAGGCCTGAGATGAGGTTCATGGCAACTTGAACAATTTGTCCCATTAAGAGTCAAACGGTGATTGTTCAGTCTCCAAGCATTGGCTCCGGTTTTCCCTCTTTCACTCAAGCCACTAACCTCCTTATTAACCAATAAACAGTTCCTAAAACCAGAATTCCAAAAAAACCTAAAGTCACAAAAATTCCAATTTGGGAGCGGTCCCGGCGAAGCTTATTAAAAGTCCTTTGTGGATGAACTAGTAATCCGTAGGAATTACTCAAAAGAAGATAGCCCTCTTTAAGCGTCGTCAGTAGAAAAAGCCTTGGCAAAAGCTTTTCTGGCCCGAAAAAGTCTTGACTCCACCGCTTTAGTCGTTTCATTAAGTCTGAAGGCAATTTCTTTAACTGATAAGCCCTCGTAATACTTTAGTCGTAAAACTTCGGAATATCCTTCGCTTAGCTCGGCCAAAGTCCACTTAACCTTCCCTTCAAACTCTTGGCGCAATAAGATCTGCTCTGGCCCCAAAGCCTGGCCAACAAGCTCTTCCAACCAAGGAAAGCGGGAAAAAAAGAATTTTTTTATCTTTTTTTTACGGTAGTGATCAGCAATTTCGTGGCGAGCAATGGCACAAAGCCAAGTAAAAACAGAGGAGCGACCCTTAAAACGAGTACAAGCTTCACTGGCGACAACCAGGGTTTCCTGAAGAATTTCCTCCACATCCTCAGTTAAAGCAATTTTACGGGCAATAAAATTCCTTAATCGTCTTTGATACTGACGATAAATGATTTGAGTAAATTCTTCTTGGTTTGTTTTAATAGTCATTTGAATAAAACCAGAACTATTAGTGCTTTCTGGTCGCCACAAAATCAATCGCCTGCTTGAGTTGGTCACGAGCCGGCTGCTGAGAAAGAAACGACAATTGACGATCAAAAATTCGATGAGCCTCAGCCTGGAATTTGGTTACCTGCTCACCGGCGTATTCTAAACTACCATACTTTTCCATGACTGACAAAACCCAATCAATTTCATTTTGAGTCTTGCTTTCTCTTTTTTTCTTCAAAATCTCAATAAGTTTTTGCCTATCTTTTCCTTTTGACTCGGCCAATAAATGGGCTAAAATAATTGTTCTTTTGCCTTCCCAGATATCGTTTCCTTTTTGTTTTTTCAAGCCTCTAAAGTCTGAGACTAAATCCAGTAAATCATCACGAATCTGAAAACAATACCCTAAGGCTCGTCCAAATTGGTAGAGAGAGTTTAGTTGACTCGAAGAAGCCCCAGCCAAAATTGCCCCAAGCCGCATTGGCCCGGCACAAGTGTAGTAAACTGTCTTGCTTTCCATAATAAAGTAAATATCTTCCTCGGTTAAATTCAATTTATTTTCCGTGGCCCATTTAATTTCAGTTGTCTGCCCCAAAGTCGTTCTCTTGAGCATGACGCAAAATTCTTTAATGATTCGCATCGCCTTTTGATGACTGATGATCGAAAAATTGTCGTTCAAAATTTCCCACATTAAAACATGTAAGGCATCACCGGCATTGACCGCTAAACCATTTGAGTACTGTTCATGCAAGGTTGGCTTCCCTCTCCGCTTCAGTGACTGATCCTCAACATCATCATGAACTAAAATCCAATCTTCACTCATCTGCATCGCCGCCGCTGTTTTTATGGCTTTCTCATGATCAAAGCCCATTGCTTCGGTGGTGAGAAGAAGTAAAGTCGGCCTGAAATATTTCCCTTTTCGATAAGGGTATTCAAAAGCCACTTCGTGGTGAAAATTAACTAAAGCCTGATAAGAATCGTCAACACGGCAATAATCCGGAAAAACAGTTAACTGCTCAAGATAATCTTTAATTTCCTGCCAAACTAATTTTCTTTTTTCAAGAAGGGTTTGTTTAAAATTTCCCATAATTTACAGAGGTATGATTGGTTAAATTCTACCAAAGAAACAGCTTTTTTCAAAACAAATCTAAATGTTCAAACCGTTCAAACCGTTCAAACCGTTCAAATCGTTTAAATTGTTTAAGGCGTTTGACAATGTTTAAATCGTTCAAATTGTTTAATT
>JBHPGO010000004.1:0-54036 GCA_042570465.1 Patescibacteria group bacterium
GTCTATGCCCCAGGCTAATCTTTTCAATTCCACTGACCAAAAGGGGCCAAAAGCAGCCCGAAGATTTATTTCCCTGGCGGCGGAGAAAGTCACAGGCCACACAGGCGGTGGACCAAGTTAACAAACGCTTTGGTGACTTCACCTTGTACCCGGCCACTCTTCTTGGTGGCAAATTAATCAGGCCGGAAGTCAATGGGTTTATAGGGGATAAAAAGTATCGATTTGGAAAATAATTGGAAAATAACCTTCGGTGTCTACCTGGCACACCCCGGGGGTGGGCAAAGGGAAATAGACTTGTGGGCGATAGAAAGTACAGGTTGTGAATTTACCAGAGGAAATGCTAAAATCTTGGGACTGCCTCACTTATATGACTCCAGAGAGGCTGAAAAAACCGGAATATTTTACAAGTTTTGAATCACCTCATTTACCTGAATGTGCTTGGCAGGAAATGCTGACCAGGAGAGAAGCTTTGTCTCCTCAAGTTTTGACCAGAATACTTCACGATGCTAAGGATTTTTTGACTAATGAGCCTGGCCCAAACCTGCATAATCGGCGGTTAATTGTCCCTCCCTGGATAAATTATTGGCAGGATCAAATATGGTCATCCCCATTAGAAACGTATCGTGAATCAAAACCAGGTTTTGTTCATTCTGAAAAATTAATGCCTTTTAGCGATATGGGCGACTATTTGGAAGAAATGGAATTTGAATCTTTTGCCGGAGTGTTGTTTGTGGTTGGAGCTGAGGGTCATGCTGGTCATGTACATTGCGCAAATCATATGGCAGACAAAAGAGTCAAGAATTGGTTTATTGTTCCTGTTTGGGTGTTTGAGCAAGACAGTCACATGTTAAGGAAAGAGAGAATGGCTCCGTTTCTTCCGCTTGAGGTTCGGCTGTCAATGTGGAATTACCATCGACTAAAGGTGATCACCGTGGCTCCTGAAAAAAAATCGGGCATTTCTGACACCGATCATTATCAGGAATTATTTGATCAGTTGAAGGCCAGATATTGCTTTGCTAGTGCTGATGATCCCAATAAAGATGAAAAGATCAATCGTGGAGAGACAGATATTAACACTGTTATTTCGATGGTAAAAACCGAAAGAACTTCTTTAAGGGTTAGCAAACTGGGACCTGAAGTTGGTTCCTGGAGAAAAGTGTGTAGAGATTTGCAAAGATTGAAATATCTAAATTATGCAAGATTGTCAATTTTAGATCCAAGTTATGTTTTAGAGAATTACCCTGAACTTATGGTAGATGGTGAGGTTTTTAAAATTTGAGGGAAGCGATAAGCATCGCAGGAAAGGTAGGCATTTTCTTCCAACTGGATATTGGCCAGGGGGTCATTTTTAAAAGAATCGACTATCTTGAAGTATTCCGTCCAGATTGGTGTAAGAAAAAAGAGCTGGAATCTAACAAGGTGCACACATCTCGAACTTTTTCACCAGAAGAGCGCCCAGTTCTTTCTGTCATATCACGCTCCATTCTTCCCATGGCTTCCATTACTTCTTCTTGTGTAGGAGCTTCTTGAGATGAGGTGCTAACTATGACCTGTTTATCGGTAGGAACCAGGACTTCTTGCGTCATTATCAATTTTTTAGCATAAATTTACTTTGTTGTCAATGACTCTTATTTGAGAGGCAAAAAATATTCATCAGGCTAGGATCGATTGACAAGTTAGATCGTTTTTGAGAATTCTTTGATAGAGCGGCGAGGTTTTGGGGTAGGAGTTTTGGCCGGATGACCAATCGGTAACATGGCCACCGGCCTCAGGTGGTTTTCGAGATTTAGGATTTTACTGACCATTTTTTCACTAAAAGCGCCGACCCAAACTCCTCCTAGGCCCATTTCAACAGCTGTTAACCAGAGATTATAAAGCGCCAAAGTAGCATCTTGAATGGCGTAGAGCTCCCTCCCCCGCTTTCCGTAGGGCCGGATTTTTTTTAAGTCAGCACAAGCGACAATCACTATCGGTGCCTGGGCGACCCAAATTTGGCCCAGGGCAGCCAGAGCCAGCTTTTTCTTGGTTTTAGAGTCTTTGACGACGATCAGGTAGCGGCTTTGTAAATTACCCGCCGAGGGGGCCCAGCGGGCAGCTTCAAGAAGAGCCTTTATTTGCTTATCTGAAATTGTTTTTTTACGATCAAACTGCCTGGTCGATCTTCTTTTTTTGATTGCCTCTGAAACTTTCATATATTTATCATTGCTATTATCATAAAATTTTATACTATATGTTCTTGAATACGGTACCGTATTTATTCATATATTTGCCTAAAGGTTCTAAATTTATTAATTGTGAAAAATCCTTATAGGTTATATAAGATTAAACTTTATTAATAATTACTGATAATCTGGATATATTTGACGGCCTGAAACATTATCATTTTGAGACAAAATTTACGGTAATTTTCCGAGTGCGGGGGCCGTCTAGCTCTACTAAAAATATTTGCTGCCAGGTGCCGCGAACCAACCGGCCATTTTCTATCGGAATTGTTTTTCCTTGGCCCAGTAAGCCGCTTAATAAATGGGAATCGGCATTATTGTCGATCCGGTCATGCTCAAATTTTCCTCCCATCACGAGCTTTTTTAATATCTTCAACCAGTCGTTAATCAGACCAGATTCATTTTCAGTCAAAATAATGGCGGCTGTGGAATGGGGTAGGAAAACTAAGCAAAGACCATTTTTGGCCTTGCTGTTTTCGACTTCTGATTCAATTTGATCAGTGATGTCGATAAGTTCTTGCCTTTGGTTAGTTTGAATAGAGAACTGCATTTCTTGTTCCACCTCCGAGGAGTCAAATGTTTACTTCGCTCAAATTTCCCCAAAAAGCCTTAGGTGTCTACCTACCACACCCCGGGGGTGGGAAACTATAGGTAGCCCTTCAGGAAACTGAACCATAGGTCCGGGGTTTTTTTTGAGTAGCCGCCGGCGAACATGACGGCCACTCTGGGAAATTTTTTAAATCGCTCCCCTATTTTTCGGTATGAATCGATTTCCAAATTAATTTGGGCTAAGGGGTCATCTTTATAAGTGTCGACCCCTAGAACCACGATAATAATGTCATGAGGAAATTTTTTTGTCAAAGGCAAAACGGAATCAAGACTTTGAAGATACTCTTTTTCACCGGTGCCGGGGGGAAGAGGCAGATTGAGGTTAAAGCCCTGGCCGGCTCCTTCTCCCTTTTCTTTAGCAAAACCTACTCCGGGGTACAGGGTCGCTGGGTCTTGGTGTAGAGAAATTGTCAAGACCTTAGGGTCATTATAAAAAATTTCCTGAGTGCCTTGGCCAGCGTGAACATCCAGGTCAAAAATGATCGCCTTTTTGATCTTGCCTTCTTTTTGAAGTTTTCTGATGGCGATCGAGTGGTCATTCAGCAAACAAAATCCAGAACCAGAGCTAATCCCAGCGTGATGCCAACCACCGGAGAGATTGATTGGTTTTTTGCCCTCAAGAGCCAGGTTAAGGGCTAAAATTGACCCCCCGACACTATAGTAAGCTGATTCAAGATTTTCCGGGGTGATTGGGGTGTCGATGGATAGTTGTCCGCGGTCTTGGGCTAGTTGTTTAAGATGGTGAAGATAACTTGGTGAGTGGACTAGTAAAATTTCTTTATCGGTTGCTTTTTGGGGAACAGCGACTTCAAAAGGAAAACGATATTTTTTGAGTTTTTTTAGAAAAAAGCGAGATCTTTCGGGCCAGAAGGGATGGTTTGGTCCGAAAGAATATTTTAAGTACGTTTCGTGGAAGATGATTTGGGCTTTTTCCAAGTTTTGCCTTTGACAATTTTGTCCCAGTAGCGGTTTTTTTTGGCAAACCAAGTCAGATAAACTATTTCAGCCAGGCCGACGGTGTTAAGGACTAAAAGGGCAATAAACCAGTATTTTTGAGAATTTTTACTCGCTTGCCAAAGAGCCAGACCTTTCCAGGTCAATGTCCAGGCGATGATCATGTAAAGCAGAACTGGGTTTTGTTGGAATATTTCCGGATAGTCTTGCATTGTTTTGTTCCGAATAATTTTACCATAAATATTCATTGGGATCGAGGCCCATTTCCCCTATCGATTAGAATTTGCCCTATTTATGCTATAATAAAGCCATGCCAGTCACTTGTGAAAGAACAGGAGAATTGACAGTTGAAGTAAAGTGTGGTGGGACTACTTTTAATTATCGAGAGTCTGACGGTTCTGGTTTTGGTGCTCCAAATTTGCAAGATGCTGCCACAGCTTGCGCAAGGACTGCGAGGACAGGGCCTCCAAGGGCGGCTAGAGAAGCTGAGGAAATTTACTTATTCGTTTTAGATCATGAGGTCGATGAGACATTTCAAGCTCAGATAGGGTGGATAAAAGATAAGGTTCGTGCTGAGTGTCAGGCAAGGCGCAGATTTTAATCTTTGTAATACTTTTTCCCCTTTAATTTTTCCGGTAATAAATTCTTCTTTTTTCCAGGGTACTTTTCATAGTTTTTACCGTAGCCCTCTTTTTTCATCAACTTCGTTGGTGCGTTTCGTAAATGCATTGGGATAGGCAGATTGCCAAATTGTTTGACATCGGCTTGGGCGGCTCTCAAGGCGTCATACGAAGCCCTGTTTTTTGGGGCTTTAGCTAGATAAATTGTGCCGTGCGCCAGGTTGATAGCACACTCCGGGTAGCCAATAGTCTCGCAAGCCCTAAAGACCTCGTTGGCGACCACCAAAGCCGTTGGTTGGGCCATGCCTATGTCTTCGCTGGCAAAGATGACCATTCGCCTGGCGATGAATAAGGGGTCTTCTCCGGCTTCAATCATTCTGGTTAGATAATAGATGGCAGCATCAGCATTACTAGCCCGCATGCTTTTAATGAAGGAGCTAATGGTGTTGTAGTGCTCTTCTCCGGTTCGGTCGTAAAGTAAATTTTGATTTTGAAAAACATCTTCGATCAATTGAATTGATATTTTTTCCCCTTTTTGGTTAATTGAACTGGCAATTTGAAGGGCGTTAAGGGCGATCCTGGCGTCGCCATTGGCGGCTTCAATTAGTAGTTTGCGGGCTTGGGGTGAAATCTTTGCCTTAAGTTTTTTGAGTCCTTTATTGATGATCGTCTTCAAATCGTCAGTCGAAAGCCTATTCAGGGTAAAGACTCTTGACCGGGAAAGAAGCGGACCAATGACTTCAAAGCTGGGGTTTTCGGTGGTGGCCCCAATCAAGGTGATGGTCCCACTTTCGACATGAGGTAAAAAAGCGTCTTGCTGGGCCTTATTAAAGCGGTGGATTTCGTCTAAAAAAAAGATTGTTCGTTGGGCTAAAGCTTGATTTTTATTTGACCGAACTTTTTTCTCAAAAGACAGCTGGTCTTGGCCGGAAAGCCGGTTGTTAGCTTGTTTGACTGCTTCCCGAACGTCTTTGAGCGTGGTAGTTACGGCGCTGTGGTGAAGGAAATTGCTTTGGGTGGTTTGAGCGATGACTCGGGCTAAAGAAGTTTTGCCGGAACCAGGCGGCCCCCAAAAGATCATTGAAGGAATCTGGTCTGATTTTATTAATTTTCTCAGTAATCCCTTTGGGCCGACCAAATGCTCCTGGCCGACAAGTTCTTCCAGCGTTTGGGGCCTAATTTTTTCAGCCAGAGGGATATGAGATGCGGTCATGGTTATATATTACAACCGAAGAAAGCCCAAATCAAGCTACAATTCTTTGATTTCAACTTTCATGTCCAGTGTTGGGGGTAAAAGAGAAGTTTCATAAAGGTCGATGGTATTTAACAAAATATCTATTTTATCAAGTTCTTCTTCACTTTTTAAAATATCCGGGTCTTTGCCATATGTCGAAAGTGGTGGGGCGAGAAAAATAGTTGGGGTGGGTGTTGGGGCTGCCGTGGGGGTAAAGATTTCCGGTGAGCGAAGTTTTTGAAAAATAAACCCGACAACCATGACCAAAAGCAAGATTAGGGAAACGGCTAGCATCAGCGCCAGCGGCTTACCGTTATCATAGACAAATTCTTTGAATTTTTCGAGCTTTGTTTTAGTCGGCACTTTTCACCTCGGCAATTAATTCTTTTAAGTAATCATTGGCTTCTTTGAGGTAAATGAGTGATTCGTGAATCGATGTTCGAGCTTCATTGAAAACCCCTCTTTTTTTCTGGAATTTCGGTTTTAGTTTTTGGATAGTGATCGTCGCTTGTTCTTGCTTTTCTCGACTGCGGTCAATTTTATTTTCAGCTTCCAGCAACCACCGCTCAACGGAGGTGATTTCTTTATCTCCTTTAAGTCTGATTTCGTTGATCTTTAGTTCAATCTGGTCAAGCTCTTGCTCGATCAAGTTTCTGGCCGCTTCTACTTTGCCGGACAAAATTACAATCAAGGCTTCATAGGCTAAGATTTCTGAGTCTCGGAAACGAGTTTCAGCCTTTTTGGAAGTTTTTAAAAGGTCTTTTAGTGTTCCGGCTGAGGTCACTTCGTCGCGGTGTTGAATATACCAGCCGACTTCAGTATCAAGCTTAATGTAAAGCAGACTTTGATCATAGGTCGAGATGCCGGTTGAGTCAGCCAGTCGGAGCCTAATGGTGGTGAGGTATGTTCGGACAACGTCGTCTCTGACTTGGAGCATCGTCAAGGTTTTTTGCATGGCATCGGCCTTAGAGGCTAAGGTTTTGTAGGTGTAGTAGGAATTTTTAGCGGCTTCGTATTGGTTGTGAGATTGAAGGTATTGGTTGTAGACATAAAGATAGTCTTGAAAAGCCTTTTCAAAACTAAAGATTTCTTCTTGGGCTTTGGCTGGAGTGGTCGGTCCCCAAAGAAAAAGTGAGAAAGCCAGTAAAAAGCCGAAGAATAAGCCGAGCAGTTGCTTCATTGTTTTTAGTCTACCTCATCTATTTAGGTCGGTCAACTAAATAATTTTTTAGGGTGATGTTGTTGGTTAGCGGCTGGTGAAATATTCCAGCATCGGGTCGGTGGTAAACGGTGTTTTGGTGACAAAGAAAACTGAAAGAGCAAAGACTAAGATTCCGGAAACAATGTGGATTATTTTAAGCTTACTTGTGGGTTTAAGCAAAAGAGCAAAGCCGTAAGTTCCGCTGGTAATCATTGAAATATAGATCAGTAAGGCTTTGTCAAGTAAACCGGTTTGGATCAGAAACCTTTCTTGGCCCTGAAAATCTAAATTGGGGTAAATAAAGAAAATTGCGTTAATAGAGAGAAGTGTTTGGTAGGCGCTGAAAATCAAAAGAAAAACAGAGATAATTTTGGCCAGAAGTGATTTTAGGTCCATCCTTATTATCGTATCACTCGTATCTGAGAGCGTCAATCGGGTTGAGCTTTGAAGCTTGAAAGGCGGGGGCCACTCCAAAGATGATTCCAACCAGGCTGGAAACTCCGGTGGCGAGTGCAATTGACCAGGGGGTGATAGTGGTGGTAAAAAAGTAACCGATGGCCAAAGAGCCGGCCACTCCGAGTGAAATCCCGATCAGACCTCCGACCAGGGAAAGAACGATCGCCTCAATTAAAAACTGCGTCAAGATATTTTGGGGGGTAGCTCCCACCGCTTTTCTAAGACCAATCTCGCGAGTCCTTTCTCTGACTGAGACCAGCATGATGTTCATGATGCCGATTCCCCCAACGATTAGGGAAATAGCAGCAATCCCAGCCAGGGCGGCAGTTAGAACACCTAGGATCTGAGAAATGGTATTCAGTAAGCTCTTAGTGTCTAGGACCGAAAATTCATCATCATCAAGAGTTTCAAGAAGAATTTTTTCAACTTCGTTTTTTGTTTGGGTGACAGTTTCAGAGCTTTCTGACTGGATCCATAAAGACATAATGTACTCCATGTCAAACTGCCGCATGGCGGTCGTGGTGGGGATAAAAACCAGGTTATCCATGTCCACCCCGCTAAAGGCCCCTTTTTCTTCCAAAACACCTAATACAGTGTAGCGCTGGTCTGAAATAGTCATTTTTTTATTAACTGGATTTTCTTGTCCGAATAGGTCTTCAGCAATCGTCGTGCCGATGACGGCCACCTTTTTGGCGGAATTATATTGGGATTGAGTAAAAAAGCTGCCTTTGGCTACTTTTTGGTCTCTGATATCAGGGTAGTCGACTGTAACACCGCTAACCTGGGTGATGGTGCTCTTGCCCTTATAGCTCATCGTCCCGTTGTTTTCAGTGTAGGGCATGACGGCCTTAATGGTTTTACCCTTTCTTTCAAGGTCTCTGACATGGTCAAAGGTAAATTTAGAGGCAGCAATACCAGCACCCGGCGTGCCCCCACTACCTCCTCCACCAGGGGCAAGCATGAATTCTCCTGGGAAAACCAAAACCGAGTTAGCCCCCAGGCCCTCAAGCTCGCTGGTAATATAGGTTTTTAAGCCGTTGCCAATTGAAATCAGTAAAATTACTGAAGACACACCAATAATAATTCCCAGCATAGTTAGCCCAGAGCGAATTTTATTGGCTTTAATGCCGATAAGGGCGATCTTGATGATTTCGATTAAGTCCATTTTTATTTAAACTATAGCGCCATCTTTGATCATGATTTTCCTTTTGGCGTAGGCAGCGATTTCTGGTTCATGAGTCACAACAATAATTGTTTTGCCTTCTTGGTTAAGTTTTTTGAATAATTTCATTAATTCATCTCCGGTTTTGGTGTCTAAATTGCCGGTTGGTTCATCAGCAAAGATGATGGTGGGGTCAGTCACCAGGGCGCGGGCAATGGCCACTCGCTGTTGTTCTCCACCAGAGAGCTGGTTTGGAAAGTGATCTGTCCTCTCACCAAGACCGACTTTGCCAAGAGCCTTTTTAGCTAAAGCCTGGCGTTCTTGAAAATTCTTACCAGCATAAAGCAAGGGAAGGGCAACATTATTTTGGGCGGAAGTTCTTGGAATAAGATTAAAGCTTTGAAAGACAAAACCAATTTTTTGGTTTCTGATTTTGGCTAATTCAGCCTCGGAAAGTTGAGAAATATCTTTTCCTTCAAGGATTACCTTGCCATGAGTTGGGGTGTCAAGGCAGCCGGCCAGGTGCATCAGGGTGGATTTGCCAGACCCAGAAGGACCCATGATGGCTACAAAGTCGCCCTTTTTTATTTCAGCATTAGCTTTTTTCAGGGCCTCAACTTTAAGTGAGTCTGGGCGGTAAATTTTAGAGACGTTGACAAGTTTAAGAAGCATTTTTTAATAATAGCTTTTGTCTGGTTAGTTTTTTTGAAATATTGTGCTTGGGCTGACTGCCTAGTTTAAAGGAAGCCTAGATTTATTCGCTTTTTTCGCCAGTGATGACTACCTGTCCTTCAGCAAGGCCACTGATAATTTCGACTCGAGTATCGCTTTCCAGCCCAGTTTTTACGGTGATCTCTTTGATTTCTTTATTTTCAATTATTTGGACATAGCGGCCACCATTTTTGATTCTCACAGCTTCGGTGGGAACGGTGAGAGCGTTGGTGCGGGCTTCAAGAATGATTTCGGCGTCTCCATTCATCCCGACCCTGAAACGCTCAGCCTCATTAGGAGGTAAAAAGATTTCAATTGGAAAAGCCGTTCCGCCGCCGCGAGTGGTGATGGCGGAAAAGGCGATATTGTTAACACTGCCAACAAATTCTTTATCTAAATAGGAGTCTAAAACAATGACGACTCTTTGCCCGATCTGAAGATTGCCAATATCGGCCTCATCAACGTTGGCAACAAACTTCATCTTGGTCGGATCGGCGACAGTAAACTCGGCGGTCGCTGGAGTGATATTTACTCCGGCGACTGGTGCCTCCACATTGGTGACGATTCCCTGAATCGGGGTAAAAAGAGTCGCGTATTTGACGGCTAAGTCAGCGATTTCAACATCTAAAACCGTGTTGTTAAGATCAAATTGAGCTTTTTCTAAAAGTCTCCGGATGTCGTTGGAAAGGGTGTATTTGTCCAGGTCATCTGAAGAAACGTTATAATCTTCCCTGTCTTCGGCAAAGTCCCACCTTTCTTCTAAGTAATCATTCATTTCCTTTTTTAAAGTTTTTTTCAATTCAATTTTGTCTAAAGAAGCGATTGTTTGCCATTTTTCAACTTTGTCCCCTTCTCTGACCCCAACCCAGGCTAATTTTCCTGATGTTTGGAATTTGAGGGTGACTTGGTTTTCGGCTTGAACATCTCCGGAAGCAGAGATCACGGCCTCGAGGTCTTCTTTTTTTACTTTTGAAGTTTCATATTTTTCGGCTGGACCTTCCAAGTAGGCAGTGACCCGAGGGCGAACGCCAAAGATTGAGATCAAGACAATTGCCAGCATAATCCCCAGTAATAATTTATGAGTCTTGAGCCAATTAAATAATTTATCCATTCTGTTTTTCATGGTTTATATTTATTTTAGCAAGTTATCTTTTTTATGCAAGGATTAATGGAAGACTTGATTCCAGTAGGTGGTCTTGGTTCTCATTGTGGGCAAGAGGAGACTCGAACTCCTACGGGCTTTTAAGGCCCACTGGATCCTAAATCCAGCGCGTCTACCAATTCCGCCACTTGCCCATTAACGAGTGTGCTCACTGAGTTGTCGCCAAAAGTTATTTTTTAACTTCAGCAATAATATTTTACCAAGAAAGAGTTAAATTGTTAAGCTGAGCTGTTCTAAGCTGCCAGTGTTACTGAAGGAGTCAATTTTATTCATAAAAAAGTTTACTTTGCTGGTCCAGGTGTCTGAAGGAGGCGCATAAACAGGCGCAATTTTACTAACTGTGTCCAGTCCCCGATCGTAATATTTTTCTTTGAGTACTCGAGTCACGTGTTTGATTGACTGTTCCCAGGAATCAAAATAATAGTTTCCGTTGGCCCAACCATAGGCGTTATAGGAATTATAAGGGATCCTTTTTCCAAAACTTGATTCTAGTCCGGTGATGGCGGGAACCAGTTTCCATTCGATTTGGTAACGGTCAGCTTCAGTCACAAACACTTGTGAATAATCAGCCAAGGGAGAGTGATGTTGCTTGAGGTAGTTTTCTAATTTCTCCACCCTGGGGTCAATTTGGTTTTCGCTTGAGCGTGTTCTGAGCACCGCCGAACCACCCGCTTCGGTCAAGGCTAAAGCAGGTTTTGGGGCCAGGGTCAGGCCCAAAAAGATGGTCACGACTGTCAGTATTTTTTTCATAGTTTCTCTAAATAGCTGTGGCTGTAAATTACGAGATTTATTTTAAAAGAGAAAATTATAATCATTCGTTGGAATTCGGAAGCGGCACTTGGAAAATTTTCAGAATTTGAGATGAGGTTTCTTGTGCCGCTATTCGAAAAAATTCGTTTTTCCTAAGTCACGGACAAGTTAAAATATCCGAACTATCTATCCCATAAAAAAATCCTAAAGTAAACCGGTTAGGTTTACCTCAGGATCTGAAAGAAATTATAGCACAAGATCCTATAGTTTGTCAAGTCTTGGGGAAGAGCCCTTTTTTTGGGCCAAGATAAAGATCGAAGGACCAAAATGAAATGGAAAAAAAGAGGTCAAAAGTGAGAAATGAAATTCCAGCCAAAGCAAAATCTTGAGAGGGAATATTTTTTTAAGAAAACGATTGCGAAAGTTAGAAACAGAAACAGCCTTAATAATTTTGAAATGGTTGCTTAAAAGCAAGCTCTTGATGTGGCTATGGTGGTAGTTATAAAAAGCAAGGTTGTTTTGAGAAGAAAGATTGACTGGTCGGTGAGAGAGCAGAAAAGAAAAATCTCTTTTTAAAAGAGATTTGATAGTTCTTTTTAGGTTTGTTTTATTAGCAAACTCTAAAATTAAAAAACCTTGAGGCTTGAGAATTCGAGAAATTTCTTTGAAAGGTTTCTCAAGACTTGGGAGATGGTGGGAAACCCTAATCACTAAGGCGACATCGAATTGGTTGCTTTTAAATGGAATTTTTTCAATGCGGGCATTTTTATAGCTAATTTGGGGGTATCGGCGAAATTTTTTCTTGGCTAGCTCAAGGAGTTTTGAAGAAGCATCGATCAGAACGATTTTTTGAAATTTTGAAAGATAGACTTGGGTGTGCCGGCCAAAACCAGCCCCGATATCAATCAGGCTTTTTCCTGGGGGAATGTTTTTCAAAAGTCTTTTTAAAGCTTTTTCTTCGGCTAAATTTTCGTACTCTCTCCCCCGCCAGTATTGCGAATAATTATAGGAATCGTAAGGGGTTGCCATCAGTAATTAATGGAAAAACTATTATCCAATATTATATCTTTTGAAGTGGGGTTTATTCAAGTTCTTCCAGAAACTGGCTGACGCATTTAGCCCAGGGGCCGCCTATTTCTACTGAGGGTGGGGCGTATTTGGGCATGATTTCTTCAGGGGTAGTTAAGCCCATGTCAATATATCTTTCTTTGAGAGTTTTGGCGACTTGCTCGATGGCCTGTTCCCAAGAAAGAAAGTGAGTGGCACCGTTTTCAAAACCCCAGCAATTAAAAGAACCGGGGGGAGATTTTTTGCAAAGATTAGATTCACATTGAGCGATGGCGACCATAAGCCGATAGTCAAGCTGATATTTTTCTGACATTTCAAAAAGGGTGTCAGCGTAAGGAAGCATCGGTGATTGGTGGGCCTCAAGGTACTGGCGGATAATTTCAGACCGAGCTTCTCCGGGCTCAATAATTGATTCAACAGTCGCTGCTTCAGCAGGGAGGGCGGCATAAAGTTGGCTGATAGGAGAATCGCTGGCTGAAAGGACTTCTCCTTCTTTACCTAAAGGGAGAGCCATTAAAACAAAGATTCCCAAAGTAAGCGTCAGCGGGGCAAAAACTAAAAATGCTAGTAGTAAAAAGACTTTCTTCATCGGCAGGTATAGCCTTAAGCAAAAGTAAACAAAACTTTAGCTATCATGTTGACACAGTTGGCTTAATTTTGTCAAGCTTTCTAGCTTTGGCAAGGATCTGTAAGGCATGCCATTTGCTAATAAGACTTCCAAGGTTTTGTCCAACTCCTTGAGTAGTTGTCTCAAGGGCTGAGGCAATTTCTGCTGGTGTCATCCCATAACATAATGCCTTTAACGTTGAATACTCTTGCATCGTGGGAATAAGTGATTTGGCCTCTTCACTTATTTCTAAATCTTGCAGTTTTTCTTTCATAAAATACATTAAATAACACCTCCTTTTTGTTCAGTATTACGAGCTTTTAATTTTTGTGACCCCGGTAGCCTGCCTGCCGGCAGGCAGGGATACGGAGGGTCCAGACCTAGTCGTTTAACTTGTAGGTTTTTATACGTTTACTAGATAATCATTTTTTTATTTGAAAGTTGGGTGGAGCTTAAGGTTCGAATCCAAAACCGGGCTAACAAAAACACCCCTCGTGAAGAGGAGTGTTTTTGTTAGTGAGCCCAACGTCCCGTGGGTGGAACACCTCTTTTCTTCAATTTTTAAAACTTACGAAAAACTAAAAGAGTTAGGCTTCACTTATTATAACGGTAAAATATCAGTTATTGAAGTGGGAAAGGAAGACGAAAAATGAATAATTCCTTCCTTTATGATGAAAAATCGTTTTATTATAAGTTCACAAAAGATCTTTTAGCTTGCCAGAAGGAAGTGATTATTGAAAGTCCTTTTATTTCAAAGGAAAGAATGAAAACGCTCTACCCGACTTTTGAAAAGCTGGTAAAAAAAGAAATAAAAATTTACATTTTAACCAGAGATCCTAGGGATCACATTGAAGGCTTTGAGGCGCAAACCGAATCGGAAATCCGTAAGTTTGAAGCTTTAGGAGTGCAGGTTTTTATTTGTACCGGCAACCACCATCGGAAACTGGCTATCCTGGACCGGAAAATACTTTGGGAAGGAAGTTTGAATATTTTATCTCAAATTAAAAGCCGGGAAATAATGCGGCGGATAGACAGCAAGAAATCTGCTTTGGAAATGTTTGATTTTCTAAAATTAGGCAGGTTTATATAAAAGCAGGTATAATATGGGAACTATGACTAAAGAAAAAAGCCAGTTTGAAAAAGATATTGAAAGTGTGATCAAGTTCTTAAAGCAAACCGATCCTAAAAATGCCACCAGGGCCAAGGCTATAGAAATGCTTGGTAGTATGCAAACTTTATCTCATCTGATTGCTCATAAGGTAGTTGATAAGGAAAGAAGCGAAAAACTAAAGAAAGAAATTAAAAAAAGAAAGACTAAGTCTTAGTAGGGCAGGATTTTAGAAGATTTTACTTTCAGCGCCCTGGCAATTCCATAGAGTTTTTCCTGGGAAGGATTAGCTTCTCCGCGTTCAATTCGGGCATAATAGTTAGGGTGGACTTTAGCTTTATTTGCCACTTCTTCTTGAGTCATTCCGGCTTTTAACCTGATTTTTTTAAGATTTTTTCCTAGTTGTTCTCTTAAGGTCTTTGTCATTGCTATCCATATATTAACAATTTGTTCTAAAAATATGCAAGTTGGATGAGCCGTGAGCCGAGCGGCAAACCGCATATACCGTGTTAGGCGAGGGTGAGCGAAATTGAACTGAATTATTGAGCGAAAGTGTAGCATCCCCGAGCGTAGCGAAGCGTTATCCGTAGCCCATTAATCTAATAGATCAGAAATTTTGTCTGGAAGATGGTCAATTCCACCAAACTCTTTAACGGGGATTGATTTTATTTTTGCCTTGATTTTGGGGTTAACAAAAGTAATAGTCATCTCATTTATTCCGCCGATACTTTCACAGTCGTCCTCAATTAACACATCTGGCAAAATTCTTTCGGCAACATCTTGATATTTCTCCCCTTTTCGGCGGAATAATAATTGACCATCTGGAAAACCGTATTTTTTAAGTACCTTCTTAACGTCTTCAATTTGTCCTCGTTCTTTCCTTGAAGTTAAATACAAAATTTCTGCTCCTTGATCTTTCCAAGTCTTTAATTTTTTAACGGCTTTACCAACAGGAATATGGGTTTTAAATAAATCATCTGGCAAGGGTCGGGGAAAGTTTTTCACTTGTTCAACAATCTGACCCCTGCTCAAACCTTCTGCTGAGGGGATGCATGATTATTGTTCCTTCTGTGAAAACTAATATTTTCATAAGTTAAAAAAATAGATGGGCGAAGGATAATGTCGCCCAGTTAGTGTTTATACGAACATTTTACCTTAAAATTAAGCAATAACGCAAAACTTCAATAACATTTAACTTCCTCCTAAAAACACCCTTGGATTTACCGGTATTCCAAAGACATTTATTTGGAAATGAAGGTGGGGTCCCGTAGACCAACCGGTACTGCCTTCAGTACCGATAACATCTCCTGGTTCCACTTCATCCCCGACTTCTACCCAGACACTGTCTAAATGAGCATAGATCGAACTGAGGTTATCACCGTGATCAACAATCACATGCTTGCCAAAACCCCAAAAGATCTGGCCTGAATAAATGACAGTTCCGGGCATGAAGGGAGTTATTAAATCACCCGTTTTCCCTTCGAGATTGGCGATGTCAATGCCGGTATGGAAAAGCTGCCATCGGCTTGATTTTCCAAACTCTAAGGTGACAATGCCCGTCACCGGCCAGACGAATTCACCTTTGATGGTTTTATAAACACTGCCATCTGCCGGATTTAATATCTGAACTTCATTAGTTATCTTATTAACAACCACTAATCGTTCAGAAACAATATCCAAGCCAGTTCGGGTGAGGATAATTACCCCAATAATCGGCATCAGGATAACTAGAAGAAAGGCCAGAAGCACATAAAAAAACTCCTTTTTAAAGGAATAAAGGGTGGTTATTAGAAAAGGATTCATCTCCTGGAGTATTTTTCAGCCGGATCAGTGGTGATCAGCGGATGTTCTTTTTCCGAAGCAACTACTTTAATAGCCACATGGTTCTGGTCGGCAATCACGATCGCCTCACCCTTGTCGCAAGTAAGCAGGAATTTTTTCTCGTACTCGCTTAAGTTAAACTCCTCTACCACTTTTTTAATGGTGGTGGTATCTTGTCTCATTAAAATCCGCAGTGAGGATTGAGAAGCGATCGCCCGGCCGTATTCATTACCCAGAAAGTCATTAGCGGCCTGGGAAATGATGTTCACGCCCAGATAGTATTTGCGCGCCCTTCTGGTCAGTCCGGCAATAAATCGAGCGCTCTCTTCGTGCTGTAAAAGAATCCAGGCTTCGTCAATAACCAGTAACCGTTTTTGGGGTTTGGATTTTACCTGGTTATAAACATAATTAGAGATAATGAGGATCATAATTTGGCGTAATGATTCGGGCAGGTCTTTAATATCAAAGACTACTAGCCGGTTATTTAGCTTAATATTGGTTTGCTGGTTAAAAACATTGGCCAAAGATCCTTTGACATATTTTTCCAGCCGGACACAAAGCTTTCTCTGCCGGTCTTTTTTGAGCGCTTGGTACAGGTCTTTCATTAGCGGGTATTTTTTGCCTTTTTTCTTGCCATGGATGGCCCAGCCCAGGTTTTTATAAGTCTTCACAATCGCCTTATCAACAACCGCCTTTTCCTCTGAAGATAAGCCCTCGACCATTAAGGAAACTATTTCTGTTAAATCCTGAATATGTTCAACCAAATTATTACCCTTGCCAAAAGAGCTGATTGAAAAATCAAAGGGATTAATCTTTTCTTTGGATTTGGCTGATAGTTTAATGTAAGTGCCGTTTAAAGATTTGGCCAGTTGTTGGTATTCTCGTTCCGGGTCAATCACCAGCACTTTCGTCTTTTGGATCAACTGGCGCAGGATCTCGACTTTAGCCGCATAACTCTTACCGCATCCAGACTGGGCAAAGACAATACTATTGGCATTGTTTAGAGAAAAGCGGTCGATCATTACCAAAGAATTATTAGAGAGGTTAACCCCATATAAAATCCCGGTCTCTTGAACTAGCTCAGATGAGGTAAAAGGGAAAGTTAAAGCCGCCGAGGAGCTGTCTAAATTCCGTTTTTGGTTAAGTAGGTTTTCCGCTCTGGGTAGAATTGACTGCAATCCTTCAAGTTGCTGGAAAATCGCTGTTTTGGTGTAAAAGAGCCTAGTGGCCAAGACTGTTCCCACTAAAGTGGTTAACTTCTCCAGTTCGATCAAAGAATCAGCCGTCAAGTGAATGTAGATAGAAACTTGAAACAGCTTTTCCTGGCCGCGCATGATCTTGTTTTTTAAATCAACCGCTGATTTTAAAGGATCGAGTACTTCCGGACCAATAATCTTTCCTTGCTGTTGCAGTACCCGCCGGGTTGATTCCAGCTCGGTGATTTTCCGGTTGAGTTTGGGCAGTGATAGTTTTGAGCCAACCTGTTCAATATGATAAGAAATGTCAATGTTATGATTGAAATTAACCAGGTTGTTCAACCAGCCGGTTGTGGCGACATAAGGATAGCCGGAGACAAATAGCGTCCGTAAATACTTACTTCCCATTTTCAGATAACCCTGGTGTTCTTTAAGACCATCATAAGAAATCAGGTCCATTTGGTCCTGTTCACCGAAGGACAGCTCGATGGTTTTTTGACCACGCTTTTTGGTTTTTTTAAGCCTTGGTCGTTTGAATTGCATCTTTATTACTTGATAACATTTGATAAGTTTTTTCTTTAATCGGTTGGGTTTTGTAAGCTCCAGGATTATAAAAACTATAAAAGAGTTCGAGGATTTCCAGGGTGTTTAATTTTCTTGTCTTCATTCCTAGCCGCTCTAATCCTTTAGCTACGATGTCTAAGCTAAGGCTGATTTGCTCTTTAACCAAATTAAAGTCTGTATTTTCTGTTTCCGGTTCATAAGGGATGACCAGATAAAAACGTCGGGAAAGGATTTTGTTGCCTTTGACCAGTTTTTTGACAAATTGGCCGTAGTGTTTGATTTGCTGACGATAAAGCTTATTGGTTTCGTGGTTATTGTTGTTGATAAAATTCTCCAGATAATTATTAATGTCAACCTCACGGACCCTGATTAAAATTTGGATCGGGCAAGGCAAAGAGTTGATGAAATTCTGAAAATTATCAATCAAAGCGTCTTGTTCGGCCTCGCTTTTTAACTCAAAGTTAATCGCCGAAGTTTCAATCACGATTCGGTATTTGTTTTTCGGCAGGATTAAAATACCATCCCGGACTTCTTTGATTTTAATCTGTCTTCTGGCTGAGATCTTCTTACTTAAAAACGGTTTAATGTAAGCCTCCTTTTCCGGCTGAACTTAATCACCACCTTGGTATTTCTGGCATTAATAAGGTTTTCCAATTGAATTAAATTTAGAACCGATAAATTATTGGTCTTTATCTTTTTCTCTTTAGCTTGCTTGTTGGTTGAAGAGTTTTTGACTTCATTGTTTTTTAACAACTTAACTCCCCGCAAATAATTATCATTCTTATCAAAGACAAAAATATGGGGCCTTAGGTGGTAAGAAACCAATAAAACCAGCCAGGTTAAGATAATCCGCTCTTTGATCCTGATCGCCAGGCTTAAAAAGATAGTTAATGAGAAAAACATCAGGATGATTTTGTAAAGATTAAAATACATCCGATCGGGCAAAACGGCAAAAACAAAAACACTGATAAAAAGCGGAGCTAAAAGCAGTATTAGCTGGACCATGCTTAAGTTGCCGGCAATCTTGTCTTCAACCGTAGTTATCTGGGCAGGGATAGGGGTCGTTTTCATGCGTTGATTACCTTTCTGGGCGTTTTAGCATCAGCTTGGCCGGTTACAGTTTCTTCGGTTTGCTTGGCCTGAAGAACATTGATCACCTGGCCGCCAAACTTTTTAAAAACAGCCCGGCCAGTGTTATAAAACACGAACTGGTAGACGATTGATTGGGCTTTAATCAAGGTAAACATCAGGCCAATGCCAATCAGAACCGCCATAATCCCCGAACCTTCCGATTCACCCGGTAGGGTTAAAAATGATACTGCCAGCTGAATCACCACCACATGGATAAAAACAGAGAAGATGGTGGTCAGATAGCTTTTGACTGCAATTTCAGAAAAATCAGCAAATCTGGGAATAGCCCAGAGCATGAAAATCAAAGGGGAAAGAACCGCTCCAAGAGCAATCACAATCAGACGGCTGATGTAAAAAAGCAGTAGGACAACGGTAAGAATAATAAAAAGGACACCAAAGACCAGGGTGATCACGGCGACGTTTTCAATAGAAAGCGCCGACGGGTTAAAGGCGTTTTCAATCCAGGCCTGGTTTAAACCACCGGTAGCGTTGATGACTGTCGATATCAGGGCGTTGTTAAGCCGAAGCACCCAATCAACCAAAAAGATGGAAACATTGGCCAGCAAAAAAGACAGACCGATTCGGGGAAGCAGTTTTTTTAGCTCAACCTCTTCAAAGCCAAAAGTAGAGGCGCTCATCAGTTGAAAGCCGAGTAAGGCAATCACCAACACGAAAAGCGAGTCAGTAATACCCAAAATCACCAGCCAAAAGTTAAAGATGGATTGGTTAGTGGCCACCAAGGGTGTCGTGGTTAGAAAAGAGATGACGCTGTCAGTCAAGGGTTTAGTAGCGCTCTGGATAATATTTTTCAAAAACCCGGCAATGGCTTCAGTTAAGACTTGAGTCAAACCGCCTTCAGGCTCGACTGTTTCTAAAGGCGCTAACTGGATCTGGGTAGTGTCGATTCCTGGTGAAGGCGTGGTAAATGAAGTCGTTAAGATTGACGAAAAGGTACTGGCTGATAAAACCAATACCAAACCGATAAGAGCGTTCCTGATGGTTTTTTTAGCGTTTTCCAGCGCTTCCGGCTTGCCGCTGGAAGTGATATACAAGTAGCCGCCGCGGACCAGGAAAAAGACAACAAAAACAGAGGCTAAGATAGAGAGGCTAGAAAACAGGTCACTGGTGAAAGACTGGATTTCAGGATACTGGTCAAGGGCAAAGGCCAAACGAGGCGTAAAAAGGTAGATAAGGGCAGTTAATATAACTGCGACAATTAGCATTGGTTTTGTTATTAATTATTGGCCAAAAGCGCTTTGAGCTGTCTGGGTGACAATATTAACCAAGACATATGCCCCCAAAGAGATGGCTAATCCAATGGCAGAGTAAAGGATTGTCTTTTTTGATTTTTCCAAATTTTCAGGGTTACCGGAGCTGGTAATGTATCCCACTCCTCCCCAGACAAAGAAAAGGGCGGCTAAAATCCCAGCCAGAGCTACCAAGATTTCGATAATATTGGTCATAAAATTTGTTACCTTGGAAACATCGTCGGATTGGGCGTAAACCTGAGAAGCAAAAATCAAAGCAGTTAAAACGAAAGATTGCAGCGTCAGAAAGATTCTCATAATTCACCTCCTTTACCTATAGGCAGGAGATAAATAAAAAACTGCCCTTGCAGGCAGTTAACTCTAAAATTTCAATTATCTAGATTAAAGCAAATTATAGGGTGAAAGTCAAATTTTACTCTTTAGAATGTTGTAATATTTAAAATTAAAGTGTAATCATATGATAAAATTGATTTCATTCAATCTCGACCTGAGTTATCTACTCCAGCCTTATATGTGCTTTTTGATGATGAAAGATCAACACTATATATTGGCGAGAGTGAAAATTTCAAAAATAGAGCTCTAAACAAATTACTTGACCAATATATGCATCAACATATCTTTCAGTACAAGAAAAGTGGTAAAATCAAAAGGATATGATGAGTTATGGTGCAAGTATTACCGGCAACCCTTTAATGTATGACGAGACAAGAATTGTTGTTAAGTGCAGAAAGAACTACAAAGAAAAATCAGAACTCATAAAATTCATATCAAGTAACAACCTCTTTAAATATAAGACTAATAAAAGTATTCCCAAAAGAGTGAGTACGATCTTTAAAAGAATAAACGATCTCGATGAAGAAATATTGGCATACTTAAAAATAAACAATGGCGATGAATCTAGGCTAATAGTACTGTTTTCAATATATTTAACCAACACTATAGTATATGATTTTATTAATGAATTTCTTTCAAAAAAGATTCTTACTGGGGATATGAATGTTAATAAATTAGAGGTTGATGCATTTTTGGATGATAAGAAGAAAGAGTTACAAGTAATGAATAAATGGACTGATGCTACTATAAGTAAAATAAGTGTGATATTAAGGAAAATATTAAAAGAAGCAAATATATTGACAAGTAAAAACATTATTAAGATCCCGATTTATAATCACAAATTCATAAACTTATTGGAACAAAATAACAAAGGCAGGTTGTTTGTCAGCAAATTGACGAAAATATGACATATTCAAGAAAACAATTAGATCAGTTGGAAAAATTACTAGCAAAAGAAAACTATAAAATGTTATCAGATATAAGCGGTGATGTGGGAGTGTCGATTTTTAGCTATGATCCCAAAGATGAAATGTTAGTTAGAAGTAAAATTGCACAGTTTGAAAGATTATCAACCGAAATACATGCTTATGATTTATTTGAAGTTATTATCCATGTGCTAAAAGAGGAGGGATTATTAAAGAAAGTATTTGAGAAAGAAGAGAGTGAAGGATCACAAAATTTATATGAGGCAATTAAGCCCATCATTTCTAATGATGCCATACAAAATTACCTTTGTCCAAAACTAAAGGAGTCAAAAATCAATCTATTACATGGAATTGGTAAAGCTTGGCCTCTTTTAAGATCTCATTCTGTGTTAAGCAAGTTACATACTTGTTTACAAAATAGCATTCTCATTCTTTTTTTTCCTGGAGAGTGGAACAAGTTTGAACTTAGGTTATTTAGTAAACTAGAAGATGATAATTATTATCGTGGAGTTAATTTAAATGAACTCCTAAATACTTCTTAGTTGGAGAAAATATATGAGCGACAAGCAAATTAAATCACTATTACAAAAGGATATTTCCCGTAATATTAATCCTGTAGTATTAGTCCACCAAAGTGATAAAGATATATTGGGTCAGGAATTAGAAGAATATGTCATTGTTCCTGAAATTGAAGGGATCTTCCGAGACTTTTTCAATGCATATGAACCAAAGACCACAGAAGATATTGGTGTATGGATTTCTGGGTTCTTTGGTTCTGGGAAATCGCATTTCTTAAAAATACTGTCCCACATCTTGGAGAATCAAGATTTTGAGGGCAAAAAAGCCTTTGATTATATTAAAAGTAAATTTTCCGATAAATTACTTGCAAGCAGAATAGAAGCCATCATTAGAAAGTCCAAAACGCATACCATACTTTTTGATATAGATACTATTGCCAATGTAGATAGCAAGCAAAATAAAAATGGTATCGCTGAAATTATGCAAAAAGCTCTTGATCAATATGAAGGATATTTTGCTGAAACACCTTGGCTGGCAGAATTTGAAAGAAAATTATTTCATCAAGGTAATTATCAACAATTTCAAGATGCTTATAAAGCTATCACCAAAAAAATATGGACTGAAGATCGGAAACATTATGCATTTTCCAAAAAACAGATAATTAAAGCTCTACAACGAACTACTGATAATGATTCAGAAAAGGACGCTCAATGGCTACTAGATAAAGCAAGCAAAGATTACACCTTAAGTGTCGAGCAATTAGTGCAAAATATTAGAGCTTATCTAGGCAGAATGGAAATAGGTACCCGACTAGCTTTTCTGGTTGATGAGGTGGGTCAATATGTTGGTGAGAGTAAGCAATTAATGCTTAACCTCCAAACTGTCGCCGAAGAGTTCAGAAAACAACTTAAAGGTAAGGCTTGGATAATGGTCACTTCTCAGGAAGCTATTGATGAAATTGCAAAAGATTTTCGTGGTGCTGATTTTTCCAGAATCAAAGCTCGTTTTAGTACTGCATTAAGCCTCACCGGAAGCAGCGCAGATACTATCGTCAAAAAGCGGCTCCTGGAGAAGACTAAAGAGGCCAGTGAATATTTAAATCAACTTTATACACCAATTGAAAGTCAAATTCTCAACAAATTAGACCTCCAACAAACTACAAGTGAATATAAATCATACAAAGACTGCCAAGACTTTATTGCAACATATCCATTTGTCTCATATCAATTTCATTTAATTCAAGAATTGTTTAAACAAATCAGAATTGTAGGTATTGCTGGTGCTCATACTGCTGATACTGAAAGAAATATGATAAAAGCAGTTCATGAAGTGGGTAAGTTAATTAAGGATGAAAAAATCGGCACACTGGCGATCACCCATCAATTTTTTGATACATTTAAACATGATATCCGCCATGATGCCCGCCAAACCATTGATCGGGCACAGGATATAAGAGATTTCGATCCATTCGATGTCTCAGTCCTTAAAACTCTTTTTATGATCAAGTATGTTAAAGATATCAAGGGATCTTTAGATAATATTGTTACATTGATGGTGTCGGGTATTGATGAGGATAAGGTCTTACTTACAGACAAAGTCAAAGAATCTCTGCAAAAATTAGAAAATGAAAATTTAATCCAACACTCAGTTGATCAATACGAATATCTTACCAACACAGAACAAGAAGTTATTGCCCGGATAAAAAATATAGAGATCAAATCATATGAAAAAGTTTCTCAGATAAGAAAAATTATTCAAGAGCAAATATATACCGACAAAAAATTCAGCCAAAACAAAAACAATTATGGGTATAACATTATTGTTGATGAAGGTGATCCAAATCTCAGAGAAGAGATTAGCCTGCGGGTGATTACTTTTTACAATGACGATTATCGTGATAATACCAGTCAGATGGCATTAAAATATACCACTAATACAGAAGTTGTGATAATTTTCCCCAATAAACCAGAATTGAACGAGTCGCTTGAAAGACAATTGCAGATTGATAAATATTTAACCCAAGAAACTACTACTTCAGTATCCGAAGAGATTAAAACAGTTCACATCAATAAAAGAGATGAACTATCAAAATTAAAGCAGAAGAATATTGAATTGATTGAAACAGTAATAACTGAAGCTGATTTTTATCATAATGGAGACAAGCAAACTATTGCTGGGAATTCAGCCAAAGAAAAAATTCATAAAGCGTTGAATGTTCTTGTGGAAGGTGCATACCAAAAAGCTTATTATCTCAAAATCCCCGCCCGAGACATAAACGAAATCATAAACATTCTCAAGGTTGAGCAAACCACTATTGATTCAGGAAACCAACAAGCATCAGAAGAATTAATTGAATATATCAACAGTAATAATAATCGAAATAACCCCATAAATGTCCATGATGTAATCCAAAGATTTTCCAAAATACCATATGGATGGGACGAGATGGGTATTCTTGGCCTAATCGCAGCATCAATGTTTTCAAATATCATCGATCTGGAATTAAATCATGAAAGGTTAGACCCCAAGAATTCTAAGGATACAGCTCAAAAGCTAATCAATAATCGAAATGCTAGTAGTATTGTTATTAAAATCAAGAAACAAATTCAATCAGATAAAATTTCCCAACTACAAAATATTATTCGAAAGATTTTTGATAACCCCGCTGAACTACCAGACAATCAAGACGATCTTAAATTAAAAATATTTGATCTGGTTAATCATGACATCGAAAAAATCAGCCAGTTTAACGACAATTACCGCGATTATGCTTATCCTGGAAAAGATCTTCTTGCATCATATCGACGACAAATTACTGGAATTATCGATAAACGAGAAGTAGATACCCTATTTGATTATATTATTACTAACCAAAAAGATATTCAAAAAGCCAAAGAAGAAGCAAAGAATGCCATTACCTTTTTTGACAATCAAAAAGATATTTTTAATTCAGCTGTAGATCTCCTACATGCTCTTGAAGATGATAAACCGTTTCTGCCAGAAGATATTCAAACTACATTGCAACAAATTAAGGATATTCTGATAAATCCGGACCCGTATGAACAAGTAAAAGACTTAACTCTTATTAAAAGTGATGTTACAAAAGCGCATCAAGAGTTGCTTAATGAGGAAAAGAAAGTCCTTTTACAAAAAATAGATAAAGTTAAAAAAGAAATCTATTCATTGGTGTCTTCACAAAAAATCAAGAGAATTGATGACCTGATCGAAAAAAAACTGAGTGAATTAAAAGATCATATTAATCATAGAACAAACATCGCTGCAGTTAAAGCTGCTGAGCAACAAATAGCTCAAATTGAAGAAGAGCTGATTAAACTGATAAACCAACCGCTAGGTGATGACTCTCAAAAACCTACCAAACCAATACAGTTTGTTTCAATCCATAGCTTAGTTAAGAAAAGCAGTATTAGCTCAGCAGAAGAACTTGATAAATATATTGAGCAATTAAAACAAAAACTGCTTGATATTCTAAATCAAGGGAATCGAATCAAGCTGGGCAATAAATAATGAACAAATCCATCCTCAAGAAATTTGCTACCGAGGCTCGTAGAAAACTAATGGATGGTGTTACCCAGCAATTACTGAGACTTAATCCTGAGAAACCCAATAAACTCCCCACAACCTTTATCAATGGTCAAGAAGTAGAAGACGTTCGTTACAAAGAAGGCAAGCTTAAGCAACAACGAGACAAACTCATCCAACGATATCATGATATTGGCAAAGACCAACTTATCGAAGAAGTCGCTTACTTTTGGTTTAATCGTTTCCTTGCCTTACGTTTCATGGAAGTCAACGGCTACCTAGATACCAATGTTAACGTCTTGGCTCCTAAAACTAAAGATTATAAAGAACCACAGTTGCTTACTGATGCCGCCAAAGTTAATCTGCCTTTGGATCAAGAGCAAGTCTATCAATACCAACAAAAAAATGACCGTGAGGGATTGTACCGCTACCTATTAATCACTCAATGCAATCAGCTCCACCAACAACTCCCGTTTCTTTTTGAAGCCACCGATGATTATACCGAACTGTTAATGCCGCAAAACCTGCTTAGTCCCAACTCTGTAATCACACAACTGGTCGAGCTTATACCCGAAGAGGATTTTAAGCAGGTTGAGATCATTGGGTGGATGTACCAGTACTACATTTCCGAGAAAAAGGATCAGGTCATGGCATCGAAAAAGAAAGTCAAACCCGAAGACATTCCCGCCGTTACCCAGCTATTTACCCCCCATTGGATCGTTCAATATCTGGTTGAAAACTCGCTGGGTAGGTTATGGATGCTCAATAACCCCAACTCAGGTCTCATCAAACACATGGAGTATTACATCAAACCCGAAGAGTTGGAAACAGATTTTTTGAAAATTAATTCTCCCGAAGAGATCAAAATCTGCGACCCAGCAGTAGGTTCTGGCCACATGTTGGTCTATGCCTTTGAACTGCTCTATGAAATGTACAAAGAAAAAGGCTTCCAGCTGGCAAAAATTTCCCAACTAATCCTTCAAAATAATCTCTATGGAGTCGAGATCGACAAACGAGCCGGCCAGCTAGCGGCTTTTGCAATGGTCATGAAAGCCCGCTCTAAAGACAGCAACTTCTTACGCAAAAATATTCAACCCAACGTCTGTGTCTTAGAGAATGTCAGTTTCCAAAAAGAAGAACTCAAACAATACATGGATGCAGTTGGCGAGAATCTCTTTACCGTCAACTTCAACACAACTCTTTATCAATTTGAGGAAGCAGATAACTTCGGTTCTCTTATCCAACCAGCACTCACCAATGTTGATGAAATCAAAGAACTGCTGGAACAAAAAAATGTTGGCAGAGACCTCTTTCTTACTAAAACACACGAAAATGTCCTCAAAGTCCTCCATATGACCGATTATCTGAGTCCCAAATATCACATCGTCATCGCCAACCCTCCTTATATGGGAAGCAAAAGCATGAATGTAGGGTTAAAGTTACTCTCTAAGGAAGAATATCCTGACAGTAAATCTGATTTGTTTGCAATGTTTATCGAACGTGATGTAAGTCTTGCTGTTGATAAGGGATATGTTTCTATGATCACCATGCAAAGCTGGATGTTTTTATCTTCATTTGAAAAATTGCGGAAGGGTTTATTAGAACAAGAAACTATATTATCCATGGCACACTTAGGTACACGCGCATTCGACAGTATAGGTGGCGCAGTTGTTTCAACAACTGCTTTTGTTTTGAAAGGATTCAGTAGTCCCAGGTATAGAGGCAGTTATTTATGTTTAACCGATGGTAAATCTGAGTATGAAAAAGAACGCGCTCTACTCGAAGCTATTGGCAATCAAAGATGTGGTTGGTATTATCGCGCCTCTGCCACCGAATTTAGAAAAATCCCTGGTTATCCAATTGCATATTGGGTAAGTGATAATATCAGAAAAATCTTTTCTAATGGAAAATTTCTAAGCAAAGAGGTTCATGTAAAGCAAGGCTTAGCAACTTCAGATAACAAGAGGTTTCTAAGATATTGGCATGAAATTATGCTTAAAAAAGTTAATTTTTCTGCGAAGTCCCTTGATGACACAAAAACTTTTCTTTACAAATGGTACCCCTTAAATAAAGGTGGTAATCATAGAAGGTGGTATGGAAACCATGAACATGTCATTAATTGGGAGAACAATGGACAGGAACTTTGGGAATTTACATCGACACTAAACCAAGGATCAAATGTACGCTTAAAAAGCCGAACCTTTTATTTTAGAGAAAGCGCTAGTTGGGGAGGGGTTACCACATCAGCTGCATCAGCTAGATATTATCCGCCCGGGTTTATTTTTGATTGTGCCGGACCTTCTATCTTTGCAGATAATAAGGTAAATGTCAGGTTCTTTGTAGGACTATTAAACTCAAAAATAACTGATGTATTTGTGAGTTTATTAAATCCCACGATTAACTTTACACTTAGAGATGCAAACAATTTTCCATTACCAGCAGCTATAGATGACAACAAACACGATGGTATTATTGAGCAGCTTATTATGCTTTCAAAATTGGACTGGGATTCTTACGAAACTTCTTGGGATTTTGCCACTCTTTCCTTGCTTGACTCTGCCTACAATGAATCCTCTCTGAAGAATACTTTCAAGAAACTAAGTTCACATTGGAGAGAGATGACTGACAAGATGAAGCAGCTGGAAGAAGACAATAATCGCATCTTCATAAATGCTTATGGTTTACAAGATGAGTTGACCCCCGAAGTGCCCTTGAATGAGATCACTTTAACATGCAACCCTTGCTACCGCTTTAAGGGAGATAAAACTAATGATGAGTTGGAGAAGTTACTGGAGGGAGATACCATCAAAGAATTCATCTCCTATGCTATCGGTTGCATGATGGGCAGGTATTCCTTGGACAAGCATGGGCTTATTCTGGCGAATGAGGGCGATACACTCGAAGAATATTTGGAGCAGGTGCCTAAACCCACTTTCATTCCCGATGAGGACGGGATTATCCCCGTTTTGGATGAGGAATACTTTAAAGAAGATGATATCTTGCTACGATTCAATGAATTTGTCCGAGTCACCTTTGGTCAAGAAAAGTTTAACGATAACCTTAGCTTTATTGCCCATGCCTTAGGAGGTAGCAGAAATAAAACTCCCGATGAAGTTTTGCGTCACTACTTCACAAAATCCTTTTATAAAGACCATGTCAAAATGTACAAGAAACGGCCAATTTATTGGTTGTTTAAATCTGGTAAACACAATGCTTTTAGCGCTTTGGTATACCTGCACCGCTATACTCCCGATACCATTGCTACTATTCGCACGCGTTATGTTCATAAGCTCCAAAACAAATACAACGCACTATTAGACCAAACTGAGAATGCTAAGAAAAATACCAAACAAGCTAGTGAAATTAGCAAGATGGATAAAAAAATGAGTGAATACAAAGACAAAATTCAAGAACTGGGTAAATACGAACAACAGCTCAAACACTTTGCCGACAAACGTCTTAAACTAGACTTAGATGATGGCGTCGAGCATAATTACTTAATATTAGAAAAATTGTTGGCAAAGAGATGAAGAAAGAAATAATTGAAAAAAAACTTTCAGCATTATTCAATAAACAACCACCTTCGGGAGCTAAGCGGCATATTGTTTTTTGGTATGACACAGAACAAGATTTTAAAGATTTGCTATCTGATATCAATTTGCCTGAAAATGTGAAGGTAAAAACAATAGATAATAATTACTTTTATCTGAAGTATCTTCTTGAACACGAAGATTTGGAAAGTCATTTTCTTCTATATTGTCCAAAGCAGAAACCTCCCAAACATGATAATTGGCTACTGGATATGAACCTTTACAGTGCTGAATTTTATGCTGACCCAAACTCAATAATCTTAAATGAGCTAGGTATCAGTGATAGATCACTAGAATTGCTCAGTTTCATAAGCAGTCACAAAAAATTCTTCAATAGTAAAAAAAGACTCCAAGACTGTAGCAGATTACTACAAAAAATCGGTGGCAATCCAAGCATAGCCGATGTTCAGAAAGCTATGATAGTTACACTAACCCAACAGAAAGTGCTTCGCGAAGAAGATGTTATTCGCGCTGTTCTATTGCAGGGTTTAGATGAAAAGGCCAACTCTATGTGGGTTGATATTCAAAAACATGACTTACAGGAGGTTTATTGGGGGTATATCAAATCTCAGTTTGGGTATTCGGCAGAACAAAAAAATCTGAGCGGTTTATTTACTTCACTCATTATTACTTACATTGCAAACTCAACTAACGGGAAAGTCATTCCAGATGATTGGAACCAATATATCTTAAGTATCGCAGAAAATGCATTGGTGTTTGTAAATAGCTGGATGAATCACAAACACGACCATAAGTACCTTGAGCCCTTGGTAAAAACGGTTGATGAAAAACTCAATCTTAAAAAACGACTTAGTAAATGGCCTTTAGAGGATTTAGTTGATGTTGATTTAATCGAAGTCGTTGATGAACTTATCATCAAATCTCTATGTGATGCCTTTTTGACAAACACTAATGATCACGAAAAACTACTGCAATACCTGAGAATTCGAAATACAAAGTATTGGTATGAAAAATATCAAAATGATTATCAATCTCTTCAAGATGCGATAAATCTAAAACATCTTATCAATAAAACCGATTTCTCTACCCAAAAAAATACTGATCAAGTAATAGCCAATTATTGCACTAGTTTTTTTAAAATTGACCTTTACTATCGTTATTTTATTAATAATTATCACAATGGTAGTATTGTTAATCTTACTAAAGAGTTGCTAAATACAATAAATAATTTATATAACAATAATTATTTAGATAAACTTACTCAAAACTGGAAAGAGTATCTAGATACTAAGCTTCGCGAGGATTGGTGGATCGCTGGAGTAACACCTCAAACCAGTTTCTATCAAGAATATGTTGAACCAATTATTTTCAGAAAGAAAAAAGAAAAAGTTTTTGTGATTATCTCAGATGCTCTAAGATTTGATGTTGGTACTGAAATATCAGAAAAACTAAACAAAACTGCCTATGGAAAAGCAGAATTAAGTTATATGCAATCAACCCTACCTTCAATAACTTCATTAGGTATGGCTGCATTACTTCCACATCAGAATATAAAATTAAATGATTCCGGTCTGGTCTTGGTTGATAATAAGCGTTGCTCTACATTAGAAGAGAGGGACAACATATTAAAAAAGCAGCTATTAGAATCAGCCGCCTTTTCCTTAAATGGGTTCACTCGAAAATCGAGAGAGGAGAAACGTCAACTTACTCAAGGTTTGCGGGTAATATACCTATACCACAACCATATTGATGCAATTGGTGATAATGCAAAATCTGAAGATCAGACGCTTAAAGCTTGTGATGAAACTATCGACACAATTATTGCTGCTATAAAAGACTTAACTAATACATTAAGTGCTAGCAATATTATTATCACAGCTGATCATGGGTTCATCTACACCGATGAAAAACTTCTCGACAAGGATTTATTACCAATTGACATAGTTGATCCACTAATTAAAAACAAACGGTATCTTTTAACTAAGAATGGACAAGTTCAAGAAGGAGCTGTTTTATTTAACATGGAAAGCATAATTGGACAAAAAGATCTTAATATAATTATTCCAAATGGCTATATGCGCTTTAAAACTCAAGGAGGGGGAAGAAAGTATATTCATGGAGGGCATTCATTGCAAGAAATTATTGTTCCTGTCATTTCATATAAACATGTTAGAAAACATGTGGCAGATGACACCATGCCTAAAAAAGTCGATGTCGAGCTTATAAATAAAGCTCGTCAAATTACCACCAACGTTGCTACTTTTCATTTCTACCAAAAACAACCAGTTTATGGCAGATACAAATCAAGAAAACTAAAAATTGGATTATGGGCAAAATCTGAAGTACAATATGAGATAATATCAAATGAGGCTATAATAATTTTCAACAAGGACAATAAAGATTCTAGTGAAAGAAAACATTCCGTTAACCTCACTTTAAAAAGGATTGATTATAAACCAAGCCTAAAATACTATCTAAGGTTATTGGATATTGATAGTGACAATGAATATGGCAATCTATATCAAGAATATGACTACCAGATAAATATATTAATTAGTCATGATTTTTAAGTATTAAAGGATATATGGATCTTAATAAAAAACTTAACAAGATATTTCCCGGAAAAGTAGTCAGGAAAGACTTAACCAAACTTATTAAAGAAGGTCAAAATGTACCTACTTATGTTTTGGAGTATTTATTGGGTCAATATTGTGCCACAGATAACGAAGCACTAATCCAGGACGGTATAAAAAGAGTCAAGCAAATTTTGGCTGAAAATTATGTCAGACCAGATGAAGCAGAGAAAGTTAAATCACGAATAAAAGAACTGGGTAGTTTTAGCATTATTGATATGGTCAAAGTTAAGCTTGATGAAAAAAAAGACATGTATGTTGCAAAATTTTCAAACTTAGGTATCAGAAATGTACTTATTCAATCTAGTTTGATCAAACAATATGAGAAATTACTCGCTGGTGGTATATGGTCAATTATCGAACTTGATTATCTATTTGATGAAGAAGATAAAAAAGTATCGGCCTTTAGAATTCGGAGCTTAAAACCAATTCAAATTGCCAGAGTTGATATTAGCGAAATAACTGAAAACCGAAAAGAGTTTACTAAGGAAGAATGGATGGATGTAATTTTGCGCTCCATTGGCATGGAGCCAACACAAATTGAAGAAAAAATTAAATGGCACTTGATGCTACGCCTAGTACCAATGATCGAGAATAACTACAATTTATGTGAACTCGGACCCAGAGCTACAGGCAAATCCTTTGTGTATAAAGAAATCTCTCCGAACTCTATTTTGGTTTCTGGCGGACAAACAACTGTAGCTAACCTTTTCTATAACATGTCAAATAATCAGATTGGGTTGGTTGGTTTATGGGATGTTGTCGCATTTGATGAAGTAGCGGGGATGAAGTTTAAGGATAAGGATGGAATTCAAATAATGAAAGATTATATGGCTAGTGGATCTTTTTCCAGAGGAAAGACTCCAATAGTCGCGTATGCGTCCATGGTGTATGTGGGTAATATAAATCAGAGTATTGATTCTTTAGTTAGTACTTCACATTTGTTTTCGCCTTTTCCTGAAAAAATGAATAACGATACGGCTTTTTTTGACCGAATTCACTTCTATCTACCTGGTTGGGAAGTGTCTAAATTTAGACCGGAGTCATTTACTAACGAGTATGGTTTTATTGTTGATTATTTAGCAGAGTTTTTAAGAGAAATGCGAAAGCGATCGTTTGCAGATGGGATATATAAACACTTCAAGTTAGGGAAAGACCTGAACCAAAGAGACGTGATTGCGGTGAAAAAAACATTTTCAGGACTAATGAAATTGATTTATCCTGATGAGCAATATACCAAAGAACAAGCCCAAGAAGTTCTTGAGTACGCTATGCAAGGACGAAGAAGAGTAAAAGAGCAACTTAAAAAGATTGGGGGAATGGAGTTCTATGACGTACATTTTTCTTATCTAGATCAAGAGGATATGAAAGAACATTTTGTTTCGTTGCCTGAAAAAGGAAGCTCAAAATTGATACCAGAGGGCACAGTGCCACCGGGCGCTGTGTACACAATCGCTCCAAGCGAAACTGGTATGGTTGGTGTTTTTAAAATTGAAACCCAAGTAGTTAACGGTAATGGGTCTTATAAAAAAACTGGGTTGGGTTCTAATTCACAAGCTAAAGAAAATGTTGAAATTGCCTTCAATTTCTTTAAGGCTAATGCTAGATCGATTAGTGGGACCATCTCGACAAAGGAAAAGAATTACAATTTACAAGTGCAAGATATCCAGGGCGTAGGCATGACAGAATGCCTATCTCTTGCTAGCTATATCGCACTAGTATCTGGGGCTCTGGATCGACCAGTGATGGATAGACTAGCTGTAATTGGCTCAATGTCTATAGGAGGTACTATTTCCAAACCCTCCAACTTAGCTGATCTTCTACAAGTATGCTTTGATGCGGGCGCCAATAAGATATTATTACCATCCTCATCCGCAAATGATATTTCGAGTGTTCCTTCAGAACTGTTTTCAAAGTTCCAAACAACTTTTTATGAAGATCCTAATGATGCAGCTATTAAAGCACTAGGGGTTGATTGAGTTAGTACAATGATAAACCTAGGGGTGGTAACCTCTTGATACGTCAGGAATTGTTCATTTTTGTCTAATAAAAAATGACATTTGCTATAAATTTGCTATAATACCCGAATTATAGCTGAATATTAATAAATATTTGATATGTTAAAGAAAAAAATTGTTAATTTGGATCAAAAGTTAAAACGAGTGAAAATTTCTGAGTTTGAGTTGAAAAACCCTGTTGTTTTCGAATACTTTAATAAATTATCCTCTGATGATCGCGACGATAACCTCAAAAAAGCTCTTTATATCGGTGTTCTAGCTTTAATGGAAGATAGATTATCTGCTTTCTTGGCAAAAACTCAAAACGAACTTGGGACAGAACTCGAAAGTCTCAAGATGATCTTTGATATGAAACAAGAAATCTTTTACAAGACTGCAGTAAAGGGAATGGCAGCAGAAGATGAAGTAGCCGACTTTTTAAACGATTACTTTGATAAAAAAGAAATGAGTGATAAAGCGCAAACTACGGGCACAATCCAGGGTAACATTGCTGGAAATAAAACCGGTGATGTTATTTGCTTTGTTGAAGGAGATGAAGGTAAAAAGATTGTTATCGAAGTTAAGTTTGATAAATCTCTGAAGTTAGGTGAAATTAAAGATAAAGATATTTTTACTAAAACCAAGGATACTGCTTGGAGTCAGATAATAGAGGCACAAGTAAACCGCGATGCAAGGGTGAGCATGATAGTCTTCGACTCCTCATTGGTCGACGGGAGCATATTGAAATACACGGAAAATATAGGTTTTATAAAAGGTGTCGGATTTGTAGTAATTGTTAATTCGCAAAAAGGTGACTATTCTAATCTTGTAATTGCATACCACTTAGCAAGGGATATAGTGCTTTCAAAAAAGAAATTTGATTATAAAAGTGATATTTTAACAATGCTATTAAATAGAATTATCAAAGATATTGAAGAAACATTGAAAGTTAAGAAACTTGTAGAAAGCAACATTTCAAATAATCAGGAGATACTCAAACAACTGGAAAAATCTTTACTTATGATGGAATTTAATCACAATTATCTCCATAAATTTCTAAATGATGGCAAGTTAAGCAAGAAAGATCTTCTGGACTTTTATAACGGTGAAGAAATCAAAGAAAAATTCGCACCCATTGAGAAGAAAATATTAGCTTTAACAGAATGAGTAAGTCAAAAAAAAGTATCCAAACTGACGTCTTGTTAATAAACTTTACAACCTTGGGGCTAAGGAAATTAAGATTTCAGTTAGAAAAAGCACTTCACTTAAACAATTGCTTAGGTCTTTACCAGAAGGACTTAGTGCCCCAAAGGATGGACTAATAAGACTTAATATTTGGCTGGGCATAATCTTACTTATATGCGCAGTTATTTTTTTGTTTATATATTGGAAATTATCAATTATCCTTTTTCCCTCTCGGGTACTTATTGCACCGTTTTGGCATCGGACGTGCTCATCACAGAGTTATCTATTTGATGACTTCTGACGAAATATATTTACCATACTTTTCTGATGCTATTAAACGAGGAACAATCATTATTGACGACTCAAAAGGAAATATTTACGTTGTTCATAGTGGAAATGGGCCATTTGATAAGATAAGGTTAAAAATTCAAACAGAATCGGAAAGTCTTGCCATGGTAAGGGAACAGTTAGCTACGGGTTAGCTCCTCTATGGGGTGGGACGTGGAATTTCCACCATTATTTAGTTTTTTTAAGCAAGCTTTCAACTTCAACCAACTTGTCATAAACATCTTTTAGAGTTATGGCCTTCTTTCTATGCCTGGGGTAATATTTATTAGTGTTGGCCGAGGTATATTTCTTGTACCCCTCAAGGGCAGGAAATCTCCTTAATCGATTATGGATGCCGCGACCAAAGCTGGTAGCCTTATAGAACTTCTTATACGTGAGATTCTGGGCGAGGCTTCTTAGGGCCTTATAATTTTGTTCGGTTAATTCTTTGCCGAATGGGTAATTTGTTACCATGTGTTTTTCACCTCCTTTCTATAATCAAATCATCTCTTTAAAATGAATTAGTAATGCATTATTCCATAAACATTACTGTCTGTCAAGAATCAGTTTTGCTATAATACCCTCTAATGAAGACTTTTTCTGGAAATAAGAAAAAGTTTGGGCTTCTTTCCATTATTCTTCTCAACTGCATTATTTAACACTCCTGTAGTATAATTGCGGATGATGAAAGACATATCTCAACAGGGCGTTTTCCTATCAAAAAATTACACAATATCTAAATACCTTCAAATGGAAAAAGAAGGGAATAAAATTGAATTAATCCGTTTCATTAAAGAACGATTTACTGAAAGATATATTACCCCTTTACGAAGCGAAAGCGATATAAAGCATGGATTTTGTACGATGGCTATTTGTTGCTTGATGATTGAAACTTTAGAGTCTTTTTGGCAAGGATGGGGAGATACAAGCGGAAAAGGTAAATTAACATTTTGTTCATTTTTTAATAGAAGTAATAATCTAAGTATATTTAATAATCATAAAACTGACTTTTATAAGAACGTTCGTTGTGGAATTTTGCATCAGGCAGAAACTAAAAATGGGTGGCAAATACATAGAGTCGGTCTTTTGTTAGATTCAAAAACCAAAACGATCAATGCTACTAAATTTCATAATGAGATGGAGGTTTGCTTGAATGATTACTGTTCTGTACTCGAGAAATTAGAGTGGGATAGCGAAGCATGGATTAATTTTCGTAAGAAAATGAAGATAATCATCGCTAATTGCAGCAGATTTAAATGAAAATTAAATATTTCGCATATGGCTCGAATATGGATTTATCGCAAATGACAAAGAGATGTGAAAATAATTTCAAACTTTTGGGTGTTGCAAAACTAAAGGGGTGGGAATTCTACATAAATAATCAAAGTAAAGCAAATATTGCTATCGATATTACAAACTCTAATTCGGTTGTATATGGGTTATTATTTGAAGTTAATAAAACTGCTTTAGGTTCTTTAGATAGATATGAGGGTTACAATAAAGTTCCTAAAACCTACGATAGAGATTTAGAAAATATTAAGTTTAAGGAAGATGAGATTGAGGCATGGGTTTATATTGACAAAAGAAATTTAGAAACTGGAAAATCCGACTCGACAGATTATTTGGAGCGAATAATCCAAGCGTCAAAGTCCTTAAATTTTCCTAGTAAGTATATAACTCATCTAGAAAGCTTTTTATGAAAATTTAAACACCCCAAGGGTGATGTAGCTTTACACCCTTGGGTTTTAGGGATAATGATTGGGGGACGGTTCTCAAATAGGTAAAGAATTCGTAAAATCTTCCTTGATTTCGTTATAAAGCCTGATGATTCAGTGATCTCTGCTATAATAAACCAACTGCCTTCTGAATTATGGAAACCCAGACAATCAAAATTGAGGGAGACTACAAACTACCTGATTTGGTTCATGATGTTGGAAAGGGTAATTTAAGAATTCCTAATTTCCAAAGGCACTTTGTTTGGAAAAAGCCGAAAGTTATTAAACTCCTGCAGAGCATGTACCTTCAGTTTCCCATCGGAACTTTTTTCTTTTGGGATTCCCCGCGACAGTACCATCACTTTTACCGGGACATTCCGATTTTGGAATTGACCAAGCCTAGCCGCTATGATCGGGTGACCTTTATTCTCGATGGCCAACAAAGAATAACATCGATCTATTTGGCGGTTAAGGGCTTTAATTTATTTGGCAAGGATTACCACAAAATTTGTTTTGATTTGGATTCACCAGTCAAAAAAGGTGACGAGTCGGAAAAAAAGGCATTTTGTCGATCGCAACCCTGACAATGAAAGATATGTTTCCTTGAATGATTTGCTAGCCAGTGATTATTCAGCTGTTTATGATCGATTGACACCTCCCAGAAGAAAAGCCTTTAATGATTGCCGGAATCGATTTTTTACTTATCCTTTTTCCGTGGTTTATGTTCGGGAAAAAAACTTGGACGAAGTGTGTGAAATTTTTGAGCGCCTTAATCAAGGTGGTCAGCGGCTGAATCTTTTTGATTTGATTTCCGCCAGTACTTGGAGTCCGGAATTTGACCTGCGTGAGGCGGTCGAGAAGGAAAATAATAAATTCCAGGAAAAGGGTTTTGGGAAGCTTGACGATGAAATCTATACCCAAACCTTAGCCTTGGTGGCGAAAAATTCTTGTATTAGGACTTCTCAGCTTCAAATGAGAAAAGAAGACATCACTCAATATTGGGAAGATACGGTCAAGGTGATTCAGCTGGCGGTTGATCATCTTCGGGCAAATCTGGGGGTAGTTAATTATCGGTTTATTCCCTATCGGGGGATGATCAGCATGGTAGCGTATTTGTTTTACAAGAATAAATTGAAGGGCTTTAATAGCCGGCAAAAAAAGGCTCTGGATTCTTGGTTTTGGCAGGTTTCTTTTTCCGAAAGGTATGGTAGCTCTACTCTGACCTTGATGACGGAAGACGCCAAGTCTTTCACTAAAGTCGCCGAGGGCAAAGAAATCAAATTTCATTTTCCCCATAACCTGACGATCGAGTCATTGATGAAAGTGAGAATGTCCCGGACCTCGGCCATTAAAAACGGCTTTTTGTGCTTGTTGGCGAAAAAAGAGCCACGGCATTTCAAAAACAATTCGATTGTTCCCTTGGGAGAAGATTATTTTTCCGATTTCAATAATGCTGAAAAACACCATATTTTCCCCAAAGGCTTTGTTGAAAAAAAATTCGCCTTGACCAAGGTTCATTCATTACCAAACTTCTGCTTTTTACCCCGCGAGTTAAACCGGGAGATTTTAGACAAAAAACCCAGCGTCTATTTCAAACAGTATGAGGTGGCCAACCCTGATTTCAAAAAAACCTTGGAAAGTCATTTGGTCCACTACGACCAGACGATCGAGAAAAATGATTTCCATTCTTTTTTGGGGGCCAGGGCCAACCTGATTTTAACGGAAGTTGATAAATTGGTTGGTGCCAGCGGGCAAGTTATCAGCGATAATGCTGATGACGAACTGGAAAAATTTGAAAAACAACTAAGGGATTTTCTTGACTTAAAACTTTTAAATAAGGATGCTGCTTATTGGCCAACGCTTATTCCGCCGGCAATTATTGAGCAAGTTGAAAGACGGCTGAAGGGTTACTTAAAAAAGGACACTACAAAAGAGAAGACCGACTTCACCCCAAGAATGAAAATGGATTTTTGTGACTTTATGGATTACCCTCAAATAATTTTTGCCAACTGGCCGGTTTTTTATCCTCATTTTCGCTCAAAATATGAAGTGGAAAGAAGATTTATTAGTCTCAAGGAGTACCGCCACGCGGCAGCTCATTACCGGGAGCTGCCTTCTTTTTTGAAAAAAGAAGGCCAGGCGGCCCTGGAGTGGTTCATTCCTATTTTGAAAAATGCTTTCAGTGTCAAGAAAAAGAAGGACGTGGCGGTGGGGAGTTTAAAGCGACATCGTTATCGAAAGAAGTTTTGGGAGCAGTTGTTGGAAGAGTCGAAAAAAAAGACCAACTTATTTGCTAATATTTCTTCCGGTATTTATAACTGGATTAGCGCTGGATCTGGTAAGTCTGGTCTAATTTATGTTTATTCTATTGGCCTTAAATTAGGTCAAGTTGAACTGTATATTGATAAAGGAAAAGATAAAAGGGCGGCCAATAAAAAGATTTTCGATCATTTTTATTCTCACCGAAGAAAAATTGAAAAAGTTTTCGGTGATAAATTAGAATGGGAAAGACTGGACGACAAAAGGGCCTGCCGGATCGTTAAGCGCTACGAAGATGGCGGTCTCTATGAAGAAGAAAAATGGCCAAAGCTTCAACAGAAAATGATCAAAGGAATGCTTAGCCTTGAGAAGGCATTGAAAAGCTATATCGGTGAAATTAAATGAATAAATATAAAGAACGCCAGGGAATGAAAAAAATATTTATCGGTGTATTGTTGGGGAGCTTACTAGCTACAATCGTCTTCGGCCTTTATTTTAATTTCCAAAAGAAAAGAGAAATCTCAGACGATGAAAAATTACTTTCCAGATATCCCAATGGATTTGTAACCAAATCTATCAAAATTGACGATTCGATAATTACTTTTTCCTTTGATAATCCGGGCTGGGAAAATACAGACATACCAAACTACAATTCCCCACCGATAGCCTACTTGATTGGTGATGATTTTAGCGAGCAAGTCTATGAAATTGATTTTGAAACAATGGGTATCACTCAAAATGTTCATTTTCTTAGAATCGATGTTGATGCAGATGGTAAAGACGAGATTATCAGCGAATGGGGTGGCCACTCAATGGGAGGTGGGGGTTTAAAGGGGCTGGTTGTTTGGAAGTTGGACAAAAATAAAAACCTGATCCCCTTCGCCGGATACCCTCAAGGTAAAAACGAGGAGTCATCGTTTACTATAAAAAATTTTGAGGCCAATGAAACTTTAACTTTTCCGGAGATAAATTGGGATTGCTTTACCGACTATCAATCGGATACTTCTGGTTTCAAACTATCCTTAGCTTGTTACATCTGGGACCTTAATATCGGAGAAAGCCGTGGCTCTCCCCACGTTTGGAAACTGCAAGTCTTTAATTTTGAAGATGGCCAGTTTACTAAAGATAAATCTTGGAATAATGGAGAGGATTATTTGACCAAAGAGAAAATTACAACAGACGATGCCGGCTATCAAAAAATCAGGGAAATATTTTACTCTCTTTAAGAAAAAATGGCTTTATTTGCTAGTTATTCTATTGGTTGCAATAGCCTTTTTTCTTAATTCCGCTTTTAATAAAGATGATACTTCACAAACGCCCCTAAATATTACCCTTTGGGTTTGGGAACGACCGGAAAACTTATACTTCATGAAGGATGAGCCGGTAACTTACGCTTACCTGGCTGGGACAGCCACCAAAACGGATAATGGCTTGTCAATATATTTTCGTCGGCAACCCCTAAGGATCCCTGACGGCAGTCAAACCATGGCTACGGTCAGAATCGAAGATAAGAGTCAGGAGGCGACTTTTGAAGATTCGGATATTGAAGAAATTAGTGATTTTATTGTTGGAGCTTGCCTGAAAGATCGGGAAAATATCAGTTGTCAGATTGACTTTGACGCCGCTCAATCACAAATTGATTTTTATAAAGAACTAATTTTAGTAATAAGAAAAAAATTGCCTCAGAGGATTAAGCTGTCAATCACAGCTCTGCTTTCATGGTGCACTGATACTGATGAGCCTTGGTTTATTGGTTTGCCTGTTGATGAGGCTGTGCCGATGTTTTTCAGGCTGGGAAAAAATACGGATATTTACCGGCGAAAAATTGATCAAGGCGAATTAGTTTTAGATTCCCAATGCCAAAAATCAATCGGGGTTTCCACCGATGAACCATTGCCCGGGAAAAAGTATCTGCAAGACAAAAAGATTTACATTTTCAACAATAATTATTGGGATGAAGACAATTGGGGTATAATAAAGTCGGATATTGAGAGGATTTTGGATGAAGAATAAATTAATTGTAGCAATTTTTTTGGCGGCTACCGCTTCTGTTTTCCTCAGTGGAGAAACTATTGCCTGTGCACCGGGATCTTCCGCGGATGTTTATGAGTCAGAAGAAATTTTGAGTGACTACTATCCCCTGGTAAAAGGCGTTAATACTGAAACTTTAGAAGATTATCCAATTTTAAACAAAGAATACGGAATCATCACTCCGGGCTGGGGCCCGGAATATCTCTTGCCTGTCTATTTAACGGCTGAAGGTAAAGATTTACCGGGGGAGATTAAAGACATGTTGTTCAGATACTATAAGCGGGAAAGCTACAACACTACGCCACTATACCAGGTTAACAATGAAGATAATGAAAAAGATGAAGAAGACGCCGAAGGACCGGTGGATCGATGGTTGAAAATTCGAAAGGAGTATTTAAATGACATCGATGGTACCGAAGATGAGAAGTCACTTAGAAGCGATTTATATGCATGCCCTGATCAAATTTTTGACAGGGCAGTTGAGGACTATGAATACCGAAAGTCAAGATTTTCAGATACCGAACTTGAAAATTGGGTTAAAAACCAGGATGAAGTTTTCCAGAGTTGTTCGATTAAAGATATGCCCGTGGGCGAAATCACCAAAACCCAAAAATGGTGGGAGACAATTATTGTTTTTTTCAAAAATATAAATAAAAAGCGGGTTCCGATTGACAGTATTTCTCCCTCAGAGCTTCTTCAGCATGATCAGGAATACCAACGGGCCGCCGAAGCTTATTATCCGGAAAATTACACCTTGGCCGTTAAATTATTCAGAGAAATAGCTAACAATAAAAGCCATCCTCACCGTCAACTGGCGGCATTAAGCTTGGGGTGGTGTTTTATCGGCTGGGATATTGAGAAATATGAAGCTGATTTGAAAGCAGAAAAATCCGATGCAGAAGAAAATTACATTAAGAATTTAAAAGAAACCCAAGAGTATTATGAAAAAATGTATGATGACCCGGATTATTCGTCTGTTAAATTTGAAATTCAGAAATATCTTGATTTTGTTATTTTCAGGGCCGACCCTGTAAGAAGGCTTGTTGACGTAGAAAAAACAATTTTAAATCCTGATAATCCTAAAGAGTTTGCCAGGCAATTAGATGATTTTAACCGCCTTTGGTACAAATATTTCCACCGTGTTTTGCTTTATCAAAAGGAAGAGCCTCGGCATCAGGAATTCAGCAATCAGATAGTCCAATCACAGTCTCCGTTTTTACGTTTTCTTTTGGAGTGGGAAGAACCAATGCCTGAGGAGGTTCAATACTCGCTGGAAAATTACAAAACTAACAACAGTCCTCTTTGGTTAATTTTGGCCTTGAGACAATCCGGCAAAGGGCAAGAAGATTTTGGATTCATCAAGCAAGAAATTGGCAAGCTAAAGCCAGAGTCGCCTTTTTACCTGACGGCTCAATACTACTATCTTGAACTTTTGGCAAAAGATCAAGATAGCAAAGAGGAAGCCAAGAGTATTGCCGAAAGGTTTATAAAAGAAACCTATGATAATGATCAGCTGGCTGCTTTTAATCTTTTTTCTGATATTCGAGAAAACCTAGCCCCTGATCCCAAAGACGCCTTAAAATACCCTGTCAGGTATTCTCTGGCCGCATTTGATAGTGTATGGGATGTGATTTCGTTAATCCCTTACTATGAGTATGATTATTTAAAACCTGAAAATGCGAAAGAACACCCTCTTTTTTCAGACAAGGCAAAATTATTTTTAAGCAGTCTTACCTCAAAAGAATTATCCGAATCTGTTATTGAAAACAGCGATGTTATTCCAGATTCCATGGAAAAATATCTTAAGCTAACTACTTTTTATCGCGTATTGATTTTAGATGATTTGGAGTCAGCTGATTTGATAGCCAAAGACCTTGCCGTGACTGAACCTGCTTTATCTTCAAGCTTTAGTCAATATTTGAATGCCGAAAGTTCTGCAGCCAAAAGATTTATGGCTGCTAAAATTCTTATTAATTACCCATTGGTATATCCTCAAATAGGTGATCACTTTGATGGTTTCGCCAATTTCTCAGTAAATAGCTGGACGAGGATTGATGACTATCGTCATAATTGGGCATTTTATGGCGCCTGCTTGGATGAAGATTATAAGTCGAAATATTATTTTGAATCAGAGGTGGATAAAGAAGTTAATGAAAATCTTGATAATTTTTTAGCCAAAGTTCTTCTCGATTACATGATAAAAAATCCCAGCTCTCTGGATCCAAAGCTACTGAGTCAAATTGTTGATTTTGGCCATTATGCCGCCTGCCAGAATGAGGAAACAACGAACTACTCAAAACAAGCTTTCCAATTGTTGCACAACAATTATCCTGGTAGTTATTGGGCCAACCAAACACCTTATTGGTATTAAAGACTAATAAGCAAAAATAAATAATGGTTCTAAAAATAAAAATTAGAAAGTTTGCTAAAAAGATAAAGAGATTTATTTTCCATCGGGCTATTTGGATTACAATCCTTTCTTCATTAACCTTTATCATTCCCAGCGTTCTTGATGCCTATATAAGAAAAAATTTTGAACTGGAACTAACGCAACGGTCTCTTCTAACAATTGGAATAAGCCTTTTAGTAATCCTTCCTAACTTATTAATTGCCAAAAGATGGCTTTCTTTCGGTGAGATTGGCCTTCGGAAGAAAGGCTTTGGGCGGTCGTTATTGTACTCTATCGTTTTTATCGTTCTGCTGAGATTACTTGATTATTTTGGCTGGAAAGAAATATTTCCAAAGGAATTCTGGACTAAAAGCTACCTTCTTTACATCAGTACTTTCATTTTTCTGGCTTTTCAGGAGGAATTAATGTTTCGAGGGATTATCTTTAGAGTTTGGGAAAAATGGAAAGGTTTTCTGGTGGCCATGTTTATTTCTTCTCTTCTTTTTGGCCTGGAGCACTTGGTTTATCCCGCTTTAGGTTTTGATCAAGTGACTATATCAAGAGCGGCTACAACCGCGCTTTGGGGACCGGTTTTTGCTTTAATTGCGTTTCGAACAAAAAATATCTGGGGATTATCAATCAGTCACTTTCTTTATAATGCCAGCCTTACCAGCTCTGAAACGGTTGTTCCACAAGACCAGGCAAAGGACACGTTCTGGGTCGCCGCGATCGCTGTTTTTTTCTTTTTGCCAATTGCCATTGATAAATTTGACCTTTTAATAACCAAAATTAAAAAAAAGAAAATTATTTGGTCGCGTTACTTGTCTTTAGTATTTATTGTTTTTTTTCTCCTTTTTGCCTCAATTGCATTTTATGAAGATTTAGGATTTGGAGATGATAATGATTTTTGTCCGATAATTGAAAACGAAAAAGTTATAAAGTGTATTGAAGAAGCACGCCCACCTGACGAGAATTGCCACGGTATAGATCTAGAGCTTAACAAAGCCAAAAATGATGTCCGGGAGAATAAAAAGGCCTTAGAGCTTTTAGAAAAAAATTGCCTATGGCTGGTTGACGCTCAGTTTCATGATCTTACTGACGACAATGAAGAGGAGCTGACAGTGATTGCCACCGATGCCGGTTGCACTGAATGTCATTGGAGCAGAATTTATGTTATCAAAGATGATCAGGTGATTTTTGAAAAAGACGCTGAAGACATCGCCTTTTGGCCTACCGATAATGGCTTTGCCATTGCATATCCCCTTAGACGCGTCAACGAGACTTATTACCGCCCAACCGAAGGAATTATGGAAAGCTACCAGGTTTGGGATGAGGAGTATAAATATTTTCACAAATTCGATGAAAGATCGGTATTATATTAAAAATGAATAAATACAAAAAACGCCAAAGAAATCTTTATCAGCCGAAGCAAAAAGAACCCTTCCGGATTAGCCGGAGCAAGATTGACATGTTTTTGAAATGTCCTCGTTGTTTTTATCTGGACCGCCGGTTGGGCTTGGGCCGACCAGGCATGCCGGGGTGGGCGCTAAACAGTGCTGTTGACCAACTTTTGAAAAACGAGTTTGATTTGCTTCGAAAAAAAGGTGAACGACATGAGTTAATGAAGCGATACAAGATTGATGCCATCCCCTTTCCTCACCCGGACATCGAAGAATGGCGGAATAATTTTGTCGGCAAACAATATCTTCATAAACCGACTAATTTATTGATTTTTGGAGCGATTGATGATGTTTGGGTTAATCCTAAAAAAGAGCTGTTAATCGTTGACTACAAGGCCACCAGCACCACCAAAGAAATTTCCTTAGATGATGAATACAAGCAGGGTTTTAAAAAACAGATGGAAATATATCAGTGGATTTACCGGCAGAGCGGTTTTAAGGTCAACAAAACTGGCTATTTTGTCTATGCCAACGCCGGCAAAAACCGGCCAAAATTTGACGGCCGGTTAGAGTTTGAAGTCCAAATCATTCCCCATCAAGGCGATGATTCTTGGGTCGAGCCAACCATATTAGAAATAAAAGAATGCCTTGAATCAGACAAAATTCCCAACCCCAATCCTGATTGTGAGTTTTGTGAGTATAGGAAGCTTATTAAACGCCAAGAATGATTAACGTCTTTGAAAAGTAGAAGATCCCGGTTGGGATTGGATTTATGAGTAAGTCAACGAAAAACATTATGAAGAAAATTAAATTTGATTTTAATTTTCGACCCGATAATTATAAATCAATATTCAAGGGTGAGGTGGTTATTGCCTGTATATACTATACTTATGCTCCATTAAATACCATATCTCTTTATATTAAAGCAAAACAAAAAGGTAATAAATTTACATATAGGCTTGACGACGCAGAAGCTAAAGAGTTTCAGTATTGTGTAAAACCAATAATTACCAATAAACCCTTGTCTTTGCTCGAATTAATCCAGTTTATCGATAGCGTTCAAATAACTACCTCAGACTTTGATGAACCAGGATTAACCTATGCGCATTGGCAGTCCATATATGAATCCAGTGATGACTTAAAAGAGATTTTAAGTCATCCAAAAGTTGGATCAGATTATTATGCACAATTAAGTAAATATTATAGACAGGAGGCACAAAAATATTACGACGAAAAAATCAAAGAACGTGAAGAAGAATTAAAAGATGAGATAAGTTTGGGTGAAAAGTATCAAAAGCTTAAAGGGAAAAAGCTTTTACTCGCATTTCAAGACTGGTATGCAGACGGAGCAAAGTTTCCAAGTCCAGACGCAAACATATTTCATAGCGATAAAGATTTTCTATCAAACGTTCTAAAAAATCGTGGCGGTAAAGTATTGGCTTTATTAACTAAATCCAAATTAAAAAATAAATCAGAAATACTTTCTTCGATTATGAACATAGCACATCAGCCATATAAAACTCCGCCTGGCAGTATGTGGGGGAATCTTGGAGTAGGATATTTTAATCGAGGCTTAGGATTGATTAAAAAGGAAGTTATTCCAGAAAAAGTAGTTAATAAAAAGTAACTTATGAAAATTTTGAGGAGAAACAATTGTACGGGAAGGAAATTATTTGGAAGAGTATCACTAGTACCCTAGTTTAAGATTTATGGACTTTCTTCAAAGCCGAAAGCAAAGAAGTTTTTCTTAACATCCTCTCAATTTCTTTTATAACTTGATCAACAAACTTATCTAAATATTTAAAATCCTTTAAGATTATCCTTTTTACGCCTCTTTTTCTCGCTTCTTTGTTATATTCCGGAACAGAAGAAATAGAAATGATTTTATCTGCCCCAAACTGCTCAATGTCAAAGACATGAAACGAACCTCCAATCTTACAATCTCTATCCAAAAGAACGATGTCAAATTGAGCCTTGGGATTACTGTTGATAAAGTTCTGAACCTGTTTATAGTTGGTCAGACTAATAACAGATAAATCATAAGGTTGGTCTTGTTCTAAAATCGACAATTTTTCCAGGAGCTTGGAAAGGACACGAAGATCATCTTCCAGGATAAGAATGGTTTTACTCAGTACTACCATGTTTAACTCTATTATGGCATAGAGGCCAATATTACAAAACAACCCCTCGGCATAAGTGCCCCAGCACCAGTCTAGTCAGACTCGACGGTACGGGGTAAACTTCCTGATGGATTTATAGCTTAAGCCCTAGGGTGAGAAGTTTTGTTAAAATGGGCTACTTTCAGGCAATTCTTGGGTCTAGTAGTAGCTTACCCGAAGCAGATGTATCGTTTACCAGTTCCATTACTAGTTCCGCAACTTCTTCTGGCTTTCCTAACTTCCCTTCTTTTGCATATTGGTCTTGAAGTTCTTTTCGCATAACCTTGTCAAGCAAGTCTGTTTTTGTAGCTGTTGGCATAATTGCATTGACCCTAATACCAGTATTTTCTAATTCTTTAGCAAGACATGTAGTCAAAATATTTACGCCTGCCTTAGTAATTCCATACATAAAAAATTTTGGGTGTGCCCGATCGGGTATCCCTAGTCTTGATGAAATGTTAATTATGACCCCGTCATTGGCCTTCTGAAGCAAGGGCAAACAGTGTTGTGAAAGCAAAAACACTGATTTCAAATTTACCCTCATCATTGTGTCCCAATCATTCGACTTGTAATCTTTCATAAATCCAGGAATATCTATGGCGGCATTGTTAACCAAAACATCAAGGTGATTAAAATGCTTTTTTGTGAAATCCACAACATTTTTTAAATCATCTTCGCTGCCAATATCTGCCTTGAAGGTGAGAAGTTTTTTATACTTAATTTTTAACGCTTGCGATAAGACTTCACTTTTTTTATAAACAGCAATAACGGAATAATCATTTTTAACCAAGAGTTTTGCTATAGCCCTCCCAATCCCCCGAGAGCCACCTGTAACTAGAGCTGTTTTATCGTCCGCCATAATTTGATTATATCAAACAAACAACCCCTCGGCATAATTGCTTCCTTATGCGTTGGGGTCGTTTTTAACAATAGGCTTTGCTTTAAAACTCTATTGTTAGGTTGCCGTGATCCAGACCAGTTCTGGCTGTTCCAACGCAGCTACTTTCGTCTGAAAATTCACCGCCTGAGTGAGTATCGTATACTTTGCCAACACCAGGTTCATATAGCTCAATCCTTACGGTATCAAAGCTCACTTCATTAAAGTGACCTGGTGGTCCAAAATCTCCAGCACGCAATATTACTTTATATCCAGGCTGGCCATTCCATTCTCCATACATCGTCATGTTCATGGCTTCATTACATGTTTCAGTATTTCCTTCATAAAGGTTAATCACTCTTATATCGGTTGAATGGAATTTGCTTTTATCAAACTCGTCTACGCCTACATTGTGGAAGTTTATTTCCCAATTACCCATGTACCCAGCTGAGCCAACATCCCAAACATTGCCACCAAAGCTGATCTTGTGGTTATCTTTGGGCTTGCTTCCTTTTTCCTCAATGATTTGACCACCACCGCTTACTTTTAACCCATGAGTACAACCCGAAACAGTTATATCGGAAATATCAACTGTCCCACCCCCGCTTCCGCGGCCGTAGAAAACTTGAAGTTGAGATGTGTCTGCAACTAAGAAACTTTTACCAACAGGCTGTTCATCTGGTGGATTAGCTGAGTCATATCCTAACAGGTAAAAACCTTGTTCTTCACCATTAATCTTAGCCATCATTTTGCCTGTAGTTGCATTTTCAGCCGAATAGACTATTTCAACATCGTAAACACCGCCCGTGTTGTATGTTATTCCATCCTTATAATTCCAATAAGCGGCTTGCCAGGTATCAACCCCATCCCGGTCAAACCAAAAAGCGTAGGAATTATAACTCCCGAACGGGCTTACAATGTTTCCAGTTCCATCAACATCATAATTCAATTCGTCTGATGCCCAACCATGATTAACGAGCACAAAGTGATCATTCAAATTGGCACTCGTTGGATTTGAAGCAGTGTTTTGCCAGTTCTGAAACATCCAACCACCCTGACCATTAGGATCAAGGTCGGGAGCTCCTTCCTCTTTTAATCCAACCTCAATAGGTGTCCAGCCACCAGTTGTTTGACCGCTCATATCAATGCTGTAAGACAAAGTAAGGTCACATTGGGTCAGATCCCATTTATCAGGAAAATGGCCTGTCCCCCAATCATTTAAGGCAACATCGCCATAATCTTTTCCTGAATATAGAAAGGCCAAGGCTGGATTTACACTAAAAGCTAAAAGCAAAACAGCGACACCTAAAAAAATAACTTTTTTCATTTTTTATTCACCTCCTCTCCTAGTAAGATTCTGTCCTTGGGGTGAAGCACCCCCAATTGAAAACTCCATCAAAAAACCCGCAATTCAGCGGGTTAATGTTTTGCCAAAATAGGTGACAAACAAGGCAATTTCCAACATTAGAGAAACAATAACAAACTCTATAAGTCCTGTCAATAAGTCAAAGTATATCAAATAAGGTTCGATATATCGGCCAGAATTTAAATTCATTTTTTGGCACATCTGCCTTCGCTCGTCAAGGGTTTCCGTTTCACTCCAATAAACTGCTCCGCCAGCTGGCGGATTGCCCTTGACTTCACTTCGCCAGCCGTGCTGTTTAACAAGTAATGGAGGGCAGGCCTCCATAAAAAAAATTATAAAAAAATGACTAGAATTCAAATCCAAACCGCTATTTTAGAAGCACCAGAGTTTGAAATTAAACCGCAGGCAAATTACAAACCGAGGGTTTCGGCCGAGCATCTTTGTTTGCTTTGGCTGCTCAAAAGAAATACCGGAAAACCGATCACCAAACTGGTGGCCGAAGCGATTGATCTTTACTTAAAGACGGTTAATTGGCCGACAAAGAAGGGAGGTGAGAAGTATGCAGTTAATGATCAAGGAGCTTGAGAAAAGGTTTGCCAAAGTGGGCAGGCAGGAAGACAAAAAGGATCCGGTTGTTATTGCCAAGTTTTTCAATCCGGCCGGAGCCGGTACCTGGTACGCGACCGAATATGATCCCATAGAAGAGATGTTTTTTGGCTACGTGTCGATTTTTGGCGACTGGAACGACGAATGGGGCTATTTTTCCTTAAAAGAGCTGGAAGATTACACCGGCCCGTACGGGATCGGTATTGAAAGGGATCTCTACTTTGAAGAATGCCCATCCAGCAAAGTAGTCACCAAGCTATAACCCGGGATCAACGCCGCAGGGGTTCATAAGAACCCTTTGTGGTGTATTTTTTTTAGTTTATTGTTTTCCAAGCCTTCTTTCCCATCCCCTCTTTTTTTATTTTCCCTACCGTTGTCAGGAAAAACCGGATCTCGTTATTGCCTTCTTCTTCCGTAGTTTCCCGGATAAATTTATTCAAATATCCCTGCATGTATTTTTCCGGACAAACCAAAAGAATGGTCGGGAAGGGGTGGCGAGTGGTTTTTTCCCAGATATTGGATTGATAATAATTAAAAAATCTAAAAATACGATGCCGTAGGGCATAACGGGGAGTTTTTCTGACAAACATTTCCAAAAAATACCTTTTAGTTTCCCTCTGTGGTTCTTTGATGACGAAATACAAATCCGGTAATGGTCCTGGTAAATAGTCATGTTCGGCTAAATCCGTCCGATTGAAAAATTGGAGTTCAGCCTTGTTTTCTTGGCATAATCTGACTAAATGAAAATAAATATCAGCTAAGAATAAGCAATGATTAATAAATACCCTTGAGCGAAGGTTTTCCCGATAAATTCGGTTAAGCAATGATTTGTTGATGTCTGGCTGTTTTTTCAAAACGCCAGCGGCATTTGATCTGAGATAGTAAATGGCTGGCTGGATATTTTCTCCAAATTTCCGGGAATATATTCGGCCAAGATAGTTGTTTTCAGTTAAGTTTTTCAGCCAGGCATTGATTCGGCGAGGATCTTTGTGGTGAAGGAATATTTGGAGGTGGTGTCGGTTAAGGAAGCGGAAGCGATATAGGAGGATAAGGATTTCTGTTTGTTTTGAGGTTAATTTTTTTGTATCAGTCATAAAGTTGTTTGAGGCAGGTTATTTTCCAGACCTTTGATTTGTTTTACGTTCCTCCTCCTTATTTATAAGAGGAAAGAGGTAGTCATTATCAGTATATTTAAGGCTAAGTTTAATATCTTTTTGTCCTAAAGCCCTAGGACAGTTCTAAGGCAATATATTCCCAGATTGGGTTTCAGTAATTAGTCTAGGTTGTAATTTCTTGTTTATCTTTTTGTTTCTTACTGGTTGTTTTTTATAAGGTGTAGTGTAAAGCTTTCTTGATAGCTCAATGATTTGGTTAGTCCTCTCATTATTAAGGTTGGTTGTCACCGGTGTGGTTATTCCTGAAAATGGTTCTTCCGGATTAAGGGCGCTGATTTTGATGTAAAAGTTGAAAGAAGGCAGGCTGGCAATCTCGCCTTTTTCAATATAAGGTAAAAATTGGGGCAAAATCAATCTTTCGTCTTCGGGGTTGGCAGTTCTAAAACAAATTATCGTGCCGGTGTTGGCCAGGGTGATATTAACCAAAGATTTATCCTCAAGCTGGGAGGTGGTCTGGTGGGCCATGACCGCATTTAACCGGTATTTTCTGGCTTCTGACAGGATTTCAGCAAAAGCAGTGGTGGCGAAGTTCTGAAACTCATCAACGTAAAGATAAAAGTCTTTTCTATCTTTATCAGGTATCCTGGCTCTTTTTAAAGCTGCCAGCTGGATTTTGGTCATGATTAAGATCCCGAAGACCTCGGAGGAGTCCTCGCCGATCCGGCCTTTGGAAACATTACAAAGCAGGATTTTTCCGGACGATAAAATGTCATCAAAGTTAATGCTGGATTCTTCCTGCTCCAAAATTCTTTTGGCGGTCGGCGAAAAAAGAAAACGGCCGATTTTATTGGTAATCGGAGAGATCATTTTGACCTTTTGGAAGTCACCGGCTTTGGCAAACTCATAAAGCCAAAAATCTTTTAAGTTTTCATCGTCTAAACCTTGAACAACCTTTTTACGATAAGGTGTGTTAATCAATAGTTTGTAAATAGTAAATAAGGTTGGTTTTTCAGTGGTAAAAGCCGTGTGGATAGTATTTCTTAAAATATATTCCATCCTGGGCCCGGAATATCTTTCTGAGTAGATCTTGTGAAACAAAGAAATAATACTTTCAGTTAAAAATTCCTTTTCTCTTAAGGCATCATCTTCATTCAAACCAGGAGTTAGTTCTAAAAGATTTAAGCCAATCGGGTGGCTGACATCATCCGGGTTAAAATAAATAACATCATTTAGTCTGTCTTTGGGGATGGCGGGCAAAATTTTATCAATTAAATCTCCGTGAGGATCAATCACGCAAAGCCCCTTATTGTGTTTGATATCCTGCAAAATCATGGACAAAAGCAAAGTCGATTTGCCGGTGCCGGTGGCGCCAAGAACATACATATGCCTTCTTCTTTCATTTCGGGTTAAACCGATTTTAGTAATTGTTCCTCCATAGGTGTTATTGGCAAAGATAACATCAAAGCCATCAGTCTTTTTTAGAGAAAGCGGTGCTGGTAGTTGTTTACTATGCTGTTTGACTAAATCTTCTGTTTTGGTTTTAAGAGTAAAAGGCAGGTGATAAATGTCAGCCACTTCCGAAGCCGAGAGAACCGAGTTTTTAAATAAACCAAGCAATCTGTTCCTAAATAAGTAAGCCTTAATTTGATTAATTAAATTAAGTTTAAGATTGAAAAAGGTTACCAACGACTGATAACTGGAATTGTTAAATGAAGACAGGGCCGAAATAAAACCCCTGACGCGCTTGTTTTGCTTACTAAGATTTCTGTTAACCACCAGGAGGCGTAAAGAGGTTTTAAAAAGCGGTTGGTCAAGTTTGTCTTTGATTAATTCTTCCAGCTCTTTTTGATAAGCATTATTGGCTTCTTTATTTTTACCTAACCTCTCAAGATACAAGAATGGCCCTTCTTTGCCGCCGGTTGTTAAAAATACCAAAAAACCAACTGGTATTAGGAATACATAAAGGACGAGCCTGATTACTAATTTAAATACATTGACCAGTTTATATTTCGCTTTCATATCTTTTAAACCAATCAGCAAATCACTTTTTGTTGAAATCAACCTAGTGATCGTTCTGGCTTGGTTTTTAAGTCTTCTGTTAGCTGGAGAAGCAACAATTTGAAAGGAAACCAGCTCATCTTCATCTAGCTTGGTCATACTACCGGTGATATAAGCAATCGGATCATGTTCTTCAAGGAGTTTTTGCTTTTTTAAGGGATAAGCAAAATGGTTTGATTGCTTAAAGCTGATGATTTTGAATTTCTTGCTTGTAAACTCTTTTGGTAAATAATCATTGACTTGATTAATACTAATTCCCGGGAGATAGGAAAGAAGGCTTTTTTTGATCAGCCCAGCGTCTTCACTGTTAATTCTCAGTAAATACCTGATACCCTCTTTTTTAGTGGCCACAATTTCAAAAACATAGCCTTTGTAACTATCAAAAAGCTTATAAAAAATCGATCGTTGTCTGGCCAAGCCATGAATGAGGTTAAAAAGCTGCTGGGTAGAAAGAGGGCTTTGCAGGGTTTTGGTCAGGGGTTTGATTTCAAACAAAACATACCTTTGTTTCAACTCCATTCTGGTAAATAGCAATCTTAATAATGCGTAGATAATTAAAAGAAAAATAAAAAATAAAGCTAGAGTAACCAGCAAATCGCTGAAAAAAGAAATATCTAGAGTTTTTAAGGTTTCCTTAAGAGAAAAATCAGTTTGAAGAGGAAAATCAAAAACAAGGGCGCTTTTAATAAAATCTAGTGATTCATCAAAAATCCTCATAATTTACCTTTTTGGGCAGTATTATGAGGCAGGATTAGTTTCTAGTATACTACATAACGTTTCGGTATCTGATATTGGCCCAATTTTACAATATTCCTTCAAAATTGGCCAATATAGGTTAAGAATCTGCAAGATCGGACCCAAATATACCGTGCTATATGAAACTCGGCGGCGATTTTTTAAAGCGGTATTAGTTGAGATTGCGGATATTTTTCAATCATTTTGCTATATTCCAATTTTTCTTCTTCTGTCCAAGATTCTAACTCTTTTCTGGCCCATTTATGGGTTTTTTCGATCCACTCTCTTGGAATTTCTCTATAATATGGGCACTTTTTGTTCAGATAAAAAGAAGTTTTGCCATTTTTATAAATGAATGCTACGGGGAACACCTTGCAATCGAAAGGTTTTATATCCTCTGGTAAAGTACAGCCTTTGCTCTTATCCAAAAATGGGCCAGAAAAGAGTTAGAATCTTGGACAGAAGAAGAAA
>JBHPGO010000005.1:0-46115 GCA_042570465.1 Patescibacteria group bacterium
ACCAGGCTTTTTCGATTCACGAAGTGGAGAAGAAAAAGACTAGATAAATCATAACCCTCCGATAATTGCCCTTCGAGCCGTGAACGAATAGTTCAATTAAGGCGAGAAGCAAGATTAGGAGGGTAAAATTACCAGGCTTTTTCGATTCACGAAGTGGAGAAGAAAAAGACTAGATAAATCATAACAAATTCGCATATTTAGATAAGTAAACTGTCAAACCTTAACTTCAAAACTATTGTCCAGCCAGGCCAATAGTTCCACTAAAAAATTTACTTGAGGAAGTGAAATTTTGAGTGGATTAAAAATAAATAACAAGTTAAGGCCAATTTGGGCAAGAGCCCACCTATGTCATATACTCTTAATTTTGGTCGAAGCCAAATGGCGATTACCATTAATCGTAAACGAGGCCGGCCTAAAAAACCCTTTCCCAACCGGGTTTTTGACTATATTTCCCTTTTAAGTAAAACTGCCAATAGTAAACGCTATGCCGGCAATCCAATGACACGAATTCTCAGGCGACTTTTAGAAAATAAGAAGCTTGGTCAAATTTTTGGTGCCAATTTAGCTGTTTTTACTTTGGTGACCGGTGTCACTGTTCCTTCGATTTCCGCTTTTAACAAATCTCTTGAGACCGAGAATACTGCTGTCAACCCGGTGAATATTCAAATTACCACTGAAAGATCAGTTCAGAAGCCTTTAGATTCCTTTGAGATTTCCCAAGGCTACCATATTTTTCACCAGGCAATTGACTTTAAAGAAGCTATTGGCGCCCCAATCTATCCGATAATGGAGGGGGAAGTCAAAGAGGCAGTATTCAGCCGATCAGCTTACGGAAACTTTGTGATCATCGATCATGGTTCTGGCTTTGAATCTCTTTATGCTCACATGACTAAAATTGTGATCCAAAAAGGTGAAAAAGTAACTAAAAATACTGTTTTGGGAACCGTGGGAACGACTGGTCGAGCTACCGGCGCCCACTTGCATCTTGAAGTTTACGACCACAATCAAGCCTTTAACCCATTAACGATTCTTCAATAAACTAACTCTGCAAACTAACTCTGCTATTCAAATATTTGACTTATTCCACTACCGATAAACTAGTTTATCGGTATTATTCTTAGCTTAGAAATTAGATACTTACCGGCAGATCTCTACTGTAAACGAACGTTTAGAAACTGTTTCGCCTAAAGCAAGCCCATTTACTCAGCCAGAAGCTCAGCGCGGTTTTTGAGAATTAGTTCATGAGAAGTAAGATTAAGAAGCTTTTTGACTCTATCAATGTCAGATTCTTTTTCTGCTTCGAATTTAACGACTGTTTTTTTACCATTAATTTCTTCTTCAAGAGCATCAACCACTAAATCACCTAGTAATTTTAATTTGTGCTTAATTGACCCTAGCTTAATTTCAGACCATTTCTCATAGCCCTCTTTTTCTAAAAATAATTCACTTTCCTCAAAGCTACCTTTAAATAAACGAACTTTATCATGAGTATAACTGCCACCTTTAAGAAAAGTGTTTAATTCATCGACAACTGCTTTTTCTGGTCGCTCCATGAGCGCTCGAAGACGAATTACTTTTTTACCTGGTGGAAAGTTCTTAAGACCAACTCCCTTAGGCTTCCAATAGCTTTCAAGTAACGGCGTCAGCAACTCAGACTTTGCCGAATACTTTTTGATAAATACCAAAATTTTTGGTGTTATTTTAACTTTGGCCGTAAATTCGTTCATAAGAAACTATAATTAACCAATATCTTTCGTCTTTCGCAAAGCCTTATAAACAGTAAACGTGGCCCTTGCATCACCTAATGCTGTATGAGCTTCTTTGTGAGGTATTTCTAAAAGTTCGCAAACGGCACCCAAGCTTGGTTTTGAAAATTCTTGGCTATTAGGATAAAGAACAAAATCAGCCATTGACGCAACATCAAGCCAGTGATAGTCATAATTCAAGGGAAGTCTCATCTGTGAAGCTGCTTTCTCAATAAAGCCTCGATCAAAGCTAACATTCCAACCAATAAATAACCCTCCTGGCGCTAAATCATTTAGCTCCTCAATCACTTGTCTTAATGGTTTTGCGCCCCGCCAATCATCTTCAGAATAATGATTGACTTCTAGGGCTTTTGGATCAGCAGATTCAATACGCTCTGGGACAACCTTTGCACAATATTCTCCTAATACTTTTAAACTCTCACGATCAACCACCAAGCAACCAATCTCTAAAATTTCGTGTTCATCAGGTCTATTAGGGTTCAAGCCAGTTGTTTCAATGTCGATAAACACCAGTGGTCTTTTTAAAAAAACTGATTCTTTCTTTGGTTGAGATTCTTTATATATAGCTAAAGTCATTTATTTAAATTACCAAACATTTTTACTTCACCGAACCTTGTTATTATACTTAATGGGACAAATTCTTCAAAATTACCAACTTCACTCTTAAACCAAAAAACTTTCATTAATAAAAACAACAATATTAAATTTTTTTCTTAATTAACCACCATCTTCTTTGCTTTTGCCTGATCAACGCCGGTTTGTTGAAGAGCTCTTAAGAGTTGCTCACAAAGAGCCTTGGCATGCCCGCGACTCATCCCAATCCGAGCCACAATCTGGTGGCGATTAGTCGGCCCAGCTTGCTGAGCCACATCTAAAATAACTCCGAACCTTTTGGTCATAATCTGAACACTGTCAGCGTAAAGAATTTTTAGATCTTTTGGGATCTCAATCTGAGGCATTGCCAAATTTTTTTCCTTGCCTTGTTTTCCATCTTTAGCCATAAACACCCCCTTTCAGAGTCATTTTATCAATTAATTAGGCTAAAATCGACACTTGTTTCAAGCCAATAACTTAGAACCAGTTGCTTCTTTGTTTCCTATATTCCAGTGTATAGGAAATTTTCACCACAAAAAAATCCACCTCCTGGCGGATATTTTAGAAATTAGGTCAATTAGAAATTAAAAATTTAAATTACATCCCCATGCCCATGCCGCCCGGCATGCCGCCACCGGCTGGCATTGGAGGTGTTTTTTCTTCCTCAGGAATATCAGTCACTAGTCCTTCAGTTGTTAAAATCATTGTCGCCACTGAAACAGCATTTTGAAGAGCAGATCGGGTCACCTTGGCCGGATCAATCACCCCAGCTTTGACCATGTTAACGTATTCACCGGTCATGACATTGAAACCAACTCCTTTTTCTTTCCCACGAACATTAGCGACAACCACATTTCCGTCTTCACCCGCATTCTCAGCCAATAACTTCATCGGCGCCTCAAGGGCTTTTTTAACAATTTTAGCCCCAGTGAGTTCATCGCCCTTAAAGGGTTTAAGGTCAATTTTTTCTGCAGCCCTCAAAAGAACAACTCCACCTCCGGAAACAATCCCTTCCTCTAGAGCTGCCTTAGTCGCCGCCACCGCGTCTTTGACCCGCTCTTGCTTCTCTTTCATCTCGGTTTCAGAAGCAGCCCCGACTTCGATAACCGCCACCCCGCCAGTTAACTTAGCCAATCTTTCTTCAAGTTTTTCTTGGTCAAATTCTGAAGTTACCAAACCAATTTCACGCCTAATTTGCTTAATCCGAGATTTGATCGAAGCCTTATCCCCCTTGCCTCCGACAATAATAGTTTTATCTTTATCAGCTGTGATTCGATCAGCTTGGCCAAGATCTTCAACAGTTACTTCTTCAAGCTTGCGACCAACATCTTCAGAAATTACCGTTCCACCGGTTAAAATGGCAATGTCTTCAAGCATTGCTTTCCGACGATCACCAAAGCCAGGGGCTTCCACCGCCAAAACATTAAAGGTTCCCCTTAATTTATTGACCACTAAGGTTGCTAAAGCTTCGCCCTCAACTTCATCCGCAATAATGACTAAGTTTTTGGAAACTTTGACTAAATTCTCTAAAAAGGGCAAAAGTTCTTGAAGAGAAGAGATCTTTTTATCAGTCAATAAAAGATAAGGATTTTCAATGGTGGCCTCCATCGAATCCGGATTAGTGACAAAATAGGCCGAACTATAACCCTTGTCAAACTCCATTCCTTCCTTATAGTCAATCTCAATCTCTAAACCCTTACCTTCTTCAACAGTCACCACTCCATCCGGACCCACTTTGTCCAATGCCTCGGCAATTTTCTTGCCAATAAGTTCGTTTTGGGCTGAAATAGTCGCCACTTGAACAATTTTCTGAGAATCATCCCGAACTGCCTTGGCTTCTTTACTAATAAAACTCAACGCCTGTCTAGCTGCCTCCTCAATGCCCCGATTCATAATCATTGGGTTGGCTCCAGCGGTAATATTCTTGATGCCAACCTCAACAATCGCCTGAACCAGAATAGTGGCGGTCGTGGTTCCATCTCCGGTCACATCATTTGTTTTTTCTGCCGCTTCTCTCACTAGCTGGGCTCCCATATTTTCAAAAGGATCAACCAGTTCAATTTCTTTAGCGACCGAAACCCCATCATGAACCACAGAAGGTGCGCCCCATTTTTTATCTAAAGCAATGTTGCGCCCCTTAGGACCCAAGGTGGTCCCAACTGCCTTAGCAACAGCGTCAACGCCTTTTTTTAACTTGGCTCTTGCTTCTTCTGAGTATTTTAGTTGTTTAGCCATTTTTTAAGATAAAGGATCAAGTATCTAGTGATCAATCGCCTTCGATTCATCACTCTTATCCTCTTATTCTATTATCCTAATATTGCCAACACGTCATCAAACTTAACAAAAGTGAATTCTTTGCCAGTAATATCCAACTTTACTTCGTCTCCACCCCATTTTTTATAAACCACCGTGTCATTAACCTTAAATTCAGGCACTTGCTCAATTCCTTTTTCATTAGTTGGGTTTTTTCCCATTGCAACTACTTTTCCTTTTTGGGATTTTTCATCATGAGAATCTGGAAGAACTATTCCGGCGGCCGTTCTTTTTTCTAACTGAACCGGCTCTATTAGAGCATAACCGGCGGTGGGCTTAAGTTTTGGAGTTACTGGCTTTGTTTTAACCATCTTATTTTTTTCTCTCAAAAAAAAGATTAGCAGACTCTGCTAATTGGCGTATTATACCAAAAAAGATCTTAAACCGTCAAGCCCTGAACCACGTAGGGTTCAGGGTAAAAAGTTATTTTACACCAACTTTGATCGCGTGCTTGATCTGGGGATGTGATTCAGCCGGCTCAGGAAGTTCAGCCCCCCACTCAACTAAAAGCTTGTAAGCGGCAATATCGGCCTGGACTCGGCTGCGAGAAGCAACAATCGTGTTTGGCCTGACTTCTTCACCACGATTAGGGCCACCGTCAATAAAGGCCTTAGTGCCATCAAGAATAACCAAATCCACCTCGTAGGTCAAATTTATCTCAGCCACTTTTTCTTGAATGTGGCGCGAGGCATGCATTAGAACCCGACTTTTACCGTCTAAAATTCCAACCGAATTTTTTAAACTCAAGGAAATACCGGTAATGCTGTGAGTATGGATTACCGGAACGGAAATAATTACCTCGGCTTCGACTAAGGCTTTGGGAATTTTAAAGCCACGAGGCCAGTGGGTTTTGGCTTTGGCCTCAATCCCCGAGGTTTCATTATTAACCTCGTTATCCGGTTTAACTTTTACCCATTCATTTTTATCAAACGGCAAAATCTTGGCCTTGGTATTTTTAAGCGCTTCGAGCAAGCCAATCACCTTCATCACTTTTTTCGTGGAACAGTGAGGCCAAAAAACACTAGACTTGTCACCGACAATGATTTCTTTGGCTCCACCTTCTTCACATAGCCTTACCACCTCAGCCACTACTTGTGGATTAGTGGTTCCCGGATATTCATCAGGACTATTGCAGTTAGGCTTAACTAAAACTCTCTTGCCTTTCACCTTGGGAAAACCAACCTGCTCCACGGCCTGCCTCACGGCCTTTTTAATGTCGATGTTTTTAATAACCGCAACTTTATTTAACATATCTTTAAGATAATCATTGCCATATATATTATCTTCCTAAGAATAGCACACAACTCTCCTAATCTTATTACTTACACCGATACACCGGTGTATCGGTGTAAAAAACACCGGCTATTGAGCAAGACCCGACAAAGCTTTTTTAGCTGGAAGAAAATTTGAATTGTATTCAAGGGCTCGTTGAAATTCATTTTTAGCGGCAACTTTTTCGCCTTGATCTAAGAAAATCTCACCTCTAATCTGATAAAGTTCAGAAAAAGCCCGATTACCATCATTTAAAACTTGCTCGATAATTTCAAAAACCCGATCATAATTTTCTAATTTCTGGTAAGCTAAAATTGGCTCAATCTGGTACCAAAGCGCCCGGCGCGGCAGATCAAATTCAATCTTCTCAAACTCTTCAACACATTTTTCAAGTTGACCAACGCGGTAGTAACTATTGACTAAGTTAAACTTTGGCCAGATACTTTGAGGATCTTTTTCAATTTCTTTTTGAGACCGGTTAATCAAGCGCCAATAAGCTACCTCTGGATCTATTTCTGATCCTAAAATTGCCTGTATCGTTTCATCTTTTCCTTCACGATAAACTGGCATGTAAACATATCCAAAAGGCTGCCACATTGAGAGAAAATCAAAATAACTGATTTTCTTGTTGGGTCCAAAATATGAATCATCAACAATCATCACTTGTTTTTCCTCATCAAAACCACGAACAACCCGAAAGTGAGCACTATCTTCAGTCTTTTTTAATAAAGTCTTAACCACGACCGGAATATCGTTGGCTAAAAATAGTTTAATCAATTGAAGTGACCCGTTGGGTCGATACAAGGCCCTTAAGCCATTATCCTCTACAGCATCCACAAATTCCTGAGGGAAAACCGTTTTATCATCATTATCTCCTTGAGGATGGCGATAGGGCCTTAATTGTTCAGCTAGCTCTTTCTGGGTTTTGGAAATTCCATAATATGAAAGAATCATACTTAAGTTGGCCGGTCCACAATTATTAAAAGACTGGTAGGCAACCCTTGTCCCTGACAATAAAACCGTTTGTCCGGGCTGAATAAGTTCTACCGGCGATTCAACTTTTTTTTCAAGATGACCTGGTTTTTCTGAAGTCGGCAAAGGCAAGGTCTGATCAAACGGCAACGGTTCAACCACAAACTTTTCTTCCAATGGCGGGGATTGGCGAAAATAGTAAGAGTAGGCAAATAGGCTGGCAACCGCCACTACCCCTCCACCTCCGAGGAAAATAAATATCTTGCGACTCCATCTTAAAGGTATCTTGGGCACTTTTCTTCTTATTTTTCTCATTAAATTAAGCTAAAAACTAATATACCCCCACACCGGGAGAATGCTTCGCACGCTCCCGGTGTGTTTTAAACAATATTTGTTATCTTCATTCAAGCACCGTTAAAGCCAACATGACCCCAATTCCTAAAACTAGTCCCAGCAACTGAAAAGCAGATTTTTTTATCTCTGTTTCTTTTTTCAGCTCTGGAATTAAGTCTGAACCGGCAATATAAATAAACCCCCCGGCCGTAAAGGGTAGTAATATTTGGGTAAACCCCTCAATTTGATTGTTTAGTGCCAAGGCCACCAGCACTCCTAAAATTGCTGTCAAGGCCGTTAAGAAATTAAATAATATTGCCTTGGCTTTACTGAATCCGGCATGAATCAAAACCCCAAAGTCACCAATCTCTTGAGGAATTTCGTGTAAAACAATCGCGAGTGTCGTCGCCAGGCCTAATGAAAAACTGACACAAAAACTTGCCGCAATCAAAAGCCCATCCATGAAATTATGAAACCCGTCACCGATTAGATTCATCATGGCCACTGGATGAGGGTGCTCATCACAAGTGGGCTCATGGCAATGCCGCCAACGAATAAATTTCTCCATCACAAAAAATAAAAGCAAGCCAGACAAGACCGATAAAGATACCTGAAGGTTAAAACCAACTTTTTCAATTGTTTCTGGTAAAAGATGGATAAAAGCGTCTCCTAGAAGGCCACCAGCCGCAAAACTGACTAAAAAAAGAAGGATTTTCCTCAATTTTTCCAGCTTAAAAGCAAGAAATAAAACCCCAATAAACGAAAGCAAGCTGACAATCAGAACACTGATCAATGAATAATGCCAAGGGCTCATATCTAGTCCTTATTTTACCATTTTAAGTCTAAGTTTTTTAAGCCTGGTCTGATATTTTTTTAAGATCAATCCCCGAACATCTTGAGGATGAAAAAGAATTCGACCAGGGTCAGTTATCTCAGAAGTCTTTCGCTGGGCCATATAACCAAGCTGGAACCTTCTTACTAAACTTTCAAGACTATCCAAAACCCCTAACTTAAAATATATCTTTGACTGAGAGTTGGCCTTCTCTTGAAAAGAATTATTGGCTGGCTCCCAATTGGGTAAAAACTTTTTTATCCATTGATTAGCTTTAATAAACTTTCGGTAAGTCTTTTTTTTATCCATAACTGGTTTTAACTGAACCACTTCGTGGGCTGTAAATAAATCCCGCTCTTTCTCTGGAATCGACAAATAATCTTCACTTAAAAACATGTTTAAACAAATTTTATTATTGACTCTTTGGTCACCCGGATGACGGCGCTTGGCAACTATTTCCACTAAAAAAACTGAAAAGAATCTTGTCAACCAAAGCCGGTTTTTTTCCGAGACGATTAGTAAGTCGATGTCGTCATCTTGGCTGGCATTGTTCATCGCCAAAGCCCCAGTGACAGCGACCATTTTAATCCAAGGAATTAACCTTAACCATTTTTCAACACGACGAACAATGACCATCTTCTCCCGGCTCCACTTTTTTCTATTTTTTCGAATCGAGACAATTTTTTCTCTTCCCTCTAAAAAATAAAATCCTCGTTTTTCAGAAACATTAGGCAGGGCCTTTTTGATAAATTTTTTGAGTTTGGAGTTTGGAATTTGGAGTTTACTTATCAAAAACCGATGCATTTCTGATGAGTCCAAGGGATAATCAAAGATATCAGCGTAAACAAGAGTTTTCTTAATCGAAGTTAATATACTTTGGCTCTCTTTCGGTCGAGGACCCCGGCCAAAAACAGTCTTTGTCTTACTCTTCACCATCAAAAAGTTTGTTTAAAAAATTCACCAATAAAAATTTATTGAATAAACTTGGGGTATCTTAAAAAGCAATTTTTGCAAGAAACTAGCCTCTTTACTTAAGGGGCAAACCATATTTAGACAATATTTGCCGAACCCCTTTGGCGACAGTCGATAAAGCTCCCTTGGCACTAGACCTCTGACTAACACTATTGACTGCATCAGCAAAATACTCAATGATCGAATCATTGATCCCATTGTCAAAAGTCCGAGAAGAAAGATACCACGATTCAGCCTTAGAAGCTTGGCTAATAAAAGGAAAAACCATCGGATCATCTTCTAGCTTGCTAGCCATCGAGACCCGAGAATAAGGTTCTCCAAAAAGACGAACTTTGCTTTGTGACTGATAAAGCTTTTCCATCGTTTCCTCAGAAGATAAAAACTTTAAAAAATCCCAAGCTGCCGTTTTGTTGGGACTATTTTTTGAAACCCCCTCAACCCAAAAAGAGGCCCAAGTAATATCTGTTTCTGACAGCTGAGGAACCGGAATAACTTTAAAATTAAGATTTGGATTAACGTTGAGAATTTCAAAGATACTCCATGAATAACCAAAGCACATGGCCGACTTCTCCATCGCAAAAGCTGTTAAAGAGTCCGGCAAGGTTTCATCCCAAACCTTATCTGTTTTAGAAAAAAGAGCATAAAATGACAAAGCGTCTTCGGCCAAGGGGCCGGTAGGGTTATTAAGCTTGGCTCCATTTTGGAGCATCATCAAACCAAGAATATCTGACCAGTGCCAAATATTTCCAGTTGTTCCCAAAGAAACTCCAGCTCGTTGAATTTGCTTCGATTGTCCGTCCCTGACAGTTAATTGAATCGCCAACCGTCGTAATTCATCCCATGTCCGAGGAGGGGAAACCCTAGCCGCAGTAAAAATGTCCTGATTGTAAAAAAGTGCTAGGGTATCAATCTCTAGAGGAATCCCTAAATATCCAGCCCCTGACTTTAAACTTGCCTGAGCCACGGGATAATATGTATTTTCAAAAGTTGCGGCGTTCATAACTGAAGCAGGGACAGCGTCAAGATCATTTTTGAGCATCGGTGTCCAGCTATTATGAAAACGAAAAATATCCGGACCCTCTCCTTTTGCCAAAGCTGTTTGAAGTCGCTGACGATACTCTCGAGGATGATGATATTCATAGAGCACTTTAACACCGGACTCCTCTTCCCATTCTGACAAGACAGTCTCCATCACTCCTTCTGACTCCCAAAGACCCCAATAAACTAATTCTTTCTTACCAAAACCAATCTCCGATACCTGAGGCAGAAAATAACGAGAAACAGCGTAGACTATTCCGGCGGCGACGACTAAAATGATTAATAAGGGAACTATTTTTTTGATCACCGAACCTGGCGAACGACCAGCCGAGTGAAAAGTTTGAGGCTCAGCCGTCGGGACACCTCCCCCAACCCCAGCAACCACTCCCGGATCAACAACTCCAGGCTTATCCTGGACCGGCAAAGGAGGCAATGATGGGCTTGGTAAAGACTCCTCTGTCTTGAGAGCCTCGGGTGAAGCGGGCGGAGTCGAGCCAGGCGGAGTCGAAAAATTACCGACAGGAGCCGAAGGATCTTTGGGTTCAACAACCTCATTTACTTTAGGAGATTCCACCGGAGGCGCAGGAGGATTTTGATTCAAAGAATCTTCTCCTGTTTTTGGAGGATCTTGACCAAGTGCTTGGTTGTTTACCGGCAGGTCAGGCATAAATTTGGTCCCATCATTATCAAAAAAAAATTGGCAAACTAATCGTCTCGATTAGCTCTCTCTAAATTCTAATGTTATCATACAAGAAATAAAAAATAAATTGCAAACTATTCTTGTTGTCAGTTAATATCAAATGAAAATTACTCAATCAAAATTTATAAAACCTCTTAAAATCATCAAGCTTCTTTCAGCTGGACTTGCTATCTTTTTAACGATCTTCTTGGCTTCATTTCAGATTGCCTATCGGCATCAAATATATCCCGGCATCACGGTGGCCAATATCCCTCTCGGCAACCAAGCCCCTGATAAAGCGATCAAAACCCTTAAAAATTCTATAAAAAAATCGCCTGCTCAAAAACTTACCCTCTTTAACGACGAACAAAAATGGGACTTAGTATTGACCGACATATTTTTTCTCTACGACCTCCATCAAACAATTAACAAAGCTTATAATATTGGAAGGGGAGGAACTTCTCTTGAAAACCTTAAGACAAAGGCTTTAGCTTGGAGTAAGGGAATCGACCTCACCTTCGAGTATCAACTAAACCAAGACCTCCTTCAAGACAGGGTAGCCAGTTATTCTGCTCAATTATTTGTCCCCCATATTGAACCAACAATTTCTTTAGTTAACCAAGAAATTGTCATCAACCCCGGTCAAGCCGGACAAGAACTCGATCAAAATAAACTGATCATGACCATCAAACATCGCCTGGCTACTCGCAATTTTCAACCCCTTGAGTTACCAATTAACCGATCTGCTTGGAAACTATCGGAATCTCAAATCCAAAACACCCGTCAAAGAGCAGAGAAACTAATCGAAAAAAAAATATTACTTACTTTTGAAAACCAACAGTGGGAAATTACTAATGAAAACTTACTCAACTTTTTGGCCTTTGATGAGGGTCTTAACCAAGAAAAAATTGCCAGCCAAACCGCTGTTTTAGCTACTTCGATCAACCGATTACCCCAAAACGCAATTTTCCAATTCCAAAACAAAAGGGTGACAGAATTTCATCCGGCAGAAAAAGGACAAGAACTGGATCAAGAAAAAACTAAGCAACTAATTGCTTCTGCTCTTGAAGAAACTGATCTGATGGCCACTGGCAGTAGTGAGATAATAATCAACTTACCTGTCGGGCAAACTGACCCTGAAATCACTATTGATCAAATTAATAATCTGGGGATAAAAGAATTGATTGGAACTGGCCGCTCTTACTTTAATGGCTCAAGCCTTTCCCGAATCCACAATCTTACCCTGGCCGCTTCAAAACTAAACGGAATTTTAATACCACCAGAGGCAATCTTCTCTTTCAACGACACTCTTGGTGAAGTTTCTCCGGAAACTGGCTATAAATCTGCCTTCGTGATCAAAGAAGGAAGAACCATTTTAGGAGACGGAGGCGGCGTCTGCCAAACTTCAACGACTCTTTTCAGAACCATCTTGGATACCGGATTCCCGATTATTGAGCGCCACCCCCACTCTTACCGCGTGAGCTACTATGAACAAGGAGGCTTTGGTCCGGGAATAGACGCCACAATTTGGATGCCGGGAACTGATTTAAAATTCAAAAATGATTCCCCTGCCTATGTCCTTATTCAAACCAAGATTGACAACCAATCTCAAAGCTTGGTCTTTGAATTCTATGGTACTCATGATGGCCGACAAACTTTCCTTAGTCAACCCAAGTACTGGAACCAAACCCCACCACCGCCTGATCTTTATCAAGATGATCCTTCTTTGCCGATCGGAACTCTTAAACAAATCGAAAGATCGATCCCTGGGGCAAAGGTCTCGGTTGACTGGAAGGTTACTCGAAACAATATTACTCTTCAAGAAAAATCATTTTATTCTCACTACCAGCCCTGGCAAGCCGTGTATCTTCGAGGAACTGCTCAACCATGACCAAGCCAATAAAAACCAAATTATCAAATCTAACCGTTAAAACAAGCAGAACAAAAAACATTGTTTTCTTGATCTTCATCTTTATAATCGTCAATTTTCTGACTAGAGGACCGGATCTCTATAAAGCCATTATCAAACCAGAAGATCAATGGTATAGCGGCCAAGTTTCTTGGTTCGACCCGTGGGATGTCAGCACTTACCAGAATGTTATCAATCAAGGACAAGATGGTCATCTTTTTTATCAAGACTACTTTGACAGTGAGAATGAATTTGAAATCCCACTTTACTCCCTTTATATAATCACTGGAAGAGCTTCTAGCTCTCTGAGCCTTAGGCCAATTGTAATTTTCCATCTGCTGGGAATTGTTACTTCGCTTTTTCTAATCCTTTCTTCTTGGTGGCTCGCTAGTCTTTGGTTTAAAAAACAATGGGAGAAAATGACCTGCTTGTTCATCTTAGTCCTCGGCGGTGGCCTAGGGTGGTATTTTTTACCCGAAACTGCCCTGCCGGATATTGCCACTCCTAACTTCACTTTCTTAAGAGCTTTATATTTTCCTCACGAAGCAGTTAGTCTTGGGCTCCTGATGGTCACCCTGGGATATTGCTTTGTCGCGATGACTAAACAAAAAAAAATATCAATTGTTAAAGCTGGCCTGGCAAATCTTCTCATGCTATTTTTCCACCCCTATAACTTGATTCCAATCGCGGCCATCTTGACCACCTTTTGCCTTTGGGAATACTTTAGAAATAAATCAATTAAATTTTTGACCAATCAAATACCTTTGGTTATTTCCTTAGGGCTTGGCGTCGGCTTCTATCTCCTCACCATCGGGAAAAAACTCTTGCTCAGCCCAACTTTTACTGGCCAACTTTCCCAATCTTTTTCCTCACCTAAGTTCTCATATTTAATCCTTGGGTCCGGCTTGTTAATCCCTTTGGCAATATTGCCAGCTCTTTACCGAAAAATTGATCAAAAAACTCGCTTCATGCTAACTTGGCTTTTTATCCAACTCGCAGTGATTTATTTACCCTTTAATTTTCAACGCCTGTTGATCAGGGGCCTTTGGGTTCCAATTTCCTTGCTGGCCATTAGGGGAATCAAAACAATTTTTCCAAAAACCACAAAAACTTTTTTTGTGGTTGGACTAACAATTGTCTCTCTTTCTGGATTGTCCAGTCTTTTTGTTTTTACACAAAGAGTCAGTAAGGATTATGATAACCGTTGGGTTTACTTAAACAAATCAGAAGGAGAGATCATCCAATATCTTAAAGAGCAAGATCAAACTGATAAAGCGATCATGGCCGCTCCTGAAATGGCTAATTTTCTGACCGCCCACACTGGAAAGAAAACTTGGCTGAGCCATAAACAGCATCTTCATTACCAGGAACGATATTCCAAAATTGCTCAATTTTATCAAGGTAAAATGGATCAAGATGAGGTTTTGGACTTTTTTCAAAAGACTAAAACGCAGTGGATTTATTGGGGCCCAGACGAAAAGACAATCGCCCAATCAGATCAAATGCCCTATCAGGACTTATTCGTTCCGGTTATTGAAACTAAAATCGCCAATCTCTACCACTACCAAAATTAGCCTACGTCTTTTGACTCATTGATCCACATTTTCAAATTTGGCCTGGCAACCCGATCCAAACTCTCAAAGCCGTCTTTTAAATAGACGCCCTTTTGGTATTTATAGTGGGCGGCCACCCCAATCATGGCCGCATTATCACCAGTTAACTTTTGAGACAATGGGAACAAAACACTCGCTTTTTTTTGCTTAACTAGCTGTCTAATTTTTTGCCGCAATTTCTTGTTAGCCACCACCCCGCCACCGACAACTAACTCCCAGGCCTGCAGGGTTGGGCCCTTTAGGTTCAAAAAAGCTTTTTCAAGTCGGTCAATAATTTGGTTAAAGGCGACTTCTTGAAAAGAAGCCGCCAAGTGAGAAAGATTTTTTAAAATCACTTTTTCGGGCATTTTTTCAAGCTGATACTTGAAAGCCGTTTTTAAACCCGAATAAGAAAAATCTAATGTTTTATTGTTTTTCATCGGCATCGGTAAATCTAAAAACAAAGGGTCTCCAGTTTTGGCTAACTCCTCAATCACCGGCCCTCCCGGATAGCCCAAGCCCATCATTTTGGCGGCCTTATCTAAAGCTTCACCAGCGGCATCATCCAATGTCCGACCGATAATTTCATACTTCAAATGGTCTTTGACTAAGATTATGCTCGTGTGGCCTCCAGAGACAATCAAAGCTAAAAAAGGAAAATTAATTTCTCTTTTTGGATTGCCTTGACTATTTTGAGCAAAACAAGAATATATATGGCCTTCGATATGATCAACAGGAATCAACGGTTTATTGTATTGAACAGCCAATTCTTTCGCTTTGTTAAGGCCAATTTCTAGAGCAATCACTAATCCCGGACCAAAGGTAACCGCAATGGCATCTATCTGATTAATTTTTACCCCAGCATTTTTTAATGCTTTTTGGATGGCCACATCAATTTTTTCTTCATGAGCTCTTTTAGCTAAGGATGGATAAACCCCACCCCACTTTTTATGGATATTAATTTGGGAAAAAATAACGTTCGAGAGTATCCGCCGGCCCTCAGTTACCGCCACGGCTGTTTCATCACACGATGTTTCAATGGCTAATATTTTCATCATTGGCTTATCTCGAAAGTGTTTTCTAAACCTTAAAAAAACTAAATTTCCGCTTGTTTCTCCCTGTTTCTTCAATTTGCATCAAATAAAAGACTGTTTTATCGGTTTTTAACTTTTCAAAAACCGAAAGTTTCTCACCCCATTCAATCATCATTAAATTGCCTTTTTTAAGAAATTGGCTAAGATTGAGTTCTAAAATCTCCTCCTCCGACTCAATTCGATAAAGGTCGAGATGATAAAGGATTTTTGCATTGAATATATTTTTTGTCTTTAGTTTTTCTTTTTTAGTTTTAACAAGGTGTTCATCCATTAAAACAAAGGTCGGCGAGGTTAATTCAAGTCCAAACAATTCACCGATCCCCTTGGCAAAGACAGTTTTACCGGCTCCCAAACTACCTTTCATAACCAAAACTACTGCAGTATTTGATAAGTCTTTGTTTAAGTATTCCCTAAATATTTTTTGGGCAATTTCTTTAGTTTCAGACTCGCTTTGAGTTTCTTTTTCTAAAAGCAATTCCAGGTTTAAAATTCCCTGACGAAGAACTTTGATTTTGTCATCAACCAGTCTGACCAGCGTTGAGGTTGGCCGCCGAGGCAGTTGACCAGCATCAACGATTAGATCAATTTCTTTTTTCTTTTTTACCGATAAAGTTTTTAAAAATGAATCAATCGAAAAATGAGGACCCTTACCGGCCAGATTAGCTGAAGTGGCCGTAATCGGAAAAGCAACTGATTGAGTAACCGCCTTAATCAGTTGATGATCAATGATCCTGATTCCTAAAGTTTTGTCTCCAGGCTCAACCTGAGGCGAAACTAAACCTCGAGACTCTAAAATCACCGTAAAGGGCCCAGGCAGCAAGGTTTTTATAGTTACCTCTTGGTGGTGACTATATATAGTGTATTGACCAATCTCTGAAAAATTATTTAAAAATATCGAAAGACCTTTGCCAAATTGCCGGCCTTTAAAATCATAGATCCTCTGAACTGCTTTAGCTGAGCAGGCATTAGCCGCTAAGCCATAGGCCGTATCTGACGGCAAAACAACTAAACCATTGTTTTCTAAAGTAACTTTAACCAAATCGACCGTCTTATTAAAATTATCTTTTGAGAGCTTGATAATTTTCATTGCTTCTTATTTTACCAGAGGAAGCGAATTTTAAAATAATAATAGACCACGTCATACAAATTAAGACTTTGTTTGATAAAATATTGGGCAAATGAAAAAAATCCTTCTTTCCCTAATTACCCTAGCTCTTTTATTAATACTGGGGGCAAAATTAACTCCTCAATTAAATCTTTTTCAGTTTGAAAAAACATCTCAACCTTCCCAAGAGATAATCACAAGACCGCCCCTCACGCCCGAACCCAAGTTTGAATTTGCCCTCCCCGTGGCTGAATTTAAAAATAGAGTTACCAAAAAACCTTTCGGGATATTTATCACCCAAAAAAACTCTCCAGTTCAACCAGAGCGATTTTCAGGCTACCATACTGGTGTTGATGTTGAGTATCAAGACATTGCCAGCCCTGTTCCGGTTTTTGCTATTTGTGACGGAGAAATTGTTTTCAGTCAATGGGTTTCTGGTTATGGAGGAGCTCTTGGCCTAAAATGTCAATTTGAAAATCAGAATTTTTATGCCCTTTACGGCCACCTTGAGCTTCAAAGCTTGACTCAAAAAATTCATGTTAAAAAAGGTGACTTCTTGGCTAACCTCGGCGAGAATCAAACCCAAACCACTGATTTTGAGAGAAAACACCTCCACTTAAGCCTCAGCAAGAATATTCTTGACTTTCGAGGCTATGTCAATCAGGAAGACAAACTAAGCCAATGGCATAATCCTGAAGAACTATTACTCACAAAACTACCTTGAGTTTTTAAAATTAAAAGGTTAAAATATGTTTGCGATGAGCCCCAAAAATCAAGTTAAAAAACTTACTAGACCTCAGGAAGGCCGAATGTTGGCTGGAGTTTGCCTGGGAGTTGCCAATTATCTTGGGGTTGACCAAACGATAGTCAGGCTTATTTGGGCTCTCCTCCTCATCCCCGGCGGTATCCCGGGACTATTACCTTATCTCCTTTGTTGGATCATTATTCCTGAAGAATAAACCACTAATATTGTTAAAGACACAAAGTCAACACTTGGTATTAAGGCTTGAAAATGAAAGACTAATTAGAAAAAAAGTCCAAAACTTTACATTTTTGTTAATATTATTATAATATAACAAGAATCATCGTGAAACCCTAAAAGGTTTCATTAAATACATTAATATAAATGGAAAGCTCTCAAGAAACACAAGATTCAGGTACCAGGGAAGGTGAAAATAATAAAGAAGCTTTAGCCTTGAAAGGTAAGTTTTGTGAAATTATTGATCTTGTAAAAAAATCCGGAGAAGAGGAACCTTCCAATCATTGGGAACTCGTCCACACAGGAAAGTCTTCAAGAATTTCCGTTAGTGTTGCTGACTTTAGAAATCAAGGAGTACCCGATCAACAAGTAACTGTCAGAATTGAGCATGAAAGAGGTAAAAAAGGACTACATCATGGCAGTAAAGAAGAGCTTTGGGTTCTTTCCTCGGAGATCAGAAGACCTGTTGGTGAGCAAATCATTCCTAAAAAAATCGAATTACATCAAGTAGAACTGACTTTGGACAAAAAATATCTTGTAGGTTCTGAACCAGAGACTTTTCCAAGAGATAGCGAAACTCAGGAAGATGCTCATTATCTTCGAATAACTTACAATCAAGAACATCCTTTAGATTCGCAAGCAAAAGAAATTATTAAATCAAAGCTAGATTTTACTCTTAATAAGTTATCAGAGTAGTTAGCAATTTTCTCAATTCCTGTATTAGCTCCCTTCACATCCCTTGAGCGAACTATTTTTCGAAACAAAACTGATCAATCGAAGAAAAATTAACTTTGTACCGAGTTTTCTCAAAAGTCATTTCCCCAAGATTTAAAGGAATCCGACATTCTTCCGTCAATATCCCTGACCATTCAGGATTTTCAATTTCTCCCCCATAATCCATTAAGCAAAATTGACCACTTTTCCCTTTAATCTCATAAGTCGTTGAGCCAAACATCACCCCAATTGCTTGTTTTATTGGCTGACACTTTTCAAAATCAATTGTGACGGGATAGCCGCCACTGGAAACCTCACTAACTGTCGGTGTTTTAACCAACTTCTCCTGGTCACCACAACCTTCAGCCGGCTTCGGTGCGCTGGGAACCCCATGCTTGACCCACTGACCATCCACACAAAGCCAATCATCTTCGCTTCCCCCAATAACAAATCTCAAGAAGAAAATTACCAAAAGTAAAACTAAAAATGAAGCCAAGATAACTAACCAAGCTCTTTTCACTAACCATATTCTAGCACAAAAGCTCCATGCTTCTTCATAAAGAGAAAGGATGAGACCAAAGCAAATATTTCTCTCAATATAAAAACTAAAGAAAAACTAAAAAACTTGGCTAGTTATTGAAGAAGTTTTAATACCGATACACTAGTGTATCGGTATAGACTAATAATTCCATAACTAGAAAAATACTATGAATTATGTTGGTAAATTTGAAGGCATAAACCTAATCCTTAACAATTTGATACTCAAAAGGAAAGTCAAGGATAGGGTTGTATTGAAACTCATAAATTACCTTTTCGCCTGGTAATATTGGGCCGCTAAAACTCTCAAATTCAAGGAGATTTTGCCCACTAGCGTAAAAAGCAAAGCTATAAAAACCATCTTTAGAAGTCACTATTAGAGTAAAAAATTCCGGCGGGAAATTAATTGTCAGTTTATTCTGACCAGCATCCGGCGGGGGTGGTGGGTTTTGACCGGTCACATCACCCAATGCTCTTTCAAAATAATATTGAGATTTCGAAATTTCCTCCAATATTTGACTGGTTTCTGGGTCAAAACCAGTTTTTTTTCCATTAGGAGCAATCGCCAACAATTGAGTCGGAGAAATAGCATAAATTCCAATGCCTTCCAGCCCTGTTGGTGATTTGATTTTAGTTTCACGACCAAAAAAAACATGGGTCAACCAAGAAACATTCTCGGCAATCATTTCATTACTGTCGTTTTTGGTATCAAAAACCCAAAGCGCCGTTGGAGAAAAATCTGCTCCTGATCTTGAATTCTTGGCTTTTAAGTAATAAATCCTCCCGTTTTCAGCCGTCAGTAATGGAATGACCCTCAACCCACTCGCAGGGATTTCAAGCCAACTTATGGCCTTGTCCCCTTGAAGGTTAATGAAAAAAACTGAGGCTGATTTCTCTTCTTTTTTCTGATAAACCCCAACGATCGCCTGATCTTTTGGGGAAACTATCAGCTCAAGATTTTCTGGATTTTCAAAATCTGCTTCGTAAACTAGTTCTCCATCTTTTTTAAAAACTAAAAGCTTGTCAGTCGCTTTAATTAGTAAGATGTCGCCGCTTCTTGACCATTGAATCACGTAAGAAGCAGACCTAATTTGAGCTCCTTTTTCCAATATTACTTTTTTGTCTTGGCCGTCAAGGCGGCTTAACCAAACCTTTCCCTTTCCCAAAACCCCATCTTCCACATAGGCCATATTTTCTCCGTCAGGGGAAAAAACCGGCAGGCCACCAGCGACAATCATTGAATCACTTGCTTCGGAATTAACCATTCCTGATAACTTCCCCAGTGTTTTCCCATTCACACCAGCTTCAAAAAGAGAGGATCCTGATACCGAAGAATCGACTGATCGAAAATGAAAAAGAACCTTTTGCTGTCCGGGAATCCACCCGTCAAAAACCATTAACTCTCGAAACACTATGGCTGGCCGCTGGACAACTACTTTCCCAGAACCATTATTTTTCATGATCCTAATTTGCTTGACCGGAGTATCTGATGGACCTAAACAACAACCGGTGTATCTCTCCAGGGTCTCGTAAGCAAGATACTCCCCATCAGATGATAAAGAAAATGAAAGAACCTTACCTTTAAGAAAAGTGACTGACTCTTTTGTGCTAGGATCTTGAAAGGTTGTTTCAACCATTTCTTCCTGAGTAATTAATGATTTTGGACTACCATCGACATCTGCTTTCCAAAGCCCTCCTTCGCTAGTTAACCAGTACAGGGTTTGATTATCCGGAGAAAAATTATAACCAACTACCGCCCCTTGTACTTGAGTCAGGTCATACAACATTTCTTTTTTTGAAAATTTATCAACCAGCCACATTTTTCCATCTTGAAGATAAGCGATTTCTTCGTCACCTTCAAAAGCTAGTTTATTATCAGTTAGGAAAGGAACTAAAGGGGTCGGTGTGGTAGATGAATGATCGATTAGCCTGGTTTCTGGCAAAACTTGAGGACGTTGCTGCCAAAAATATATCCCCACCACAATCAAAAAAATCACTCCTTCCAACGAAAGCAAAAACAACCTAATTCTTAATCTTTTGGAGGATGTTTTTTTAAAAATCTCCTTTAAAAAAACGTTAATTGTCGAAGCTCTCTCCATTAACTAATCCTATCACAGATAGATTCATATCTAAAAACCAGGTCAAACTATTCCCAAGCTCCTTGCCTTCTTTTTGCGCGCCGAGATCTTCTACACCGATACACCGGTGTATCGGTGTAATAATTTCAAATATAAAAGAACTTTCTAAGCTATGAAATGAACCTCTTGATGACATATTAATTATTTGGGGACTGTTCTTTTCCGTCGATGGCGTTTAGCAAGTCGACCAGCAACAACACCTAGCCCCCCATCAATCGCCGGCGTGAGCAAATCCCCTGGAGTATGGCTCTTTCTGCCACTTACTTTTTTAACATACGGTGGGTAACCTTCTTCAAGTAGTTTTTTGGCTAGGTCGGACAATAATGTTGTGTCAGTTTTAAGCCAATTGCTAAGCCTAGCAACCGTTGAATTAGACACTTCAGCCACTTCTTTTATTGTTTCATAACCATGACCCTCAACAAGCATCAAAGCAACCTGAAAACGCTTGACTAACATCTTTCTTTCAGTATGAGTTAAAAAATCGTAAAAAAAATTCCGAATCTCTTCCTTTGATTCTAGCAACTCAATTGCATCCCAAAGATTCTCGTGAAACTGATCCATTTTTTTCTTATCAGTAATTCTTTTACCAATTTTTGGCATATTTTTTAATTATTCCATTTATTATTATTTAAATTCTCTCGCGATTTATCAACCTTTTTGGGCGATATTTTTCTACACCGATGCACCGGTGTATCGGTGTAGAAATATTTTATGAGTTATTAAATTGAAAAACAAGACTCATCACAATTATTACTTAAAGTAATTTAAAAAGTAACTTAAAGTGAAAAGTTATTATTTATTAAAGTACTGCATGATACTATTGAACTATTGAACTATGATACTATTGGACTATGAACACCAAGGATTGTGTTTTTTGCAAAATTGTCAAAGGTCAACTGCCTTGTTGGAAAATATATGAGGATAATGATTTTTTGGCTTTTTTGGATATCACTCCTTTTACCGAAGGTCATACCCTAGTCATTCCTAAAAAACACTACCGCTGGGTTTGGGATGTGCCCAATGTCGGTGAATATTTCAAAATTGCCGCCAAAATCATCAACCATTACCGTCAGGTAGCCAATAATCAATGGGTGAGTAGCCTTGTTTGGGGAACCGACGTCCCTCACGCCCATATTCAAGTTTTGCCTTGGCCAGAAAAAGTCCATTTAAATGTTAAAAGAGGTCAGTTAACTGAAAAACAAGCCAAAGAATTGGTCAGTCAATTTGCTCTCAAATAACAGCTCCACTTTTGATTCTCCACACCGGGAGAGTCCATTCGGCCACTCCCGGTGTGTTTTTTTTGACCTAACTTCAATAATCTGTTAAAATTAGCTTCAAATCAACAAAGGCGCCTGACTTGAGACCCATGTCACTCAAGAAACCTCAAATTCGAATTAATTCCTACTTGAGGCACGCCGGAAGCAGAACATCCATAGATTACGCAGGTATCAGCTGAATCAGCCCAAATCAGCGTAATCAGCGAATAACTAAATCTTCCCGGGTAAGCCCGTAATAGCTGTTAATAAGATAGGAGCTAGGATTAAAGTAATAAGTGATGAGTCTCAGAGACTAATCACTCTGATCTTTTTATCCTCGACCCTAAATTAAGGTGGTACCGTGGTTCGGCAAGCTCACCATAAACTTACCGACTCGCCCTTAAAAAGGTGAGTTTTTTATTAAAATGACAAAAATAGAAAACATGCTTTATATTATGACTCCCGGCAGAGGAGCAAGTGATACTGGAGCCGAAGGTGATGACGGAGTAATCGTCAGTTGTCGCCTTAATAGTCATGATCAAGGCCTTATAAATACAGCTGCTCCACCCTATCATGCTGAATGGCTAGTCTGGAAGACAGACAATCTTAAGAAGAATTATCTGTATGAGTTATTTCCGACTATAATCATTGCCAAATCAAATGGATAAAAAATACCAACCAGAAAAAACCGAAAAAAGGATCTATTCTTTTTGGGAAAAGGGGAAATATTTTATCCCCCGGATTAACCCGAAAAAAAAGCCGTTTGTGATTACCCTGCCGCCACCAAACGTAACCGGGGAACTTCACTTAGGCACGGCCATGTGTGTCACTGAAGACGTCATGGCCCGTTTTCATCGTATGCTGGGTGAAACAACTCTTTTTCTACCCGGATTTGATCACGCTTCAATTGCGGTTGAATACTTGGTCGGCAAACAAATCAAAAAGCAAGGCCTGAGTAAACAAAAAATCGGCCAAGAAGTTTTTTTAAAAAAGGCAAAAAAATACGCTGATAACTCCCGAAACTACATTCGCCAGCAACTCAAACTGCTTGGCTTTTCCCTAGACTGGACAAGAGAGGCCTACACGATGGACAAAGACCGAACAAAGGCGGTTAAAAAAGCTTTTGACCAACTTTACAAAAAAGGGCTCATTTATCAAGGCGAATACATCGTTAATTGGTGCCCTTCTTGCCAAAGCGCCATTTCTGACTTGGAAAATGTCCATCAAGAAGAGGAAGGTCAGCTCTACTACCTTAAATATGGACCGTTTACCTTAGCAACCACTCGACCGGAAACTAAGTTTGGCGATACGGCCGTCGCCGTTCACCCTGATGATAAACGCTACCAAAAATTAATTGGCACCAAATTCACCTACCAATCATTGATTGGCCCCCGGCAAATGAAAGTGGTTGCCGACAAAGCGGTTGACCCAAAATTCGGCACCGGAGCCGTCAAAGTCACACCTGGCCATGACCCAAGCGACTTTGAAATCGGCCAAAGGCACAATCTAAAAATCATTAAGGTGATTAACGAAAAAGGAGAAATGACGAAGGCGGCTGGAAAATTTGCCGGCCTTCCGGTCCTTGAAGCCCGAAAGAAAGTCGTTGAAGAACTGGAAAAAAAGAAAGAGATCATCAAAATCGAAAAAATTACCCACGCCGTGGGCCATTGTCAACGCTGTGAAAGGATCACTGAACCGTTAGTCTCAAAACAATGGTTTATCAAAACTAAGCCCTTGGCTGACAAGGCCCTTAAGGCGGTTAAGAATGGTCAAATTCAAATTATTCCTCAGCGATTTGAAAAAATTTACTTTAATTGGCTGGAAAACATCCGTGATTGGTGCATTTCCCGTCAGCTCTGGTGGGGCCATAAAATCCCAATTAAGGGCGAGAATGATATTCTAGACACTTGGTTCTCTTCAAGCCTCTGGCCAATCTCAACTTTAGGTTGGCCACACTTAACTAAAGTTTCGCGGGGCAAGCCTGAAAAACCAAGCGACTTTGAATACTTCTACCCGACAACCGTCCGAGAAACCGGTTACGACATTATTTTCTTCTGGGTGGCTAAAGAAATCATGATGTGTCTGGAAATGACCGGCCAAGTTCCTTTTAAAACTGTTTTGCTCCACGGCATGGTTCGGGATAAATTCGGTAAAAAAATGAGCCGCTCAAAAGGAAATGTTCTTGACCCGGTGCCTTTAATTGAAAAATACGGCACCGATGCTTTACGAATGGCTTTGATCGTCGGTAACGCCCCCGGCAATGACCCTTCTTTAGGCGAAGAAAAAATTAAAGCTTACCGTAACTTTGCCAACAAACTCTGGAATATCGGTCGGTTTATTCAAATGAGCTCGGAAAACAAAGCTGAGAAAATTCCCCCTTTCACTCGCCAGATGAATTCAAAGCTCGCTAAAGATGACCTTAAAGTTATTAAGGATTTAAACAACTTAATTAAAGAAACGACCAATCTAATCGAAAAGTACCGCTTTGACCTGGCCGCCAACAACCTATATCACTTTGTCTGGCACCGATTAGCAGATGAGTATATTGAGTACTCAAAAGATAAGATTAAAAGTAACCCGTCAACTTTATCAGTTTTAAACCATGTTTATCTCACTTGCATAAAACTGCTTCATCCTTTTATGCCCTTTATTACCGAGGAAATTTGGGGAATTTTTACAAAAGACTCTAAAAGCAAAAAAACAAAAAATGCTTTAATAATTTCAAGTTGGCCAAAAGTTTGACAAAAAGAACAGTAATTACACTTGAAAAGCAAAAACAACTAAAATAATATGACAAAAAAAGCAAAAGCTAAAATAATCAGCTCTCGGCTTATCTTTAGGCATCAACTCAAGCTAATCAGCTTAAAAGATGCCAGAAAAATTCTCTGGTTTAGCCTCCCAACCCTTGGTCCAGCCTTGATAATCTTTTTTCTTTGCCTTTCCCTGGCCTTTCCAAAAGATCGGTTTCAATTAGCCAAAGAAAGATTATCAAATAACCCTCAGGACATCGAAGCTCATTTAATACTGGCTGAAGAGTTTTTAAACAATAATCAATATCAAGAAGCAGAAGCAGAACTGATGATGGTCCAAAAGTTCAAAAATTCAGAAAACCAAGGAAGTCAAGTCCTGGGAGAGAAAACCAGTTTAAGGCTTGAAAGGCTTTGGCAAAGAAAGAATGAATCTGACCCGGATAATTTAAGGTGGCTCTTAAGCCAATGGGAGCAAGTGGTTGCTCAAAAACCAGATTATCGAGATGGCTATCTTTATTTAGCTCTTCTCAATTACCAACTGAACCAAATTGATCAAGCCAATGAGTATTTAAAAATCGCTTTAGAGCTAGACCCTAATTACGAACCAACAAAAAAGATGATGGAGCTTCTCTCTTCTTAGTTTAAAACCTATTCACCCCTGGCTATCATCTAAAAACTCTAAAGTCGAAAGAATTAATTCATATAAGCCCAGGTAAGTTTGACTACTCAGTTTTCCATCGACTTGGACAATCTTCCCTTGAATTTCATACCATTCAGAAAATTGAGGAATTGTTGAAACTTTAATGGCTAAATCTGAACAAAAATCGATTCGATAGCCTTTGTTTATTCCCCTCTCAACAATGGTCACCTCACATTGACTAAAATCTCCACCATAGCTCTCAACCTGATCTTTTTCTAGCTCAAAAGCCGTGTAGGCAAGGTCCTTTGGCGTTCTCTTTTCAGTCACAATCGGAAAACTGACCTGGATAAAAAAACCAAATATATTCCCATCAATTAGCTTGAGGCTAACTCTTTGCCTGTCTTCAAAAACCCTCACCCCCTGAGGGTGCTTGACTTTAAAACCCAAGTCAAAGTTCTGGTAAGTCAACCAACCAGCAGTTTTTGAGTTGGCCGCCTCTTTTGCCACTCCTTCACACTCCTGAGCTCGACATCTGGCTCCCTCGAGTAAAGAACATGGCGGACAATTTGCCTGACTACAGTCAAGAGATCTTTCCAATGCGAAGTTGATATTATCCTGGTAAACAACTAGCTTTTTGTCTGACTCAACTTTTGAGCTCAAAACCGGTTCAGGGCAGCTACAACAACGGTCTAAATTAATCGCCAAAACACAATCATTGTCTTTTTTGCACCAAGATAATGTTTGGTCCTGACTGAGCTTTTGACTCTTAGTTTCCTGGAAAAGATAATTAGAAGAAAGATAAAAAACCAAAACACTTCCCAAAACTAAAAGAGTTAATAAAATTATCTTCTGCTTAAACCATTTCCAATAATTTTGAAAGATTGAAGTTTTCAGCATTAAAATTATTTTGGCCTAAAAAGATTCTCTTGTCAAAAATACCATTGGTTTTTTTATTCTTTAACCAATAATTGTTGAAAAATACTTAAATTAAATGACAACATTTAACCAAAGATAAGGGAAACATCTCAAAACGGCCGTAAAATCAATCTAACGATCTGATCATGCCTAAAAACAAGAATAACTGACCTTAAAGGAAAAGAAAACACTTAGTTAGGTCTTTTTTGGAGATGGCGAATGCTTGGGAGGCTCGCCTTTTCCAGGCTCTGAAGCGGGACCCTTTTCCTCCTGAGCCTGATCTTCACCTGGTTCCTGGACCGACTCTTCGGACTCCCCTGCCTCTACTTCACCTTCAACTGGCTCTTCCTCTTCTTTCTCTATCGGAGCCTCTTCTTTAGTCGGTGGCTCAATTTTTACCACAATTTGCTTCTTACTGGCCAATATTTTAACCCCTTTGGCTACTTTTAAATCAGCGACGATAAAGGAATCGTCAACTTCTTTAAGTTTGCCGATATCAACTGAAAACTTATCCGGAAGATCGGTTGGTAAAGCCTCAACCTCGACTTCAGATAATTGCTGAACTAAAATACCAACCTTATCCTTAACAGCTGAAGATTCACCAACTAGCTCGATCGGAATCTCAGTGGTAACCTTTTCCTTGAGTGAAACTTGGAAAAAATCTACGTGCAAGGGCCGATCAGACACCGGATCATTCTGAACATTATGAATTAAAACCGGCCTTGTTTTTGTTTCATTTTCAATAATTAAATCAACCACTCCGGTTTCACCAGCTCCTTCATAAACCGACCAAAAATTTTTCAAATCAACTTGCAACGACTGAGACTTTACTTTTTTACCGTAAAGATTCGCCGGCAAAATACCTTCACGCCGAATTTTTTTGACCTTTCGACCAAGGATTTTTCGTTTCTGCGCTTTTAATTTTGGGAGCTTTTTTTTATCTGCCACAATGGGAGTATCTTACCATTGTTTGAACTTAAACTCAAGAGTAAAATATTGAAGCTCTGAGGCCTAATAGGCTTCTGGCTTTTCTTATTATTTTTCAATCAATACTCAAATTTTTTGAGCTGAAATCTCGCCCGCCTTGACACGTATCCAACGAGGCAGGGATTTTCGCGAAGACGGATTAATCAATGATGGCTTCAAAAACTAAATCTTGATTAAATTCAGGGCTGGTCAAAAAGGTTCTTAGGCTCATCTCTTGACTTTTGGCCCCATTAGTTAAGGATTCTGAATTTGTTTTTGTGTTTGAAATAGAAGACCCCGGTGGCGACATGAGCCAAAAATGAAACGCCTTATCTCTAATTCCTGATTGCTTTTGAACCAACAAAAGATATCTCGCCGGTTCTGACAAATCAATTTTTTCCTCCAATTGATAATCAACCTCAACTAATGTTTCTCCCTTGACCGGAACTTGAACTAAAAACCCAAAACTGATTTTATCGTTAACCCTTTTTCTTTCGATCTCGCTGTTTTTAATCTTTTGACCATCAATCTTGACTTGGTTAATTGTTGTTCCCTCCGGCACAATAATTCTCAAATAGTTTTTGTACCTCCCAGCCGGAAACACTTCACTCAAGCTATGGTTAAGGTAATTAATTTGCAGCATTTTTTCTACCTTTCCTTCTGAATCAAACCTGACTTGATGACTTAATTTTCTTTCAACAAAATGGTTAGCCTTATTCACCCCGACATTGGCTTCGACAATCATTAAATAATCTAAGTAACAATTTTCAGAAGAAAAACGACAGGCAATATTTTTTAGTCGGCCATCAAAGCCTAGATCAGTAATGATTTTCATTTCAGATGGATCTTTAAGGTAGATCATCAAATCCTTTTCTTTAAAAGAAGAGTGAACCGCTTGAACAATATCTAGCCAAACCTCTGGCCTTGAACTTTTTACCTTGTCAAACATTGACTGAGCTAAAGCCGAAAGAAAATCTTTTTTTTGCTTTGAACCGGGAAAAAAATCTGATTCCGAATAATAACTCGCCTTTTCAAATAAATTTTCATCGTTAATTGTCTCCTGGTAATCGACCAGATTAACCCCGCCAATTTGCTGAAGAATGTTTTGAGCAAGATAAAGATTAACAGCTATCACACCGTCAACACTTTGTCCAAGCTCTTTACCCAAAAACCATTCGGCGCTTAAAGCGGAATTTGGGAAACCAGGATGCCAATTTGAATCCCTCAGGTACCAACTAGCTTCACCCAGATGCTTTTTAATCGCTTGTGGAGGCTCAACGTGTCCTTTCAGTTGCCCATCAGCGTTATAAACATCCTGGATCTCAAAGTTTATTAGTTTGCCATTCTCAATGGTCACAAGAGCAAAAGAGCCAATAAAACCGCCAGTTGGTCTTAGCTCCATATTATTTTGCAAAAGAACTAAGTATGTTTGCCGACCCTCTAAACCAAATAGTTTAGGACTAATTTCTAATAATCGGCTTGCTTGTAAAAGAACCTGCCTAACTTCAGATAAAGAAATCCCTTGAGCAACTTCACTCCTAGTTGACTTTAATTCTGCCTCAGCTAATGACAACTGAGAATAGGTGTATTCGATTCTTGTTTTAATATCATTTAATAGCTCTTGCGAATTTCCTGATTCCCCCAAGAAGAATATTTGGCCCAAGACATTGGCTGAAACTGAAATCTTGCCAATTTGATAACCAGACACACCAAGCCTCTTTCCAATCCCTATTAATTTTTCGATTTCATTTAATAATTCCGGCTGACCAAGGCCGGATAATATAAATGAGACCCAATCCAAGTGAGCTCCGGCTTGCTGAAAATGTTTTTGGGCTAACAATGATTTATTAAGGCCTCTAGAAAAATTTCCCTCTAAATAGCTTTTTTGAACCTTAAGCAAATTTTTAGAACCAAGCAGAAGATGGCCACCGAAAGAAACAGGCAGGTAAAAAATTATGGTGACTAGCAAGACAAAAGACAAGAATCGTGGCGAGAAACGAGGAGATTTATGGGTGAAAAACTGAGTTATTTTTTGAACCCATTTTTTTGATTTTTTACTCTTTCCCTTGGAAGAATGTCTAACTGATTGGTGAGAAAAATATTTTAAGGTTTTATCTAGACCTTCCTGATAGTTAACCTCAGTCTGCCAATTTAAATATGATGAACTTTTTTTTACTTGCTTGATAAAATATTGGCTTAATTTTCTTTCCTTATGTCCCGGAAAAATTGTTGACTCTGAAACATATTTAAAAGACAAATTCTTGGAATTTTGCCGATTAAGCTCACGAGCAAAATTAAACAAGTTGACCTTCTTAATATTTAGAAGACTAAAGATCTTTCCGCTGGTTCCAGCAGAAAACATTGCTTTTGAAAGACCATAAACTGCATCAGAAACAAAAGTTGGATAGATTTCCCGTGTCCCATCTCCGGGAATTTTTATCGAGCGTCTCTTGGTGGCGTCCTTGATTAAACTGGCCAAAACACTACTCACCTCCAAGCTCATTCTTGGTCCATATAAATAATCAAATCTCACAATTCGAGCGTTAAGGTGATTCTCACGATAAAACTGAGTTGTCAGAGTTTCAGCAAAGCGTTTTGCCTCAAACAAGCTCCCCAAGCGAGAGCTAATCTCACTTTGACCAAAATACTTATCCAGCTCTTTTAATGAAACATCGACCTGGTCAATCCTTGATGATGAACCAAGTAAAAACTTAGCACCTTGCTGACTGGCCAATTTTAATAAATTCAAAGTCCCAAAGGCGTTAACTTTGAGAAGATCAAGGGGATTTTCTTTTCCCTGACGAAAGACTTCAATACCCGCCAAGTGAAAGATATACTCAACCCGAGAAAATTTTTCAAAGGGAAGAGTTAGGTCTTGATTTATAAAAGTGAAGTTCGGGTGGTCAAAACATTTCGCTAAATTTTCTTTTCGGCCTTGGGATAAATTATCAACGGCCAAGACCTGACAGTCTTTCATTAATAATAATTCACAAAGAAAAGAACCAAGAAAACCAGCCCCTCCGGCAACGAGAACAACCGGCCTTTCAGAAATATTTTTTGCTTGATGAAAATGCCTTTCACTCATTAAAGTTTGACCACCACTGCATAAGGAGTTACTAGAAGCTCTCTCCATACAGGGCAGATTGTTTGCTAGGATAACAAGGACTACTTCCAAAAATTATCATAACGAAAATCGCGGCGGCTTTCAATAGAATCTTAGCGTTGAAGCGGACTATCTTACGACTTTTCTTCGGATAGTATATTACTATAAGCCAAGACGTGAAAAAGTAAAACGTTATGACACATGACGTGAAAGAGCTTTGTTGAGACTTTGATTGACTAAAGCGTCAGCTTCTTTATTCCGAAGACGAGGAATATGTTGGTAAAAAAATCCTTTTCCGATTTCTTCTTCAAGGGCCCTAACCTTAATAATCAAATTTCTCAAATCAGCATTTTTAATTTTATATAAGCCATTGAGTTGGTTGACCACTAAGAGCGAGTCAAGATAAAAAGTGATTGGACCTTGAGAAACTGAAAATTTTAACAATTGCTTGTTTTTCTTGATCCACTTTAACGCCTCGATTACCGCCGAATATTCAGCAACATTATTGGTTGCCTGACCAATATACTTCCCCTGACGAACAACAACTTGACCGGAACCATCTTTCACTAAAAAACCGACCGCGGCCGGTCCCGGATTACCCCTGGATCCCCCATCTGCAAAAACACAATCTTTTTTAGAAATCATCTTAATATTCTTTCAAAATATTTTTCCCTTCTTCTTCAACAACTCAATGAGAGTTGATGGGAAAGTTGTTAGTGAAGGAACAAAATTAATTAGCTTTAAAATGTAAAAACTAGTCACTATTAATATTAAACCCTCTGTCAAGACAGTGATCACCGCCGCTCCAAAATATGAGTATCGTTGAATGGTAAAATAATTTGACAAAACATTAAAAAACAAGGCCCCTAATGAGATTATGAGATAGCGACGTTGCCGACCTAAGGCAACAATAGTGTAGCCAATCAAATGATTGAAATAGGCCAGAAATAATGCCATTGATAGTATTCTCAAAACTAAAACTGAGTCAAAAAACTCATGAAACATTGTCTGAGTAATCACTCGAACAATGAATGGGGCCATCACCCAAGTTACGATGACCACTCCCCCACTCATTAACAGCATAAGGTCAAATGTTTTTTGGAAAATTAATTTTAACCGCTGATCAAATTGTTTTAAGTCCGAATACTTGGATAAGATTGGCAACAAAGCATTCATCAAATATGCAGCGCCTAATATTAAAACATCATATATCCGGTAAGAAACTGCGTAAATACCAACCGCCCCACTCCCTTTCAACAAGCCCAACATAATGGTGTCGATTTTATTATCAACCGTAAAAACCAATAAAATAATTCCCATTGGCCATGATTCCTTGAGAAAGCTTTTAATAAATTGTTTGTTGATTTGAAACCCAATCTTAATTATTCGCTTGGCTAAAAAGAAAGCTAGAATTAAGGCCGCAAGATTTGCCAAAATTACCACCATTAGTAAAGATAAAAACCCGGCCTGGAACTGAATAAAAAACCAAGAAATCAACAAGATGAGAAAGCTTGCCAAAATGTCAACTATCGCTAGTTTTTGCATGACTAATTTGGTTTGAAAAATAATTCCCAACGAAGCCTTGGTTGCAAATAACAAGGTGATTAAAGAACCAAGAGCAATCCCCTTCCTGATCAAGACTGATTGACCAAACTTAAGTGGCAACAAAGTGGCGACAAGAACCATCAAAATTGCGGCCGCTAAAGCCAGAAGCAAGCGAACAAAAACAATATTCATCAAGGTTTGGTTTTGATGTTTACTCTCTCTAGAGGCCTCTCTCACCCCAATTGTTTGTGTTCCCCAATCAGCAAAAGCCCCAAACAAAACAACCAAGGTAATCACATACATATAATCACCAAAACCTTCTTTACCTAAATACCTGGTAAGAAGAATAGTTGTTAATAAACCAAAACAAACAGTGGCAATTTTTGAAAAAACTTGCACGAGAGTGTTGTAGGCAACTTTTTGTGAAAGATTCATCGAAACAATTGTAGCATGGATCCAAAGATCAAAAAATTAGGCCTTCTTGAGACCCCAGCTTAAGCCAACGACGATCATCAACAATAATTGAGTTTGCTGAAGAGTTATCCAATAATGGTCCACCATTCCTAACGATAAAATTGCAAGGAATGGAATTACTAATTTCAAATTTCTAATTTCTAATAACCTTTTAAAGGTCAATATCAATAACCAAACGAAAATTAACAATCCAACTAAGCCAGTTTCGACAAGAACCAACAAAAATATGTTATGAACCGGCTGGAAAAACCTAACTCCACTAATTTGAGACCAATAGTCTGACAACCGAACAATAAAGTTATTAAGACCAATTCCAGACAAGTAATTACCCTTGAGCATTTGAAAAACTAATTGATTTAACTTTAGTCTCAAGTAAATTGATTCTTTAGTCGATAAATTAAGGACGAAATTTATAATATTAATTGTCTTAAAAAGGCCAATCAAAATCACCCCCATGCCAATTGCCAAATACTTAAAATATTGAGGTTTCTTTTTTCCAAAAACAAACTTGATTAAACAACCAATCCCGAGAATAAAACTCATTAACCAAACGGATCGCGAAAAAGAAAGAGCCAGAGTCACCAGACCTAAAGAAATCGCCCCAAACCAAACAAGATTCGCTTCTTTGCTTTTCCTGATTAAAGCTCCTTTTCTTAATCCATAGACCAGTAGCAAAGAAATTAAAAAAAACCCAGCCAATACATTCGGGTGAGGAAAAGTTCCATAGGGTCGTAATATTAACCGCCCCCCCACCACTGCCTTAGCAATTCCCGGAGTAGCCAAAGAAAACGAGCGCTCACCAAGCCAATAAAATATCCCCCCTAAAGAAGTCTGCTTAATAAACTGAGCAATGGTAATTAAAGAACCATAGATGAGAGCGATCGGCAATAAACAATAAATCATCGACGATGAATTATTGTTTTTAGCAACGTAAAATGCCAAGAAAAATAATTCAATGATTTTGATTAATTTATAAAAAGCAGCCCCTTGATTAATTGCCAAGAAAGAGTTAACCAGCAAAAAGCAAAAGATACCTAGCGGCAAGAAGAAAATCTTAATATTTTTAACCAACTGGCTTTTGATATTTATCTTTTTGTCTAATAATGAACCGACTCCCCAACTCCCGAGAATCAATAAAACTAAAAGATCAGTCAGGTAAATAGTCGGTGATAGATAGTCAATTTTTAACCCCCAAACATAAGACCAATCAAACCAATAATGCTTCCCTAGTTGAATCGGCAACAAGAGTATCAGAAGTAAAAAAAATAATTCGTGGGGTTGGCAGTTTTTTAGAAAATTAAAAAGGATTTTGAATCTACTCACGTTTTGGGTTTAACAACTACCCGCCGATAAGAACCCTCTCCTTCAGATTCAGTCTCAACCTCAGGATAGTTGGCCAATTCCATATGAATGATCCGTCGTTCTGCCGAAGACATCGAAGGCAGGGCCTGAGATTCATTGGAAAACTTGACTCTTTGAACCGCTGACATAGCCATTCTCAAAAGGCTCTCACGACGTCTCTCACGGTAGTCACCAACATTAATTAAAATTCTTATCCATTCCTCGGTTTGACGATAAAGCATCATCGCCAGAATCAATTGCAAGGAAGATAAAGTCTCCCCATGATAACCAATCAACACTCCAGGGTCTTCTGTCTCAATTTGAACATGGACCAGGCCCTGATCATCCTCTGTAACACTAATTTGAGCTTTAACCTTTAAATTCTTAACTAATTTGCTGGCTAATTTCTTAACAACTGTCAGCTGATTGACTTTTTTTTGATTTTTCTTTGATTTGGTTTCTTTTTTGACGGTCATTTTAAAATTACTTTTTTGGCATTATTTTTATCTGATTGCAGCTTGACATAATACTGTTGTAAAGCTGTCAGAATTGAAAAAACAAACCAATACAAAACTAAGCCTGAAGGGAAAGAAAAACCAATCAATAAAGTCATTAGGGGAAAAATATACAGCATTTGCTTTTGCATCATTGAGGCCATGTTGTCCATCTCTCCAGGTGTTTTTTTAGCTACTTCTTCTGCCTTTTTAGCCTGTGGAACCATTAACTTCGAAGATATAAATTGAGTCAAGGCAGCTCCCAGTAAGAAAAGACCGGGTATTCCTGGTATAACTCCCCCTAAAAATCCTTCCGGCAATTTAAAAATGTCTGGTTTGGCTAAGTCTAAATAAGTAAAACTAGTGTTTATCACTGTCTCTTGCGGAAGCTTTAAAGAAGAGTAAAGAATTTCATTAAGACGGGTAATCGAATCTCCATCGATCGTTAATACTTGACGAAAAGCCTGGTAAAGTGCAATCAAAATTACCAATTGAACAATCTGAGGCAAACAACCGGCAGCCGGATTAGCTCCATGCTTTTTGTAAAGCTCCATTTGAGCTCGAGCATAGGCTTGTTTATCGTTTTTATGTCTTTTTTTTAACTTTCCCAGCTCTGGCGCTAATTCCTTCATTTTTTGGCTTGCCTTTAACGAAGGCAAGGTTAAGGGAATCAGTAAACCTCTGATAACTAATGTCAAACCAATAATCGCCAAGCCAAGATTATTAAAAAGCAGCTGGTAAAGGAATATCAGTCCATTAACAAATGGATGATAAAGTAATATGTTCCAAAGATCAGACATAATCGTTTCGCTCCAATTTCTAATTACTAATTTCTAATTTCTAAACCAATAAACAAATCTAAATGTTCAAATCGTTCAAACTGTTTAAATCGTTTAAGGCGTTTCAATCCTAATTTCTAATTTCTAATTTCTAATTCCTATCTTTTTTTTGAATTTCGAACTTAACCTACTTTGTCTTCCCCTCCCTTACTCCAAGGGTGGCACCGTAATATTCGCCTGGCTCCTTTCAAGCCACCACGCATTATACCATAGCGTTTAATCGCCTGAAAAGTATACTCAGAACAAGTTGGTTGAAAGCGACAAGCAGCGTCAGATAAAAATAGAGTTTTTAAAAGCGGTAAGCGAAAAAACCAAGAACGTTGATAGAGCCGAATTAATGCAAGCATTATTTGTTTCATAGAATGATATTAATTCAGTTGTATCTTCGAGGATTAACTAGTGGCTTTACCACGTATATTCAACCGCATTAACTATTGAATACCCTACCTAGTTATCGATCAAATTAACAACTGTATTAACTTCTAAATTGACAACTGAATTTTTCATCAAGCCAACTATTAAATTACTTTCGCTTTCTTAAAAAGAATCCCAACTTCTCGACTAACTTCTTCGAAACTTGTGTTGACAATCGCTTTTTTAACTAAAAAAACAATCTCAAAACCAAGATTGAGTTCAGGTAAATAACTTCTGGTTGCCTCGATTAATCTTCGTCGAATCTGATTACGCTTAACAGCCTTTTGATGAATTTTCTTTGAAATAATAAAGGCCAATCGAGAATAGTTAGGAATGGAATTATCTTTCCCTTTGCTTAGCCGAGGAGCAATTAATAATGAGAAATACCGTCCGTGAATGAGGTGGCCTTTTTTTTGAATTCTTCTCAGTTCTTTTCTTAAAGAAAGACGATGTTGTTTAGGAAGCATTAGTAATAATTTCTAATTTCTAATTAATCTAATTAACCTAATTACTTTTAACTAGTCATTGGGAAATTGGAATTTGATTAGAAATTTGACATTAGATCAATTAGGTCAATTTAAACTGAGAGCTTCTCTCTCCCCTTCTCTCTTCTTCTTTTGATCACTTTTTTTCCACCAGGACTACTCATCAACTTCCTAAAGCCATGCTTTCTTTTTCTTTTTTTCTTTTTTGGCTGATATGTTCGTTTCGGCATTAGCCTTCTCCTACGACAGTAATTAGATATTAGTAACTAAGTAATTAGTAATTAGGATTGAATCGAGTTAAACAATTTAAACGATTTGAACATTTAGATTTGTTTAGATATTAGATATTAGTAATTAGAAATTAGAAATTAACTATCTATTAGGATACCTAAAAACAGGCTAAAAAACAAGAGGATTAGGAAAAACAGGCCATTTTTATCGCTCAAATGGCTCTTGACTGGTTGTGGATAACTTTGCTAAATTGACGTTAAGAGTTCTTCTGAAAATTTGGATTGAGGTCTGCTCACCTCCTTTGAAAGTAAAGCTCGATCTTGCCCCAAAATATTTGAAATTTAATAATTAAAAACTGGAAAAACTTGGTTTTCGAATAATTTATTCTCACCATAATTTTATTTATTATCAAATCGCTATGGAAAAAAACAAAATCTGGAAGACGGTTCTTGAAAATTTAAAAATCAACCTTTCTCCAGCAAATTTTTCAACTTGGTTTCCTCAAACTTTTATTAATCAAACTAAAATTGTCGACAAAAAGCGATTAATTGTTGAAATCGGCTGCCCTTCTGAATTTGTTCGCAACACTGTTGAAACCCGCTATTACGGCCTAATTAAAAATGCTCTTGACCAGGCTACGGAAAAGAAATGTAATCTAGTTTTCTTGATTAAGCAAGATAAAAGAGAAAAAAATCAAGATTTAAAAGGGAAAAATGGACCTCTTTTTGAAATCAAAGCTAAGCCGCTTAATAAAAATAATTTGGTCAGGAAAGTTGGCCTAAGACCTGATTTTAATTTTGACAACTTTGCCGTCTCTTCAACCAATCAAATGGCTCATGCGGCCGCTGGAGCGGTTGTTCAAAGTCCCGGACATGCTTATAATCCTTTGTTTTTTTATGGGGGAGTCGGCGTTGGAAAAACTCATCTAATGCAAGCTATCGCTCAAGCTATTCTCGCTCAAAAGCCGGAAACAAAAATTGTCTACTGCACCAGTGAAGAATTCACTAACGAAATTGTCAACGCAATTCGGCGAAAATCAACTGAAAACTTTAAAATCAAATTTCGCTCGGCAAAAGTTCTTTTAGTTGATGACATTCAATTTATTGCCGGTAAAGACAGAGCTCAAGAAGAATTTTTTCATACATTCAACACAATTGTCAGAGTCGGTGGTCAGGTAATTTTGACTTCTGATTGCCCTCCAAGCGAGATTAGCCAGCTTGAAGATCGACTGCGCTCCCGGTTTGAAGGCGGACTAACAATCGATATTCAAGACCCTGACTTTGAATTAAGAACCGCCATTCTTTTGATCAAGGCCCAACAGCAAAACTTCAAGCTCCCCATGGATATCGCTCAACTGATCGCCAGCAACATTACTTCCACTCGAAGACTCGAGGGCTTTCTAACCCGACTAATAACCGAGATCAAAACTAAAAACGAAGTTCTAGCTCCGGAAATTGTCAGCGCTTTACTTGGCCAAACCAACGAAACGATTATTCCCAATAAATTAATTAAACCAAAAGAAATGATTCGAACTGTCGCTCTTCACTATAATCTTAAAATCAGTCAACTTACCGGCGCCAGGAGAAATAAACCAATTGTTGTTCCCAGACAAATCCTGATGTATTTATTGAGAACTGAGCTTGAACTGCCTTTGATGGAAATCGGCCGCTACTTAGGCGGGCGTGACCACACCACCATTATGCACGGCGTGGATAAAGTGACTCAGGTCCTGCCCAAGTCTGAGGATATGAGAGTGGATATCGCGGGGATAAAAAAGAAGCTTTATGGATAATTATTTTGAAAAGTTCACATATCCACATTTTGTTGAGTTTTATCAACAAGATTTTAAACAAAAATATAACCCAAAAGTTAGATTAAGATTAACCTTCTTATTCACTTATCCACATGACTACTACTACAACTAATTACAATAAGAAAAAACAAAACAAGTGAAAAACAGAATATTTTTTTATAATTTCAATATTGATCCTTTAGCCTTTGAATGTTAAGATAAAAACTGATGAAAGTTTCGATACTTCAGGAAAATTTAGCTCGAGGATTAGGAATTGCTAGTCGTTCAGTAGCTACTCGAGCCCAATTACCAATTCTTAATAATGTTTTGATTTCAACTGATAAGGGTCGTTTAAAAATATCGGCGACTAATTTGGAAACTGGGGTTAACCTTTGGCTTGGGGCTAAAGTTGAAAAGCAGGGATCTGTGGCAATTCCAGCTAAGATTTTGACTGAATTTGTGGCCAATTTGCCGGTTGGTAAAGTTGAACTTGAAACAAAGGAGAATCGTCTTACCTTAGTTAGTGGGACCTACCGAGCGAGTTTCGTTGGTTTACCAGCTAGTGAATTTCCGGCAATTCCTTCTTTAACGGAGAAGGATAAGGGGGTTGTTTTTGAAGGTGAAGCATTATCTCAAGCCGTTAGTCAAGTTGCTTTTGCGGCCGCAATCGATGAAGGTCGACCGGTTTTAACTGGGGTGTTGTTTGTTGTTGAGGAAGAAGGATTACGCTTAATTGCCACTGATGGTTATCGCTTATCGCTTAAAAAAGTTGATCTTTCCAAGCAGTCTAAGGTTAAAGAGCTTATTGGGGGACTGATTGTTCCGGCCAAGGCCTTACAAGAGGTGGCGCGGGTGATTGATAATTCAGAGGATAAAAAAATCACTTTAGCAGTCACGGCTGAAAAAAATCAGATTATTATTAATTCTTCAGATGTAGAGGTTGTCTCTCGTTTAGTCGAAGGAGAATTTCCTGATTATCAAAGAATAATTCCGGAAAAAGGTTCAACAGAAATTGAAATGGATAGGCAAGAATTAGTTCGAGCTGTGAAGATGGCCTCTATTTTTGCTCGTGAATCAGCCAATATTGTTAAGTTTGAAAGCAAGGGATCACTTTTAAAGATAAGTGCTAATACAGCCCAAGTAGGGGACAATCTTTCTCAAGTTTCAGTCAAGACTAAAGGTGAGGGAGGAAAAATTGCTTTTAATTCTCGTTACTTACTTGACTTTTTAAGTGTCGTTGATTCTGACCTGATTTCGTTTGAAATGAGCGGATCTCTTGATCCGGGAGTCTTCCGATTAAAAGGTAAGTCTTCCCTTCTTCATATTATTATGCCGGTCAGGGTCCAGGAATAATTTATTCCCGACCGCGAAAAACCGAAATCTGGGTTAGAATTCGAAGGGAATAAAAGGAATATCAATCTCTTTAAGATGGTCTTGGGGAATAGATAAGGGCTTTAAAAACGAAGAGGTAATGGCTGGTAGGTAAGCAGCAATTTCAACCTCTTCCTTGCTTTCTAAAACTCCTTTTCCGGTCAGAATAAATATCGGTTGGATTAATTGGTCTTTTTGGGCTTCCTGAAGGTAAGCTAAGCTGATTTGATCAAAGCTTAAGCGAATAAATTGAGGTTCTTGAAATGTTTTTGATAATTTTCCGGTGTAAACGATTCTTCCCTCGGAAATAATGGTTCTTTTGATTTCTTCAATTGATTTTAAAGGATAGCTATCTTGTTCAGTGAAGGTTTCGAAAAAAGAATACATTAAGAAGCGAATAACTTCTGAGTTTTTACCCAAAGTCAAAGAAACTAATAGTTCATATGGTTGTTGGCCGACTAATTGATACGAATTTAAACTTGGATTAAAGCCAATATTAATAAAATCAGCTTCTTGAGAATCTGTAGTGGGAGTAAAAGAATAATTATTGACCAAGAAGCTTTCTTTTTGCCACTTTGGTTCAAAGTTAAAAGAGATTTTTAATTTATTTAAAAGATTTTCTAAGGAGTTTCTAGTCTCAGTGGGACTTGGCAATGAACCCGATTGGTTGATTTTCGAATTAAATAAATCAAGAAGATATTCGACCTTGCCAGTTTCTAAGCCAATTGAAAGAGCGTGACTGGTTGAATTCCAGGCAAGAAGATGGCCAAGAAAAATGTCTTCAATTTCTTGGGGTGATTCAAGGAAGTTAAAATACTTAGCCATTTCTTGAGCCCTGGCGGGAGTGATTTTTTCAAAAGAGCCTTGATAAATTGGCAGTTGAGAGGGGTAGGAAAAGTCATTGATTTCAAATTTATGTTGAAAGGGAATTTTTTGGCCGCTAATGTTTGGAGGGACTAGGACTTGTAGGTCAAGAGGAGGAGCTGGTGTTGCTTGAGGGGGAGGAGAGGGAAAAGAATGAAAAATTTTCCAGAAAAGCAAGAACAGGGTGACCAAGCTTAAAAAAACAAGGACCCAATATTTTTTAAGAAAGACAAAGATTTTTTTAATTTTTTTCATTTTACCAGCGGCAAATTGTCAGGCTTCCATTACAAGTACAATGGGGGTAGGTGTAGCCGCTAAGGCACTCATCATGATTACAACAGCCTTCTAGTTCGTCGTCGATGATAGGAATATAAGGAGAGGTCATTTGAACTCCTTGGGTAAAGACATAGTGTAGATGGGGGCCGCCCCAGCATGACCCGCTTCGACCAATGGGAGTTCCTGAGCCAACGGCTCGACCGACTCTGAGATTTTGATCAACAGAATTAAGGTGCCAAAATTCAGTGATTTGTTCGCCTTGGCATTGACCCTCAATGCGAACCACCCATTGAGATGAGCAGCCAGGGTCAGACCAGATTCTAGTGACTCGCCCTTGGTGAGTTGAAAAAACCGGGGTGTTGACCGGAACTCCGATATCAAGTGCCTCATCGTCTTGATGGGAACCCCAGGTATCTCTGGTATTTGGTCCTTGGACTATAAAGCCAAACGGAGTTGGCCAGCCGCTGGGGCAATTATCCGGAGGATTACCAATATCAACGCAAGTCGAACTGATGGCGGTTAAGCCAGTTAGTTGTTGTTCCGGAATGTTAGCTCTGACGGTGACGGTGTTGCAAATTCGGCAGTTTTGAAAAGAGTCGTCAAACCTACGCCTGTACTCGTATCGCCAGCTGATGCCGCCACCAACCGTAAATTCGGATGGGGGAATGTTCATCGGGAGAACTGGTGGGGTTTCTCCTTCACAGTTGACGATTGGGTCGTCAACAACGGAAGTAATTTCGACTGACTGAGAAGCCAATATTTGGATGGTGTAATTAACGGATGCCGGAGCGCTAAGAAAGGTTTGTTGATCAGCAGTTTTGATAACCCAGAAATATTCATTGTTGATCGGTGGCGGCGGGGCGTATTGGGTGGGAACGACAGGGATAATAAAAGCGGCGGCAGTCATCATCACCACTGAGAAAGTGACGACCGCCGCGATGGCCAAGACTGAACTGAGTAGTAAGCCAATCGGGGCGCCAACTGTGGCTGAAAGAAAAGCAAAAACAACGGCCAAGACACTTCCCACAGCTCCGGCCAAAGTTGAGCCAATGATGGTTGTGCCGAGACTGACAGCGGCGACTCCACCAGCGGCAATCGGTAAAAGACCGATCAGTCCTAAGGGGCCGGGTAAAAAAGCGAGCATCGCTCCACCGACAAGAATGGCGCCAAAAATTCCTCCGGGACTGTGGAATATTTTATGCAGTCCGAGTTTTATTTTGTCAATGATTGGTTTGAGTATTGGTTTGAGAAATTTCCAAACAACTTCTGCGGCGGTGATAACTGCATAGGCAACGCCGGCGGAGGCGGCTCCTAGGGCGACTTTAGCGCCTTCGAGACCTAGTCTTTTGATCAGTTGCTTGCCAATCTGTTTAAAAGTTTGCTTGACAGCCTGTTTAATGCTCTGCTTGACGGCTTGAGGGGCGATTTTGGCGAGGGCTTGTTTGACTTTTTTATTGGGAACAATTTTTCTGAGCAGTTCGAGGCTGTTTTCCCCAAATTCAATAACTTCACCCATTGAAGGCGGTTGTCCAAGACTGGTTTGGCTGAATTCTTGTGGAAGAACCCGGCTGGTGGCGGCTGAGAGTTGTTGGGCATCCGGATTAAGAGGAGTTTCCTCAACTATTTTATGACTGGTGCTGCTAGCGACTGCTTGAGCTAAAGGAGGGTTATAAGCCAGTGATTCTTTTCCCAGAAGCTCTTCAACTTTGATTGAGAGGTTTTCGTGCAGTTGCTTGACTCCCTTAGTGGGTGATTCATAAGTTTCTTCAAGGGCCTTTTCTTGAGCGCGATGATTGATTTTATCAAAGTCTTTTTGAAAATGATTGACTGACTTTTCCAATTCTTCGGGGATGGGGAGGGTTTTAGTTTCTTTGACGGTTAGAGCTTGATGACAATGAGCCGAAACCTTCTTCAAAAGAAGCATAATGTTGCCGGCTTCAAGATCAAGGCTTAATTTTGAAGCAAATTTTTTGATTTCCTCTAAAGATGTTTGTTGTTCGGTTGAAGAAGGAGGAGGCCAGAAATATTCAGGCTTTTGCAGTGAGTAAGTTAAAACCTGAAGCCATTGGTATTGTTTTTTTTGTTTATCATTCATTGCCCTTGGTTAAAAGCTTTCGTCTCCCTTATCCCGTTGAGGGAGTATTTTGGTCTAAGTTTGGGCTTGGGGGAGCTTCCGGTAATTCAGTTGGATTGGGTGCCGGGGTTTCTTTCATTTGAGTTTCAATTTCTTGGGCTTTCTTGCGTTGCATTTGCATAATTTCTTGTGGCTTAGTAGTGATCAGGCGGTGTTCGTCTGGTGAAGCGATAACTCGCATGGCGACATGATTAGCTCCGGCGAAAAACAAACCCTCACCGACATCGGCTGCCAAGAGTAATTGCTTTTCTCCTTCAGAAAGATAAAATATTTCTCCGACTCGATCAACCGCAGCGGGAGACATTTTCATCAAGACTTGAACTGAAGAGTTTTGGATAATCGCTTTACCATGATCAGAGGCAAAGAAGTCTTCGATATCTTGAGTGATGGTGGTCACTCCCAGGTAATATTTTCTTGATCTTTTGGCAATGGAGTAAAGGAAATTAGCGGAATCAGGATATTTCATTAAATACCAGGCCTCGTCGACAATTAGAATCCTTCTTTTCATTTCTCTTTTAACTTTGGTCCAAATATAATCCAGAATAATAAACATGGCGATTGGTCGAAGTGACTCTTCCAACTCCTTTAAAGAAAAGACAGTGAAAGAGTTTTTAATATCGATATTTGACCGTTGGTCAAAGATGCCGACAAAAGAACCTTTAACAAATTTTTCAATCCGGTCAGCCAAGCTTTTGGCAGGTGGTTCTTCCATACCATTAAGAGCCTTATAAAGATCTTCCATTAAAGGAGCTTCGTTTTTTTGAGTTGCTGGGTCGGGGGTAATGCCTTTCATTTTATAGGTTAAGATTAAGGCTCGATCAAGGATGGCCTCTTCAGTTGGGGTCATTTCGCCCATGATAACTTTAAAAAGTGAGTGAAGAGACAGAATTTTAAGTCCCAGCTCATTTTCACCTTCGATATAGACGGCCGATAAGTCGAAAGGATTGATCTTGGCGGAACTGCCGAAACCAAAGGAGATATACTCTCCACCGACAGATTCGGTTAAGGTTTTGTATTCCGCTTCCGGGTCGATGATGATGATTTCAGTCCCAAACATCAGCGAGCGGACACACTCTAGTTTAGTGAAATAGCTTTTACCGCTCCCACTTTTACCAAAAACTGTTTGGTTAGCATTTTCAAGGGTAAAGCGGTCAAAAATTATTAAAGAGTCATTGTGTTCATTAATGCCATAAAGAATTCCTTCATTGGCGGTCAGTTCCGAAGAAGTAAAGGGAAAAGTGGTTGCCAGTGAGGTTGTGTCCATATTTCGAGTGATCATCAGGCGATCGGTACAGGTGGGGATAGTGGTCTTAAAGCCATCTTCCATCTGCAAAGTGGCGTTTTTGGAAATGATCAAGAGTGAATTGAGCATCGAGCTGACTTGTCGGGAAATTTGTTGGAGCTCACTCAGGTCATCAGCGGTGACGGTTACGTAAAGACCAAATTGGAAAAAGCGCTCCTCGCCTTTGACCAATTGCTCTTGCAGGGACCTGGCGTCTTCTAGCTTAGCCTTGGTCGCCGGATCAACAATTTTACCTCGTTGCAAGTCGGTTTGGATTTCAGCTTCCATCTCGGCGATTTTTCTTCTGAGGTCATCCAAAACCCCTTTGCCTTCAACCGGGTAAATGTACATGGTCGTGTCTAATGTGTGGTGAAAGTTAATCAAGGGTAGCAACCAGTTGCTGGAAACAAAACGGGGATAGCCAGCGATAAAAAGGGTTCTGAAGTACTTATCGCCGATCTTCAGATGATTAAAATCAACTTCAATTGCCGACGGAGCGATAACATCTTGGACTGAAACCATTCCTTTAGCCAGTAGCTCTGCTGACTTACTTGGGCTTCCAGCCGGAGGAGCTGAAGAGGGTCGAGGACCAGCTTTTTGATTAGGTTGAGGAGTTAAGCTTGGAGGAAGAGAGCCTCTTTGAGCTGAGGAAGCAGGAGGGTTTTTGGGGTCTGGTTTCTTAGATTTTCCGAAAGGTAGTTTCATATTGAGTTTTTAACTAAATTATTAATTTCATTGCGAACACTTGTTTGTTTTTGATTGACTTGGTTTCCAACTGGAGAATTGGTTGGAAGGGGAGAGGGAACATTGCTTGAGGTGATTGATGGAGCGGGAAGATTGGAGGCGATTGGAGGAGGAGTGGTGGTTATCGGTGTCACCACTTTCGCGGCTTGGACAATCGGGACTTGGTATTCGGCTTTTTGACCGACTGGTTGAGTTCCGGTTTTCGGGTTATAGATTTCGTAAAAAAGTTGAATTAGTTCCTGAGTGGTTAATTGTCGGCCTCTGAGCCCAAGACGACTGAGAAGCTTTAATAAATGATCTCTTTTCGGGATAAGATTACTCTTGGCTTTTTCCAAAATATATTCTTTTGAAAAGGGAAGCTCTTTTTTTCTTTTAATCGACGAGCTAATCGCTTGCCCGGTCCCGATTTCTAAACTACTCATCGGGATAACCAGGTAAAACTTTTTGTCTAAAACTTCATTCTTGGCGACGATTTCTTGGATAAAGCTTTTATATTTAGTGATTTGATCTTTAATTTTCTTTTTTGACTCTCTGGTTTCGGCCTGATTAAGAAGTTTTAAGTAGCCTGAAATATCTTTTTTCTTAGAGCGGATCAGAATTTGAATAGAAAAAGTTAGTGAATTAAGTAAAGCAGCGTAGGCATAGATAGTGGCGTCTTGTTCTCTTTCAGAGAGAAGGCCAAAATTAATAGCGGTCGTCGTGATAACCAGAACACAACTGCCGTCTTTTAAAATAATGATATCATCGCGGATGTCTTCAATATCAAGGTGGTCTTGAGTGCTGGCTCTGATAGGGATTTTTGATTTTTCCATGATTGTTTATTTTGCTCGAATTTCTATTGGCAACACTGACTTGCCAGTGAGCTTGAGTTTTATTATATCAAATAAAAAACCTTCTTTTTCAGTCTCAATTTCGTAGTCTTCGTTTTTTAATGGAGTGGCGATTCTGAATTGTCCCAACTTATTGGTCTTCAAAGCCCTGACCGGGACTCCTTGACTGTTTCTGATTTCAATAATTGCGTTTTCAATGATTTTTCCGGTTTGGTTAAGAACCATTCCCACTAAAAGATTTGGGGTTTGAGGTGTCTGTGGGAAAGGGAGATTATGACCAGTTTTAGCTTTAATGATTTTTGGAGCTGGTTCGGTTATAGTGGGCTGAGCCACTTCTGGTGGTGGCGGTTTGGTTTTAGGGTCAGGTGAGGTGGTTGTTGACTGAACCTGTGAGATTGGTCTGGTTTGGGGAGAGGTAATTTGGGCCAGGGGAACTTTTGTTAGTTGGAAAAGATTACTGATATTCTTCAGACTTGAGTCTTCCTCTTGGTCAAGAGGGCCTTTTTCTGTTGGTAAAGTTTGGAGGAATT
>JBHPGO010000006.1:0-43764 GCA_042570465.1 Patescibacteria group bacterium
AAGTCATGCTCGAGGTATCAAGAAATTTTGCCCGCCATATCGGCGAAACCGACGCCGCCAAACTTAAAAGAAAATTAGTCGCTCAAAACCAGGCCTCATCAGCGTTAAAGAGATCCTGGTTTGGGGAAGACGATGAATCTCTTCTACAACTGATCAAAAAAGACGATCAAGTTAGTATTTATTTTAGAGAGGCAACTAAAGTGCGTCCTCTGAGTTCCCAGAAAGAAATTGAATTAGCAATTTTAATCAAAGGCAGAGCAAAAGCAATTAAACAATTAAGAAAAGCAGATACAGAACCTCAAAATTTGACCGAATTAATCCCAATAATTAAAAAAGGAAAAGAGGCTGAAGCTTACCTGACAATTGCCAACACTCGTCATGTTGTCAGTGTTGCCAAACGTTATCTAGGCCGAGGTCTTTCATTATTAGACCTTATTCAAGAAGGCAACACTGGCTTGATAAAAGCCGTTGGAAAGTTTGACCATACCCAAGGCAATAAGTTCTCTACTTGTGCTGACTGGTGGATTAAGCAGGCCATCAGACGGGCGATTTCCAACCAAAGAAGAACCATTCGAATTCCAGAATGGATGCAAGGAGAGCTTGGCCAACTATTTGACCAAGTTAAGAACCTAAATCAATCTCTTGAAACTAACCCTGACAATCCTCCACTTCTCAAAGAGCTAAAATCAACCGAAGAAAAACTTGATGAACTCTTAATGATGATACAGCCATCACTGTCATTAGACTCTCCCGCAGATCATGAAGACGATAGGAATGAGAGTTTCGGCAGTTTGATTGAAGACACCAAGGCTCCTGCTCCAGGAGACGAGCTCTCAAAACAAATGAGTGCAGAAATAATTGTAGAGGCGATAGGCAGCTGTGAAAGCTTAACTGAGCTCCAAAGAAGAGCGCTTGAACTTCGTTTTGGATTAGTTGACGGAAACTTTAGAACCTTGCAAGAAGTAGGGGATATCTCTGGAACTTCCCGAGAAGCAATCCGTCAGCATCTTGAGCTAGCCTTCAATAAACTCAGAAAACCCCCTTACGACACCATTTTTAATATGCTTTACTATAATCAATAGTCCTGGGTGATAATTATTTAGTTTTTTGATAAGATAATGGAAATGACCGCAAAATCGGTAGTTAACCAATTAGAGGCCATGCGCCACAGTTGTGAGCATGTTTTGACTCAAGCCATGCTCAGGCTCTATCCGGACATTAAAATGGCCATGGGGCCACCGATTGAAACTGGCTTTTATTTTGATTTTGATCCCGGTAAACACAAAATATCCGAAGCTGATTTTCCCAAAATTGAAAAAGAGATGGCAAAAATTGTCAAAGAAAATCTGCCCTTAAAAAAGGAAGTTGTTTCGGTTAAAAAAGCCAAAGAACTATTTAAAGGAAACGAATACAAACAAGAATGGCTTGACGAGATAGAACAAGAAGGTGAAGAAGCCAATCTTTATCGGACCGGCAAGGATTTTGTTGACTTGTGTGCCGGCCCCCACGTTACTTCAACTGGCAAAATCGGGGCTTTTAAATTGCTTTCGATTGCTGGCGCCTATTGGCGGGGGAATGAAAAAAACAAGATGTTAACTAGAGTTTACGGCACTTGTTTTGCCACTCCAAAAAAGCTTCGCCAACACCTTAGCCAACTTGAAGAAGCCAAAAAACGTGATCACCGCAAATTAGGAAAGGAACTTGATCTGTTCTGTTTTTCAGACTTGGTCGGGCCCGGGCTGCCACTTTTCACCCCCAAAGGAACAATCATCAAAGAAGAACTACAAAAATTCATTGAAAAGATTTGTTATGAATATGGCTACGGGAAAGTAATGACGCCTCACTTGGCCAAAATTAAGCTTTTTGAAAAATCAGGCCACGCTGAAAAATTTTCACAAGAACTTTTCCATGTTTCATCGGGCCGAGAACATGAATTTGTGATGAGACCGGTTCTGTGCCCTCACCAAACCCAAATCTACGCCTCTAAACCAAGGTCCTACAAAGATCTGCCGATCCGCTACATGGAGTCTGAAAAACAATATCGCGCTGAAAAATCGGGCGAAGTGGGAGGCCTGAATCGAGTTTACGCCATCACGATCGAAGATGGTCACTCTTTTTGCACGGTCAATCAAGTTAAAGATGAAATTAAAACCATGATTAAAATCATCGAACGATTTTATTCCGCCCTTGGTCTTTGGGGAAATCATTGGGTCTCCCTTTCAGTTCGTGATTATGAACACCCGGAAAAATATATCGGCAAACCTAAAGACTGGGATCAATGCGAAGCGATCTTGGAAGAAGTTAACCAAGAAATGAAGCTCAAGGCCCAAAGACGTGAAGGCGAAGCAGCTCTATACGGGCCTAAGCTCGACTTTATGTTTAAAGACTCACTCGGCAACGATGTTCAAATTCCGACCGTTCAAATTGATTTTGCCACCCCAAAACGTTTTGACCTTTTTTACATTGACCAAAAAGGTGAAAAAGTCTCTCCGGTGATGGTTCACCGGGCTGTTTTGGGTTCCTACGAGAGAATGATCGCCTTATTGATCGAGCATTTTAACGGGGCTTTTCCGGTTTGGATTTCACCTGTTCAAGTGGCGATTATTCCAATTACTGATAAACACCTGGCTTATTGCCAAAAACTTCAGGAGAAGTTAAAAAATAAAAATATCCGCACCCAGCTTAACGACCGCGCCGAAACAACTTCGGCCAAAATCAGAAACGCTGAACTGCAAAAAGTTCCCTATATGTTGATTGTGGGGGATAGGGAAGTGGAAGGTAAAAAAGTCAATGTCCGAACCAGGGGTAAAAAAGTACTTGGCGACATGGCCTTGGAAAAGTTTACCAAGCTAATCAGGCAAAACATTGAGCAAAAAATATCCTGAGGGGTAACAAGACATGAGTGAAACAAATGGATAGCCTTGTCAAAAAACCAAATCTTTGATAAGATACTAACAAGCGGTGGCAAAAAGAAGATACCAAAAACCACAAAGAACATTTTACCGGATCAATCACTTTATCCAAGCTGGAGAAGTAAGGGTAGTTGATGAGGATGGGAAACAAGTAGGGCTAATGCCGTTGAGTCAAGCCCTTGGGAAAGCTCGCGAAAAAGGTTTGGACCTTGTTGAAGTTGCCCCAAAAGCAAAACCACCGGTTTGTAAAATTATTAATTTTAAGAAATTTAAATATCTTGAGTCTAAGAAAAGACAAGCTGAAAAGAAAAAGCTGAAAAAAATTGAACTCAAGGAAATCAGACTCACCCCTTTTATTGCTGAAAACGACTTAAAGTTTAGGCTGGAAAAGGCAAGAAAGTTTTTAAAAGAAGGGGACAGGGCCAAGATTAGCATCTTTTTTCGCGGTCGGGAAATGACCAAAAAAGAATTTGGTTATCAACTGATCAAAAAATCTTTAGAAAAGCTTGAAGATTGTGCTAAAGTTGAGGTAGAACCCAAGTTTATCGGTCGGCGATTACAAATAATTTTGTCACCAATTAAAAAAGAAAAAAATGAGCAAACAAAAGCAAAAGATCAAAAAATCAGTCAAAAGAAGGTTTAAGGTAACTAAAAGCGGTAAGATTCTGCACCGCGGCTCACATGTTCGCCACTTGCGAAGAAAAAAGAAAAAGAGCCAGATAAGAGCCCAAAAAATACCAAAAGAACTTAAGGGAGCCTGGAGAAGAAAGATTAAAAAATTATTGGGAGAATAGGGGTATTAAATTTCTAATCACTAATTTCTAAAAAAATAGGGATATTAATTTCTAATTACTAAAAATATGCGCATCAAAACCGGACCAACCAGGAAAAAAAGACACGATAAGGTTTTAAAAAGAACCAAGGGCATGAGAATGACCAAGGGTCGCCTTTATAAAGTTTCAAAAGAAGCCGACCTCCACGCCGGCCAATATGCTTTTGTTGGTCGAAAACTCAGAAAAAGAGACTTTCGTCAACTTTGGATTATCCGAATAAATGCGGCCTTAACTTCTCACCAGCTCTCTTATTCAAAATTTATCAATAAGCTTAAAAAAGCAAAAATCGATCTTAACCGAAAAATGCTAGCTGATCTGGTAACTGCTGACCCAAAAGTTTTTAGTCAAATCGTCAATAAAGTAAAGTGAGCAAACTTATCCTGCCAAGAATATACTTTAAAAGACTTCTGTTTATTGGTGAAGATATTTTCAGAATTATCAAAGGGTCGATCTCAGCAGTGATTAATAAGCTATACCGCCGCTCAAGTCTTTCTGATCAAGACGTAACCTCCCAGGACCTGGAAACCAACGAAAGAGTTCATCAGTCAACCCCATCACCTGAGCCTCAAACCGCGCCACCGACTCAAGAACAAAACTCTTAATTAAAATAGGGTTGACAAGGATTACCTATCTGCTAAAATATTGCCAATGCTAAATCCAACCAGAACCCACACAGCTCGTTTTGGAAAAAAGTTTTTTACCTAAGCTGTTTATGGGGAGGTTGGATTTTGCACAAAAAATAAAAATCCCAAAAAATTAAACTCCCTAAAAAGGGAGTTTTTTTAATTAATGACCATTGCTAATCTGGTTAAGTCTGAATAAAATATTGGTAGCTTTTAAATCAAAAAATTAAAAAATATTATGTCTTCCAAGCAACAAATTCATAATTTAAAAAATCAGGCAATTTCGTCTATCTTAGAAGCGAAAAGCACCCAGGAGCTCGAAAACTTACGAATCGCTTACCTGGGGCGAAAAGGGAAATTAACCAAAGTCATTAAAACAATCACAACCTTACCCCAAGAAAAACGAGCCGGAGCCGGCCAAGTCATTAACGAGGCCAAGAAAGCAATTGAAAAAGCAATCATTCAAAAAAAGGCAAATCTTAGTGACCAGAAACCAACCGTCAAAGAAAAGTGGTTTGATGTCACCGCTCCTGGCTTAAAGCCTGCCACCGGCCACCTTCACTTAATCACCCATACCATCCGAGAAATTTCTCAAATATTTGAAAAAATCGGCTTTACTCGAGTCCGTTATCCGGAAATAGAATGGGACTGGTACGCCTTCGGGGGTTTAAATATGCCTAAAAATCACCCAGCCAGAGACGAGTGGGAAACCTACTCCCTTAAAAACCTCAAGCATCCTAAACTTGGCCGTGGTGTCCTGACTCCCCACACCTCTTCAGGCCAGCTGCGAGAAATGAAAAGACGGAAACCACCGATCAGGATGCTCAATATCGCCAAATGCTACCGAAGGCAATCCGATGTCTCCCACGGAACAATGTTTTATCAATTCGAAGGCCTGGTCATCGATAAAGGAATTGCCATCACTCACCTGAAGGGCACCCTAGATTATTTTGCCAAAAAATATTTTGGGCCAGACAGAAAAACCAGAATCAGGCCCTTCCACTTCCAATTCACTGAACCTTCTTTTGAGATCGACGTAACCTGCATAATTTGCTCCGGCAAGGGTTGCCCAACCTGCAAAGAGGGCTGGATGGAAATTGGCGGAGCCGGAATGGTTCACCCGATAGTCTTGAAAAACGGCGGCATTGATCCGGAAGAGTTCACTGGCTTTGCTTGGGGATGGGGCGTGGAAAGATTATTTATGATGAAACATAAAATCCCAGATATCCGACTTTTGTTTAGCGGTGACTTAAATTTTCTTGAACAATTTTAACGATGAATATTCTTATTTCCAATTCCTGGCTCCAGGATCACCTTAAAACAAAGGCAACTCCAAAACAAATTGCCAAAGCCCTGACTTTATGCAGCCAATCAGTCGAAAAAATTATAAAACATAAAAACGATTGGGTTTATGACATTGAAGTCACCACCAACCGGCCGGATTGTCTTTCGGTTTATGGCCTGGCCCGAGAACTAGCGGCAATTTTACCCCGCTTTAACCTCAAGGCCCAACTCAAACCACTAATTGAAACAAAAATTGATTTTCCCCAAATCAAAAAAAGCTTGCCTTTGAAGATCGATATCAAAGACCCAACTCTATGCCCGCGTTTTACCGCCTTAATTTTTGACCAGGTCACTATCGGCCCCTCACCAAAAATTATTCAAAATCACCTCATTCAATCTGAAATCAGAGCCTTAAACAATGTTGTCGATATCTCCAACTACTTAATGCTTGAGCTGGGACAACCAATGCACACTTTTGATTATGACAAAATATTGAAAAATAAAATGATTTTAAGAGAGTCTAAAAAGGGCGAGACAATCATTACTCTTGACAATCAATCCAGAAACCTTCCGGAAAAAACAATTGTCATCGAAGACGGCCAAGGGCGGCTGATCGATTTATGCGGGATTATGGGGGGGGCCAATTCAGAAGTCGATCAAAAGACTAAAAGAGTTTTGCTTTTTGTCCAAACCTATGACCCGGTTAGAATCAGGCAATCTTGCCAAAAAATGGCTTTCAGAACCGAGGCAGCGGCTCGTTTTGAAAAAGGAATCGAACCGATGGGGGTCATTCCTGCCATGAAAAAAGCGATGGTCATGTTTGAAAAAAACTGCCATGCCCGAGTGAGCAGCAACCTGATAGATATTTTTCCTCACCCACCGAAACCCATCAGTGTTAACTTATCTCAAGAAAAGCTTAATCAAATGATGGGCATAAAAATCAAACTATCAGAGGCAAATCAAATCCTTAATTCACTTGGCTTTGTTTCCAAGGTTGCTTCCCAGTCATCAACAATTACCGCCACCGTTCCATATTGGCGCTCTGGCGACGTTAGCCTTCCCCAGGACTTAGTTGAAGAGGTTGCTCGAGTCTATGGCTACCATAACCTGCCCAACGTCCTCCCTGCGGGGGCCATCCCTCTGGAAAACTCTCTTAAAACAAACTTTGCCTGGGAAGAAAAAGCCAAAGATCTTCTGAAAGGCTTTGGTCTGACAGAAACAGTGACCAATTCAATCATTTCTCAAAAAGACATTGAGAATATCGGCTACCAACCGAAAAATTATCTTGAGGTCAATAACCCGCTTAACCAAGATTGGCAATACATGCGCCCCTGCCTAATTCCTTCCTTGCTTCAATCCATCTCCAACAATTCACCTTCCACAAATTTGATTAAAATATTTGAGATGGCCCACATTTATTTACCAAGAGGGAGCCAAAAACTACCTGAAGAAAGAATGGTCTTGACTATGGCTCAATCAAATGGAGACTTCTCTCAAGCCAAGGGAATCGTCGAAGCTCTTTTACCAGAATTATCGATCGATGGTTTCCGATTCGAGGCCTATGCCTTAGGAAATAAAACCAATTCAAAACTTTGGCTGGCTTCAAAAACAGCCATTATCAAACGAAAAAATCGACGCCTGGGAGTCATCGGAGAAATAAGGCAAAAAGTCCTTGAAGGGTTTGGTATCGATCATCAGGTCGTGATGACTGACCTTGATTTTGAAGAATTAGTGAAATTAATCACCAAAACAAAAATCTTTCAAGCCATTTCTAAGTATCCCGCAATTTTGCAAGACTTAACTTTCATCACTAAACCCCAAACTCCAGTCGAAGAGATGAGCCTTTTGATCAAAAGCTGTCATCCGTTAATCAGGCAAGTTAAGCTCCTTGATACATTTAAAAACTCTCAAACTTTTCGAATTTTGTTTCAAAGTCATCGAAAAAACTTAACCGACCAAGAGGTGGAAAAGATTAGAAATAATATTATCCAAGTAGTCAAAAAGAAGTTCAAGGCCTCTTTCAAACAAAAAGCCTCTTAATTTTATAAGAACATCTCAACCAGACTAACGAGTCGAAGCGAACCTTGAAGACTAAGGAGTCGGGGTGGGAATAGGGGCAACTGTATTTGTCGGCGTCGGAACTAAAGTCGGCGTTGGCAAAAGAGTCGGTGTTGGCGTCGGCGTCGGTTCTGGCTCCCAATCCCAGGGAACATTAACCCCAATTTTTGCCTGGCGCTCAGTCTGCTTGTCTTTTTCATCCCGAGCGGTGACTTTAATCGTGTAGGTTCCATTTTCAAGAAAAAATATTTTGTCAAACCGGGTATTGTTGACAATTGTTTCTCTGAGACTGCCATTAATATAGATTTTTATCTCGCTCATTCTATAGGGAGAAACAGCCCCTCCTTTTACCCTCACCTCATTAGTGTCAAGCTGAGACTCGTTTTTAGGCTCTTCAATCCCTAGCTCGACCTCCTCTGTATCACCACAATATTCTGTCGGCGGGTGATACTTAGCCTCTGCTTGAGTCGATAACCACAGCTCAATTCCTTCCTGCCAACGATTGACCTCGTCAGTAGAAACCAAGTCATCTTCATAAAAAACAAAATATTCTTTTTCTTCGTACTGACCACGAGCAATTTGGGCCGAAGTGGCTAATTTTTCCTGATCACGACACAGTTTGAGCTTAAGATGAACCTTGTCCTCACCGGTTGGTTCGGTTTGCTTAACAAAATACTCAGTCCTAGAAGGAAAACCATCGTGAGACCTGAAACCTGAAACCAAATCAATCTCTGCGCTGACAATTCCTGACGGAACTTCAAAACTTAGCGCCGGTTTATCCTTTAAGGCTTCGCTAATAATCTGGCGCCAAATAGGAGAGGCCCCAGAAACACCAGAAGCAACCTGCTTCATCGGGGTGTTGTCGTTATTGCCAACCCAAACCCCCACAACTACCTGAGGCGTCCAGCCAATTGTCCAGTTATCCCGTTTGTCATTGGTTGTTCCGGTTTTAACGGCCACCGACCGACCAGGAACATTCAAGTAACTGCTTTGTCCAAAAGTAATCAAACGAGCCTCATTATCTGACAAAATATCAGAAATCAAAAAAGCTTGCTCAGGCGATAATATTCGTCGACCAGGCACGGGTTTGAATTCTTCTAGAATATTACCTTTTTGATCAACAACTTTTAAAATCGAAACCGGTTCCACTCTTAAACCACCATTGCCAAATGAACTGTAGGCTGAGGCCAGCTCTAATAGTCGAACCTCTCCACCACCTAAAGTTAGTGACAAGCCAAAACGCCGAAGATTTTCTTTTGTTGGCTCGAGAGTCGTCAAGCCCATATCAAAAGCAGTTGAAAGCATTTCTTCAATCCCAATCCTGGCCATCATCTTGACCGCCGTCATATTAATTGAATTACCGAGAGCGTACCTGACCTGCATTGGCCCATGCCATTGCCCAGTGTAGTTGACTGGCTCATAGTCCGGCTGACTGACAACCGGAAAAACAGTCGAGGTGTCCATAATTAAAGTCGCTGGGGTATAACCTTTTTTAAAGGCTGTCGCGTAAGTAACCGGCTTAATCGCTGAACCCGGCTGGCGTAAAGAAAGAGTAACGTTGACCTTGCCATCATAATCCGGATCATGATAGTCTTTAGAACCAACCATGCTCAAAATTTCCCCAGAACTAGGATCTAAAACAACTGAGGCTCCGTTGGTAATGTGTAAATATTCAAGTTTTTCAATCTCCTGGGCAATAATTTCCTGAGCCTTTTCCTGAAGAGAAAGATCTAAAGTGGTATAAACTTGCAAGCCCCCTTGCTCGACTAATTTGGTTCCGTAGCGATCCTCCAATAATCGTTTAACATACATCACAAAATGAGGCGCCTTAAAACTGATCCCTCCCTCAGCAAACTCAACCTCGGCCAGTAAATCTAGTGAGGCCTTTTCCTGGTCCCGAGTAAGGTAGCCATCTTCACGCATCCTCCGCAAAACTGTCGTCGTTCGACCTAAATATGCATCTGAGTCATCACCAAAAGGGGAATAGGCCGAAGGCCGTTGGGGTAAGCCAGCCAAAATCGCCGACTCGACCAAATTTAATTCAGAAACCTTTTTTCCGAAATATGACTCAGCCGCCGCGGCCACCCCCCAAGCAGTTCCCCCATAAGGAGCCTCGTTCAAATACATTTGAAGAATCTCATCTTTTGAGTAACGGCTTTCGATCTGAACCGCCAAAATAAATTCTTTAATTTTTCGAGGAATTGTTCTTTGCGAAGTCAATAAAACATTCTTCACCAGCTGTTGGGTTAAAGTCGAGCCCCCTTGGGCCCTTCCTTCTGTAATCAATCTGGAAAAACCTCTGACAATACCAAAGGGGTCAAAACCACGGTGTTTATAGAAGTTCTTATCTTCAATGGCCACTGTTGCCTGGCGGAGATAAACCGGCACCTCTTCAAAATCAACCGGCGTTCGCCGCTGGTCAGCAAAAACATCGTAAAGTAATTGATTATTCCGGTCATAGATCTTGGTAGAAAATCCCTCCCGGCGAACAATTCGGTCAGGCCGAGGCAGGTCTTTCGCATAATAGACAAAAAGCAAGATAGCCATAAAAACAGAGGCTAAAACTCCAAAAAAAGCAATGATGGCCAAACGAGAGGCTAGCCTAGCCCTCCCTAAGCCCAACCAAGGCAAAGTCCTTCTTTTGATTTGAGCCTTTTTTTTCAAAACTCGCCGCCGCCAAGTTCGTCGCCAACCAAGTGACTTGTTCATACTCATTTATTTTAACAAAAGATCAACCACAAACTCAAATCAAATTGATAAAATCATAATTTCCTTGATTTGAAAAAGGCAAAGATCATGATAAAATGAGGAAGATGGATAAAATTGACGAGATTCTAACTAGGGGAGTGGAAAATGTTTACCCTTCCAAGCAAGCCCTGGAAAAAGCCTTGCGTTCTGGCAAAAAAATTCGCCTCTACCAAGGCTTTGACCCTTCAATGCCAAATCTTCACTTAGGTAATATGGTTGGCCTATTAAAACTCAAACAGTTTCAAGAATTAGGCCATGAGGTTATTTTCCTGGTCGGAGACTTCACCGGTATGATCGGCGACCCGACCGATAAAACTGCCGCTCGAAAGCTTTTGACCCGAAAACAAGTTCGCAAGAATTGCCAAGCTTGGAAAATGCAGGCTGGGAAAATATTGAACATGAAAGGTAAAAACCCAATTAAATGGTTTTTCAATAGTGATTGGAGTGATCAGGTAACTTTCAAGGATTTGATTGATATCGCCTCTCATCTTACCGTCCAGCAAATGCTAGAACGAGACTTTTTTCAAGCAAGACTTAAAAAAGAAAAACCCATCTATCTTCATGAATTCCTTTACCCGGTCGCCCAAGGTTATGACTCAATCGCCATGGACGTTAATTTAGAAGTCGGTGGTAACGACCAAACCTTCAATATGTTGGTCGGTCGAACCTTAATGAAAGCCATCAAGGGAAAAGAAAAATTCGTCTTAACCACCAAGTTGCTGGTTGATAATCAAGGTGAAAAAGTCGGCAAAACAGCTGGCAACGCCTTATTTTTAAATGCCTCGTCCGTACAGATGTATGGCGGCGTGATGTCTTTTCCTGATGAGATCGTTCCCTTGGCTTTTAAGTTGCTGACGTCATTGCCACTTAAAGAATTAAAGGAACTTAAAGGAAAGTTAATGAAGGCAAATCCTATGGATTTTAAAAAGCGCCTCGCCTTTGAAATTGTAAAACTCAACCACAGCGAAAAGGAGTCTCAAAAAGCTCAATCAGAATTTGAGCAAGTTTTTCAAAAAAGAAAACAGCCTCGCAAGCTACCCAGTTTTAAAACCAGCCAAAGCAAGCTAAATATTGTCGACCTATTGCTTCAAGCCAAGCTCGTCTCCAGCCGCTCAGAGGGCAAAAGACTGGTCCAGCAGGGCGCGATTGATATTGATGGCAAAACAATTAATGACCAACAATCGACGGTGAGCGTCAAAAATGGTATAATTATCCGCGCCGGCAAGAAAAAATTTATTAAAATTATTAAAGAATAAGGAGTAAAAATATGTCGATTCACTTTGGAAAAGAATTTCCTGGTTTTGGAGGGGCCATTGGTGAGGGGGGGAGGAGTGCCAAGGAGAGAAAGAGACAATCAACCAAAAAATGGAGGAGAGCAAACAGAGTCCAAAATTTACGATCCAGTAGAGGTGGCTAGAATCACCGCAATTCAAACAAGAAGAAACCTTTTTTCTCCAATAGTCAACCGATAGGGGAGAGGGTCAAAAAAAATGAGGCTCACTAAAAAAAATAAAAAAATCTGGACCGTCATCGTCCTCATCGCTGGCCTGGCCCTAATTCTAACCAGCTTTCTGCCCCTTCTTTACTCAGTTTTTTAACTTAATAATTATTTCCCACCCGGCCTGTCCGACTAAATTCAAACAAAGTGAGTTTTTACGGTAATAATTTCGTGTATAATAGTTTAAGCTTAACCGCAGCTTTTTTTATTTTTATTAACTTTTTTCCAAAAAACCTTCGGTGTCAATAAGTGCACACCCCGGGGGTGGGAAAATAAGATGAATTTAGACACACCAGTTAATAAGCTCTTCATGGTTGGACCGACCTATGCCAAGAGGTTGGAAAAATTAGGGATCAAAACCGCTGAAGACCTGCTTTACCATTTTCCTTTTCGCCACGAAGATTATACCCAAATCACTCCCATCGCTCACTTAAGGCCAAACGAAATCGTCACCATTCAAGGTCAATTATGTTCAATGAAAAATGAATACACCAAGACCGGTAAAAAAATTCAAAAAGCAAAAATCAGAGACCAAAGTGGAGAAATTGAAGTTATTTGGTTTAATCAACCATACTTAGTTAGAGCTTTAAAAATTAATAATTTTGTCAACTTTTCAGGCAAAACTGGTTGGTTTAACCGAAAAATCACCTTAGTCTCTCCAGAATTTGAAGTGATTCGCTCCATAAATGGGAAAAACCCAGGGGTGGAAAGAAAAACCCTCCACACCGGCCGCTTGGTGCCGATCTACCATGAAACTCATGGCCTTTCATCTAAATGGCTTAGATCTCGAATTGCTCCCTTAATCGACAAGTTGACTGAAACAGCTGATGACCCAATCCCTCTCGCGATTAGAAAAAAACATCAATTGCTTGACTGGGGAAAGGCCATCAAACAAGTCCATTTCCCCGGAAACATTAAGGAATTCCAAGGCGCTCAAAAACGCCTGGCTTTCGAAGAAATGTTTTTAATCCACTTAAAGACCCTGCAAAGAAAAAAAACCTGGCAAAAGCAAAAACCGGCCTTTCCCTTACAAATAGATGGTAAAAAAACACTTAGTTTTTTGGAAAGCCTTCCTTTTGAGCTAACCAAGGCCCAAAAAAGAACCATCAAAGAAATTCTGGCCGACCTTAAAAAAAATAAACCGATGAACCGATTACTGGAAGGAGACGTTGGTTCCGGCAAAACCGTCGTCGCGGCTTCAGCAATTTTTACCGCCTCTGCTTGTCAAGTTCAATCAGCCCTCATGGCTCCTACTGAAATATTAGCTCACCAACACTACCAAACCCTCAAGCAAATTCTGACCCCACTGGGAGTAAAAATTGCCCTGATGACCAGTTCTTTGAAAAAATCGGTGGCTGACTTTGATCTGGCGATCGGCACTCACGCCTTGATTTATCGCAAGGCTAAATTCAAAAAACTAGGCTTGGTCGTGATTGATGAACAACACCGATTCGGAGTCGAACAAAGAAGCCAGCTGATCAAAAAAGGTCAAGCCCCCCATATCCTGACCATGACCGCCACCCCAATTCCCAGAACAATCACCCTCACCCTTTACGGAGACCTCGATCTTTCAGTGATCGACGAAATGCCCCCAGGCCGATTGCCGATCAAAACCTGGGTGGTTCCGACTAAAAAAAGACAGCCAGCCTACCAGTGGATTAAAAAGCAAATCAAAAACAAGCCCAACCAAGCTTTTATCATTTGCCCGTTGATCGAAGAGTCAGCCCACGAAACCTTAAAATCAGTGCGGGCGGTGACGACTGAATTTGCCCACCTGAAAAACAAAGTTTTTCAAGACCTTAAGCTCGGGCTCCTTCACGGCCGCCTTAAGGCAAAAGAAAAAAAACAGGTCATCGAGCAATTCAAGAAAGGTCAGCTGGATATTTTAGTTTCAACTCCGGTGGTTGAAGTCGGAATCGACGTCCCTTCCGCGACCATCATGATGATCGAAGCAGCCGAAAGATTTGGCCTGGCTCAACTTCATCAACTTCGGGGGCGAGTCGGTCGGGGAGAGGCCCAATCATATTGCCTGCTTTTTCCTGAACTTCAAGGCAAAAAGATTTTTCATCGGCTAAAAGCCTTAGAAAAAACCAATCTTGGAATGGAACTGGCAGAAATTGATCTCAAGCTCAGAGGCCCAGGCCAAGTTTACGGCACAGCTCAGCACGGTTTCTTTGATTTAAAAATGGCTTCTTTCAATGATTATCCTTTGATAGAAAAAACAAAAAAAGCAGCTGGTAATATTTTATCAACCGATCCTCGACTTAATAAACATCAACCCTTGAAAAACAAGCTCGAAAGGGATAAAATAAGCAGCATTGAACCAAATTAAGAAATCAAAAATCAAACCTCAAATATCAAAATGTAATTTAATATTTTAAACTTTTATTTATCATTTTGAATTTATGATTTAACAGCTATTTAGGATTTAGAAATTAGAAATTAGTATTTTATAAACAATGGGTGCTCTACCAAAAAGAAGAATATCCACTGGCCGAAAAGGCAGAAGGCGATCAGCGATTAATTTAAAAAAGCCTCGGCTGAACTCTTGTCCTAACTGCGGGCAACCTAAAGCCCTTCATCAGGCCTGTTCCCATTGCTCTTACTATAAAGGAAAATCAATTATTTCAAAAAAAGATAAAAAGGGGTCAAAAGACCCCAGCCCCAAGAAAAAATAAAAAGCCATTCGGATAAATTCGGATCAAGTCTCGCCAACTATAATAACTGACGAACTATCATGAAAACTGCTAAAGACCCGAGACACATCCGCCGAGAAAAAACTGTCCGTTCTCTCTTTAGCTTCAGTTTTCTGGAAAAAAACATTAAAAACCAATTTGCTCTTAAAATTGTCAAATCTAAAAAGAAAATCGACCAAGCGATTGCCAAAGCGGCTCCGGAATGGCCGATTGATCAAATTAATCGCATCGACCTGGCAATTTTAAGATTAGCGGTTTTCGAATTAGCCGTTACCCCGCTTGAACCCCCCAAGGTTGTCATTGATGAAGCAGTTGAACTAGCAAAAAAATACGGCAGTGAAAAAAGTCCCAGTTTTATTAACGGAGTTTTAGGGACAGTATTTAAAAATTTAGAGAAAAAAAAGAAAAAGAAAGTCCCAGCCGGGAAAATCACTAAAAAATAACTGATCAAACATGACCTTAAAAAATCTGGAAAAAAAGCTTGGCCTTAAGTTTAAAAACCCGGAGCTCCTGGCCCAAGCATTGGTCCATCGCTCTTACCTTAATGAAGCGACTGGAAAAGGAATTTCTTCCAACGAAAGACTAGAGTTCTTGGGTGACGCTGTTTTGGAGCTAGTTATCTCTCAATGGCTCTACAACGATCTTCCTCACTACCCAGAGGGAGTCTTGACTAATCTGCGCTCAAATATTGTCAGAACTTCATCGCTGGCTAAAATATCTCAAGACCTTGAGATCGGTTCTGACCTTCTCTTAAGTAAAGGTGAAAAAGATTCTCAAGGCCACCAAAACCCTTCAATTTTAGCCGATACCCTAGAAGCAATTATCGGCGCGATCTTCCTTGACCAGGGAATTAAACCTGCTCAAGATTTTATCAAAAACAAATTCGGACCATTGGTCAAAGATGTCACTCAAAAAGGCGAGTTCAAAGACGCTAAAAGCCGGCTTCAAGAAAAGGTTCAAGCCCAGCAAAAAATGACACCAATTTACCAAACAATTGAAGAAGATGGTCCTGATCATGATAAGGTCTTTACCGTCGGAGTTTATGTCGACCAGAATCTCTTAGCCAAAGGAAAAGGGAAAAGTAAACAACTGGCCGAAGAAGCCGCTGCTCAAGAAGCCTTCAAGTCAGCTGACTAAAAAAAGACAACTTCTGGAACATTTCCATAAAATCTGCTAAAATATGCAGGTCATGGTCAAAATCAGGCTATTTAGAACTGGAGCTCGCAACCAGCCGTCTTACCGGGTGGTCGCCATTGATTCCCGAAACAAAAGAGACGGCAAGGTACTGGAAATTTTGGGATTCTATAACCCTAGGAGCAAACCAGAAACAGTTGAGATTAAGATGGACCGAGTTAAGCATTGGCTCGACCATGGGGCTCAACCAACAAAAATTGTCAAAAAATTAATTGATCAGCTGACTTCTTAAAAACAATGGAAAAGTTACTAAAGTTAATCGTCGAATCGATCGTTTTGAACCCAAAATCAGTTAAAATTAGTCTTGAGGAAAAGGAAAATTTTGTCAATCTTCGCCTGGAAGTTGACCCCGAAGACCTTAAATTCGTCATTGGTAAAAAGGGCAGAACCATTCGGGCAATCAGAAACCTACTTCGGCTTCGAGCCGCCAATGAAAAGAAAAGAGTCAACCTTGAGCTAGTTGAAGCTTAAGAAATTAGTCTACTAAGGATTTTCTAAAGAAAGATTAGTGTTGAAAAAAAAGGGATCATCCTTCCCGGTTGGGGCCTGAATTTTTTCCAAATCATAAAAAGAGGTATCGTATTCTAAAAATTCCTCGTAAAGAGCCAGCTCTTGATCATTAACTAGTTTTAGAGGCCGGTCAATTCTTTCGATTTCTTCAAGAGGAGCCAGATAAGGCGAGTCAAAAGGCAAGGCCAAGGTTAAAGTGTTTTCAGAACCCTTGACACAAGCATCCAAGGAAGTAACCTTAAACAGCGGCAAGACTCTCGAAAGCTTAGACAAAAAATCCTTTAGGTTAGCTAATTCTCCTTTGGCTGAGACGCTGAAAAACAAAACTAAATAGTCTTTGTCTTTGGGATTGGCTGACTCTGTCGCCAGTTCTCCAGGCTGAACCGACAATCCGTCAATAACTAAATCATTTTGATGAGCTAAAGCCTTAAAAACAGTCATCACTAAAGGAACATTTATTTCTGGCGGCAAGGCCTTAACACTCAAATCTGCTTTTTCCTGAAGCTCAACCATATCCAAACTTTCTAAAGTTGCGGACTTTGAAGTCAATTTACTTAATTTTTCCTGCCCGCTTCTGAGATTTTCTTGGGCTTTAAAAATTTGGTCAACCTGAGGCCTGACTAATATAAAACTACTGACAATAACAAAAACAAAAATCAACCCCGGAATGAGGTAAAACTGGTATTGACGAAGCTGATACCGGCTAACTTTTTTCTTCATTGTTTTGATTTGCAAGGAAAATATTCAGAGAATAACTATAATTTCCTTCTTCATTCCGACTCGCAGTAGAAAGGGTCACCCGATCAATAAAGTCATCAGCTTCATCGCTGATTAAGCCGTCAACAAAATCAGTCAAGGCCAAAACATCTTGTGCCTCACCTTCGACAACCAACTTTCCTTCCAAATCGAGTTTCAATTGATTGACTTTAATCTGAGAAGGAACTAATGTTTCAAACTCAGTCAAAGCCAAAGAGTAATCAATCGGCCTGGGGGTCATAAACAACTCGATCGCTGAAAGCCGATGTTTCACAAAAGCATTGACAAGTTCAACCGGCTTCAAATTGGTAATATTTGTTTTTTGAATTTCAATATTTTGAGAGAGCTTCGTATCTTTTCTTTTCAAATAAAGGGAGTAGGAAAAAATTCCTGCCGCCAACAGACAATATGACAAGAGAACCAAAAGACTAATCACCTTGACCTTTCTTTCAACAGCTTTTTGTTTTTCAGGTCTGGTTAAGTATATTTTAAATAAATTAACTTCTCTCATAGGAACAAATTATTAAAAATTAACTAATTTTTTTAAGAGCTAGGCCAATGGCGGTGGCGTAGGTCGGAATCAAGCCCGGAGGGATCTTTTGGACAATCGCCTCCTGACCCTTTTCCAGTCTGGCAAAAGGATCGCCAATTTGAACCTCAAGGTTTAAGTGTTGCGCCAAGCTAACGACCAGCTCGGGCATAACCGATGAGCCACCGGCTAAAATTATTCTTTCAATTTTTTGGTTTCTTTTAGAGCCAAAAAACTGCAAGGCTTTTTCCAATTCCACGATTAAAGAATTAAAAATCGGCCCGATCGCTCCTAATATCTTTCCTTCTAATAAGGCCGGGTTAGCCCCATAGGCCTTTTTATACTCCTCAGCTTGGCTGGATTTAAGGTTTAGGGAACTGGCCACTGCCCGAGTTAAGGCTTCACCGCCGGTTGGAATAGAACGAGTAAAGATCACCTTGCCTTTTTCAACAATGGCCATATCGGTCGCTCTGGCCCCCAGATCGACCAGTAAAGTAGGGGCTGAGGCCACCGTTGTTAGGCTTCTGGACAAAGCCATGATTTCGCTTTCCAAAGAAACCGGCGTGAATCCAGCCATTCTTAAAATCCTGAGGGTCTTCTCAACTAAATTCTTGGGAGCGGCGACGATCAAAATTTCAACCTTCCCCTCATTATTCTCTTTCGTTTCACCGATAATCTGGTGGTCAAGAATGACTTCTTCCAACGGAATCGGGACATATTGCTCAGCTTCCCATTTAATCGCCGACTTGAGCTCTTTTTCAGCCATTTTTGGAAAAGACAATAATTTGGAAAAAACTTTATCTTCCGGAAGAGCCGTGGCGACATTCTTAGTCCTAATCTTGGCTTCCCGATGAAGTTTTTTAATTGCTCCCGCCAAGGCGGTTAAGTCAGCTTCAGCCTCGGAAAGCAAGCCCCGTTGAGGAGCCATCACTGAGCCAAAAGCCAGCAAACGAAAGGCTTCTTTTTTTCGCTCAACTTGAGCGATTTTAAGACTGTGTGAACCGATATCAAGACCAAAAAAATCCATAGGACAGTATTATTTAATAAGACCTGTATCAGAAAATAGAACAAAATCAAAAACAGCCGGCGGAGCTTCAAAAAATGGACACTGCTCTAACTTTGTGGTCACTCCGGACTCTAAAGTCACTGAAGACTGGTAACAATCTCCTTGTTGAGGAAGATCAACTGAACCAAAAACCTTTAAAGGCTGTGGCTCAATGTTGTAAAGATACCGCAAGCGCATCGCGTAGAGATGAGTCGGGTTACCCCCACCATCAGTGACCGGAATACCTAAATCAGTATTAAAATTAATTGTTTTTTGGTAGCGAAAACCAGTACAGCTGGTCACCGCCTCGATTGAGTCATCAAAATTACTGGGAGGAGTCCGACTAGCCGCGTCCCGATCAAAACCAGCTAAAGCCACCCGATAATTTCCTCCGGTTTCATAGAAAACCAGAGCTTCAATCCCGAGGCCCTTCGTCTCCGGCGGGGGAAGGGGAATATCCTCATCGGCCCAACAAAGAGTGATTGATTCATTAACCGGGTAATAATTACCCAGCGGCTGGCCACTCAAGTGACTGACCAGCCAAAGAGTCCGAATCTCGCCCTCATTAAGAGTTTCGTTGGCAAAATCAAACTCGGTACCGCCTCCTAAAGGAACTTTGGCCACGTTCGCAGTGACATCACCCCACTCAGTGGTCACAACCAGCTGTGTCTCTCGCCCGAGCCTGAGAGCCTCCTCCAAGCCTGCTTCAGCGACAGAAAAAGAACGAGCCGACTCTTCTTCCTGGTGAGAGATTTGAACATCAACAAAAGACCGGGAAACAACTGAGAGACCGATCGTTAAAGTCACCGCCAAAAGCAAAAGAACAATGACTAATATTTGCCCGGAATTATTGCTTGTCCGAACTCCAGAATGATTAAAAAAAATATCCTTGGTCACCATTCAATTTTAAGAGGAAGCCTGATTTAATGTCAACCCCAACCCTTAGTAATAATAATTTCTCAAAGAGACTGTTTTATTAAAATTAATTTCAGTTGCTTCCTCTGTCCGAGTGGAGGTTCCGAATTGGCTCAAAGTAAATTTAATCTCCACCAGGTCCGCACTAGAACCTTCGACCCCCTCAGTGACAAAAAAGGCATCCGTACAATTGCTTGGCATCACTCGGCGACTGGTCAAAGACTGGTCGGGAACACCAAGCTCTAAGCGGTTAATCTCGTCGCCCACAACACAATTAAAAGTAATCTCTCCCCCGGCCAGGGTCGTAATCGTTAAACCTAGTCCAAGATCTATCACCTCAGCGTTTTTCGAACTTCGTATTTCTCTTTCCATTGAAGAGATGGCAAAATCTCCATTTTGCTTGACTTCGGCAACTATCCTTGCCTTGGTGGTGTTTTTCAAAATGGTATAAAAGATGCTTGTTCCGGTCGCCAAAACAACCGTTAAAATCGAAATCACGACAATGATTTCGATCAGACTAAAACCCTGGCGATGATAAGCTTGTTTTTTCATTTACATTTGCCAGTTCCCGGATTGCAATTCAGGCCACAACAGTCCTCGTCTTGACTGCAATTAAAACCGACCTCAAAACAAATCCCGGATTGCCATTGAGTGATCTGAGTATTAAGATTCGAATGGTGGGGTCGACCATCGCTTTCCCATGAAACTTCAATATCAATCTGACAAACCGTCCCGCTTTCTGGAGTACAGTCACAAGTCCAGGCCAACTGAAAAGGAGGATCAGGAGTCCCTAAAGGAACACTACCAGCCTGACAATCATTCTTAAAAAGATTCCAAGTAGGAACCATATCCCGAAAAGCTCTCAATCTTTCATAAGCTTGCTGAGTATAGTGGGTTGCTAAAGTTCGGTCACGGCTAAAGGAAGTGTTGCGAACCGAAAGCATCGTCAGTCTTCCGAGGGCTAAAAGGGCCAAGACCGAGATCATCACCGCTAACATAATTTCCAACAATGACTGGCCTGACTTTCGTCGTCCCAAGATGATCAATTTTTTTCTTAATCTAATCAATAATAATCCCTCCTCCCTGCCCAACCGTCAATTTCTGATTACCAGAAGATGAGACTAAGGTAATTGACGTCTCATTATCAACTTTCCCAGTTAAGGCGCGAAAACGAAAGCTAGGATACGGGAGTTGAACAGTGACTCCTGTCGGCAAGTAATAAAAATCTGAAATACTGAAAATCATACAGCCGCTCGGAGTAATCGGATTAATGCAGCACATTCCGAAAAAACGATAATTGTTAAGACTAAAGACTACCGTCCAATTAATCAAAGTTCTTTCATCCGGGTCAGGGGTCGCGAAATTTTCCCCACAGCCTTCAAAATCTCCTCCACAACCACCACTAGCATTAATAGAACAATCTTTTTCCCCGGAAATGGCTTTTTTTTGAACTAAACGCAGATTGGTTTTTAGCTCTTGGGCGGCTTGGCGAACAATTTGCCGGCGGTCAAAATCACGGTAGCGGGCTAAGCCCACCCCAAAGATTAAACCCATAATCGAAATTGAGATCAGCATCTCGACTAAAGTAAAACCAGACCGCCTGGAAACCAAGCGTTTAATAGTTTGGAGAAATGAGCTCGGACAGATCTTGACTTTCATTCATTCAAATGATGGCTTAAGGGTTAAGTACCTGATGATTACAATTAAGAGTAGTCCCACAAAGTAAAACGCCACAATTTCCTACACTACCAGTTCCCTCCAAAGCAGCACAAAGTCGGTAATTATCGTCATCAATATTACGGTAAAGATACCGCCTGACTGCGGCCGCCCCATTTGAAGCCGGATCATGTGGAAGAGTGATGTAAACACTCACCGCCGGACAACCAAGAGTACCATCGCCATTAATCGGTTGGCCAGATTGATAATCATTGGCCGGATATTCCCCACAATCTGACCGGTACATTTCCAAAGCACCGCGAATATCTTCTAAATCAACCCTTCGGCGGGCATCACGGGCCGACCGCCGGCTACCGGACAAAGAAACCAGAGATAAACCAAGCAAAACAACCAAAATTCCGACCGCCACCAACAGTTCAACGAGGCTGAATCCAGCTCGCTTATTTTCAGATATTTTAATCATTAATTTTTTGTTGAATAAAAAGCTCAACCGAATTGTTAACTAAAGACTCACGTCACAAACCGCATCAGTAAAATCAACTGTTGCCGCCACCTGGCCGGTCCGGCCGTCTGAACACACTTCCCAATAAATCGTGTTGCCATCCACCTCTTCTTCCAGCTCAACCCATAAAACATACTCCGTTGCCGTTGCCACCGCCGTTCCAAGACCATTAGTTCGATAAAGGTACAAGAGGCTTCGAGGATCTTCAGGACAATCACTTAAATGATCATCAGCTTCCAAAAGAACACAAAGCTCCTCCCAGGCAATATTATTGTCATCTGTAAAACCAGGGTAAAGAGAATTATGCGCCGAAGCAAAACTCTCTAAAGCAACTCGGTACTGGGCCAAATCTGATTTGCGCTCAGTGTCCCGAGCTTTTTCAAATTGCTTGACCGGGTTAATGACACCGATCCCTACCACGGTAATAATTCCTAAAACCGTAATCGAAACTAAAAACTCGATGAAAGTAAAACCATCACGACGACTTGCCATAATTTTTCTCCGAAAAATAATGAAATCAGAGTCCCAAAGACTAAAAATGGTCCGAAAGGAACCACCTGACCAAACTTTTTCTTTCGGCTCAAAATTAGTATGACACCAAAAAAAGCACCTGTCAAGAAAGCCAGGTAAAGAGCTAAGATAATTTTCGGCCAACCTAAAACTAGTCCCATTAGCCCGGCTAATTTGACATCACCAAAGCCCATTCCCTTTCCTTTGGTCAGCCAATGCAATAGCCAAAACATAGCCATCGCCCCCAGACCGGCAGTAAGGGGAATGAAAAAAAGTAAGGGTTCAGCCTGAAACAAGGCTGAAAAACCCCAAAAAACAAGCGCCGCCACACCCGAGACAACCAAGGCTTCATCCGGAATTGTCAGGTATAAAAGATCAGAGACAATGATCACCAAAAATGCCGCGACGATAACCAAGTGATACCCTAATGAAAACCACTCACCAATTCCTTGAGGAAGGCCAAAAAACAAAAAGGCCCCGCCAAAAGCAAGGGCTGTCAATAGCTCAACAACCGGGTACTGGCCAGAAATACTTGATCGGCACTGGCGGCATTTTCCTTTCAATAATAGGTATGAAAGCAGGGGCAGATTATCGTACCAAACTATTTTTTTTCGACACTGAGGACAAAATGACCTTCCCCCAAATTTTCTAATTTTCCCCTTTACTTTAAGTTTTTCAGGATGATTAGTGCGGTAAACAACCACGTTAAGAAAGCTGCCAACGGCTAAGCCAATCATCAAAAGAAATATCAAGATCATCGTTTTAAATAGTAAAGCAAATGCCAAACAACTCCATAGCCAGTCAAAGCAAAAAGAGCAGCTCGACCAACCAACTGCTTGGGCCGAAAACTTAAATAATTACAAGCCAAGGCCACCACGGTTGTGAAATACCAAGGCCAAAACCAAGTAAAAAAGAAGAAAAAGAAAAAGCTAAAAACTAAAAGCAAAGATCTTACCAGGCCTTCCTTGAAGCGATTTTTACTAACCAAGAAATGAATAAAAAGAATTAAGCTGGAAACTAAAAACACGCCGCGGCTGAAAATGATCGACCACCGGTAGGCATCTTCTACCTTTATGCTGATCAATAGATTAGTCATTAAAGTAATCAAGGGCGATGAATTATTGTAATTTTGAATTTGTACCACCGCTGGCAACCTGGTCAGAATTTGAGCCCCATCCCAAAAAGGAGCATACAAAAGAACTGTCAGGCCTGTAAAAACTAATAAAATAAGACCAGTAAAGAAAAGTCTTTGTTTTGGTTGATTAATTTTTTTAAAAGTATAAACAGCGTAAAAGGGGACAGCTAAAAGTGAAAAATATTTCACCATCACCGAAAAAAACAAAAATAGCCAACCAAAAAATAAAAATTTTAAGGTTTCTTTTTTAAACAAAAAATATAATGACCAAAGCAGAAAAAGAACCAAATAGACATCGTTGTGACCGTCAACCAGAAAAAAAGACAAAAGAATGGGGTTAAAAGCATAAAGATAGTAAGACCGATTGTCTTTCGAGAGAGCCAGTATCAACCTTGAGGCAGCTAAATTCGCCAAAACAGCCGCCATCTTAAAAAATAAAAAACTAGCCCATAAGCTATTGCCGGCCAAAAATGTTACTAACCCTCCCCAAAGAGTAAAAAGTGGGGGATAAACCGTCGTGTTACCAGACCAAAGGTTAGATAACTCAGTATAAAATTCATCATGCACAAATGAATCATAGGTCACAAGGTAGGGGTTTTGACCATATTTTGAAAAAATTCTTGAGCGGTAAATATAGGTCCCCAAATCATCAGAAGCAATAATCGGCACAAAAATTAAAATTAAGCTAAAGATGATTGAAAAAATAAAGATGGTTTTGGTGTGAGAGCAAGATTGTCTCACATTTTTGTAGCCCAAAATATAGATCAACCAAAAAACAAAAAAAATAAAACTTGAAAGTAAAACACTTAATGGCTCAAGCGAAAAAAGAGGACTGCTTTTAATATCGCTCCTTAACACATAAACAAGCAATAAGCCAAGCAAAAGAATTCCCAACAATGAACTTTTAATCAATAATCCTTTGAGTTTTTTCTGTCTGATTTGAGCTAATAATTGGCTAATCATTTATAACCCCTTTTTCTTTCATCAGGCCGATTATCTGATCATGTTTTTGGGAATCACCAAGGCATTCCTTTTCATAAAGCGCTTCCAATAATAACCAACCTTCAGAAGAAGTGATAACTGATTGATATTGGTCAAGACCAGTTTTAGCCGAATCACACTCTCCAACCTGAACATCAATTAAAAACCCTGACCTGATAAGAGTCTCTTTTCCCGGTCGAATCTCAGTTAATTTTTCAAGCCAGCCCTTAGCCTTTTTATAGTCACCCTTTTCCAAAAAAAATTGGTAAATATTTAAAGCTCCTTCATAGTAATCACCAACTAAATTCTCTAAAAAATATGCTTCTCTTTTTGCTCGCTGATTAATCAAATCATCTAAGCTATAGCTTTGCCAGATGGCCTGGTTTTCCTTTTCAATTTCGTCTAAATCTTTATTATTGGGACTGTCTTGGCGAACATAAACAAAAGCCAGTCCCCGTGGGTAAAGCAAAAAATTATCCGGCAGGTTTAATTGCTTGGTCGTGCAAACATCAAATTGCCGAGATTCGATACTAGACTGAACTTCAGCCCAAAAAGAATCCGGATCATCTTGGTCAACGTCTAAAAACGATTCTTCCTGAGTCAGGTCATCCCCATCGATCACGAAACGATCGACACTACTGCCGCTAAGGATCCTTAAATCAGAGCGATATCCTTGAACAAAATAAAGGTAGCGACTGATAAAGGCGTCCAAATCTCCAAAAGGAATAAAGATCGAACCCGGCAAGCAGGAATTAAGCATTCTTTCACCATACTTTTCAAAATAATCAAAATCCCTTAAATCATTTTTCTCAAGATTTACCAAAAATAACCTTAAGGGGTAGAGGAGGAAAAAAATCGGTAGTAACATTAGTAATAATTGCCTGACTCTTAACTTTAAGAAAGAGGCCTTGGCCAATAATTTCTCAACTTCGATTTTGATTCTCCAAAAACCAAAGGCCAGGCAAAGAAACAAAGCCGGGTAGGGGAGAAGGTAAAATCTTTCCACCGTCGCTAGAGCAAACAAGCTGCCTAAAGGAAAGCCGGCATAAAATTGGAAAACAATTCCGGTAAAAATAAACCAAAGAAAACAAAAATAAAATAAAGGCTTTTTCTTTTCGTAAAGACTCAAGCCACCGAGAATAATAATTGATAGTCCGAGTAAGCCAAATTCACTCACCAGGAAATGGACCAAACCTAAAGTGCTCAATAAGCCCCTTTTCAAAGAAATGCCGGCTCCGGTCGTATAAACAAAAGTGCCATAGTCTGCCCGCGTAATCAATCTTATAAAACTTGGCCAGTCACTCACCTGGTCCCAATTGATCGGCGGGTTGCCCGCCGAGGCCCAAAAAACATAACCATAAATCGAAGCCCCCAAAAGAAAAAGCAGCAGATTAGTTAAAACAAACCGGACTGAAAAATAACTTTTTTTCAACCTGGTTTTGGGGTTGATGAAAAAGATAAATATTAAAGCCGGGAAGATTAAAAGATAAGTGTGATGATGCGAAAACTCTAACCCGACAATCAAAGAAAGCCAATAAATTATTTTCAATCGGGGCTTTTTTAACCATTCCAGAACTAAAAACAAAGTCGCAAAAAGAAAAAATAAATGCAAACCAAAAACTTCCTGGACTTCGGCGTTAACCCAAAAAAGGTAATTAAAGCTCAGAGAAAAACAAGTCAGAAGTGAAATCAGATTGCTTTTTGTTACCCGGCGAAAAATCAAAAAAGCTAACCCGACTGATAAACCAGCCGGAATTGAAGAAAGTAAGCCCACCCGAAAAGCAACAGTCGATCCGATCGGCAGCTTGGTCAGCAACCAACCCAAGAGTGTGTAAAGGGGATAGCCCGGAGGGTGAGCCACTCCTCTGACGGCCGCCGCCGCGACCAAATCACCGGCATCACCCCCACTGACTCCGGGGCTTTGAAAAAAAACATAAAAAGCCCCAAAAAAAACACTAACTAAAAAGGGCAAAAACTTTTTTCCTACTTTAACCATCTTTTCCACTCTATCACATCGCTCATTCCAAAAAAAGCTTTTTACCCACCCCTTACTTTACTCCGGCAAACAAATATAAGACGAGGTACCAACACCGCACGTGCCCCCTCCAGAGGCGACTATGTTAGCCTCAGACTCGATCTCATAACAAACTCTGACCAATTCAGTCGTGGTGTCAAGTCCAGCAAAAAGATAGTCACTGGGACTAGTGATTCTGTCGGTAAACTCTGGCTTAACCTCATTAGTGTTGACAAAATCAGCTAAATCAGCTGGGACCACTTGTGCCCCAGCAGCGGCAATAGTACCACAAACATCCGACGCCGGAATTCCTAGGACTAAAGCCGATGAATTTTCTTCAAAAGTGGTGTAGTATCTTTCGATCGCGTTCAAAAGTTCAGCGGCGTTACTGCGACGACGTGCATCTCGGGCTTTCCTGGTTTGCTCAACCGGATTAATGGCTGAAAGAACAGCAATCGCCAAAATTCCAATCACCGCGATCACGATCAACATCTCGATTAATGTAAAACCCTTCTTTTTCATTATCTCTTGTCACCCCCTTTCTTTTGAAACAAAATAAAAAAATTAAAACTGGGAGGTTAGGTTGTAAATCGGCATAATCACCGAAATGACTAAAAACGCGACCCCAATCCCCATTAAGACCATGATAAGAGGCTCAATGGCGGTTGTCAAGCCCTTGACTAAAATCTCTGATTCTTGCTCAAAATACATTGAAACCTTACCTAAAACTTCATCCACCTTTCCTGTTTCCTCACCCACAGCCACCATTTGCGGCAGAAGCGGGGGAAAGATTTCAGTCTGCGCCATGGCCACCGCCAGGGGAAAGCCTTTTTTGACCTTTTCAGTCGCTTTTTCGATCGCCTCTTCATAAAGAGTACTGCCCAAGGAGTTTTTGACAATCTCAAGAGCATCGACCATCAACACTCCAGCCCCGATCAGCAAACCCAAAGTCCGGGTAAATTCAGTGAACATGACTTGTTTTCTTAACTTCCCAAAAACCGGTAAACGAAAGTAAACTTCATCAAACTTTTTTCTAAAGGCCGGGATGACAATTAAACGACGAATTGGCAAAATCGCCCCGGCAATTAAAACCAAGACCACCCACCAGTAGCGAGTCAAAAGACCTGAAAAAGCCATTAATATTTTTGTCGAAACCGGCAACTCAACCTGAAACTCCTCATAAAGATCCATTAAATTCGGAATAACAAAAATCATCATGATCAGGCCGACAAAAAACATCCCGATGACGATAATCGCCGGGTAAATCATCGCTCCCTTAACTTTTTTTGAAAAGTTTCTTTGTTTTTCCAAATTTTCTGCCAAACGCTCAAGAACATTATCCAAAATTCCGGCCGACTCGCCAGCCTTAACCAAGGCCACGTAAACCTTATTAAAGGCCCCGGGGTTTTTACCCATCGCGTCAGCCAAGCTGGCTCCTCCCTCAACTTCTGTCAAGACACTGGCAATTACTTTGGTCATTGAAGGCCGCGCTTGACTTTCAAGGATTGAAAGGGCTTCGGTAATCGTCAGCCCGGAGGTAACCATCGTCGCTAACTGCCGAGTAAAATTGACCCGATCATCCATCTTTACCCGTTGAAAAAACTTTATCTGAGGCATCAAGGCCTGCCGGCGAGTCCGAATGAAGATAATCAATAAGTTCCTCGCCCGCAGAAGTTTAGCGGCCTGGTCTTGATTAATCGCTTCCACCACCCCGCTGACTGTTTTTCCCTGGTCGTTTTTAGCTTTATAGTCAAACTGCTTCATTGAACACCTATCTTTTGACTAACCTCATTAACTCTTCCGGTCGGAGAGAATAAGTTTTAGCGACATCAAGGGAGATCTTTCCTTGCTTAACCAAGCGGCTCATTTCCATTTCCAGACTCATCATCCCCACTTCTGCCGAAGTTTGAATAATATTGTCGATCAAGTGGGTTTTCCCCTCACGAATAGCTGTTTTAACCGAAGGCGTGCCAATTAAAACCTCCATCGCCGGCACAACTCCACCATCAAGACAAGGCATTAACCTTTCCGATAAAACTGCCTCCAAGCTCATCGAAAGCTGCATCCTGACCTGCCCCTGCTGGTGTTCAGGAAAAACATCGACAATCCTGTCAACTGATTGAGCCGCCGAGTTGGTGTGTAAAGTAGAAAAAACTAAGTGGCCGGTCTCAGCAATCGTCAGGGCCGAAGCAATCGTTTCGTAGTCTCTCATTTCACCAACAAAAACTACATCCGGATCCTCCCGCAAACAAGAACGAAGAGCAATCTGCCACGAATGAGTATCACTTTTAATCTCTCTTTGCGAAACCAAGGCTTTTTTATGAGTAAAAACATACTCGATCGGGTCTTCAATGGTAATGATATGAATCGGCCGCGTTCTATTGATCTCTTCTAAAATGGCCGCGATCGTCGTTGACTTACCGTGGCTTGTGGGCCCAGTCAATAAAACAAAACCTTGGTGAAGCTTCACAAACTCTTGGCAAATATTGGGCAGGCTCAACTCATCAATGGTTGGAATTTTTATCGGCAGCAATCTTAAAGCCGCTGCTAAACTTCCTCGTTGATAATAAGCATTAACTCTAAACCGAGCTTTTCCCTGATAGTCAAAAGCAAAATCAATTTCTTTATTGACCGTCAGAACTTCTTTTTGCTCCTCGTCAAGTAAGGAGAAAATTAGTTCTTTGGTGTCTTTGGGGGTGAGAGCTTGCCGATTAGGAACCGGCGTTAAAACCCCAATAACTCGAAGCGTCGGGGGAGCATTGGGAATCAAATGAAGGTCAAAAGCCCCCCGAACAATAGTTATTTCTAATAATTCACTAATTTTATCCATCAATCATTACTCCTCAGCAACTCTCAGTACTTCTTCGATTGTAGTCATCCCTTCTAAGACTTTCAAGTAGCCATCCTGCTTCATGGTGATCATTCCTTCTGAAACGGCCTGCTTTTGGATCGTCTCGGCGGGGGGGCGTTCCAAAATCAAACGACCGATTTTTTCTGACAACGGCATAACTTCAAAAATTCCAACCCGACCAATATAGCCAGTCTCATTACATTGAGCGCACTTTCTTCCCCGGTGCAATGAACGTTTTTCTTTTTCCTGATAAAGCCCACCTAAAACTGCCTGAATATCTTTGAACACCTCCGGCGGGGGAGTGTAGGCCTCTTTACAATCATCGCAGATTCGGCGGACAACCCTTTGGGCTACCACACAAGTGAGAGCTGAAGCCAAAAGAAAGGACTCGGCCCCCAAGTCAACCAAGCGGGGAACAGCCCCCGCCGCATCGTTGGTATGCAAAGTTGAAAAAACTAAGTGACCGGTCAGGGCCGCCTGAATCGCCAATTCAGTCGTTTCCTTATCCCTGATTTCGCCGACCATAATCACATCTGGATCTTGGCGAACAAAACTTCTTAAACCTGAAGCAAAGGTCAAGCCAGCCCCGGGATTAATTTGAACCTGATTCACCCCGGGAATGGCGTACTCGACCGGGTCTTCCAAAGTCATGATATTAACCTTACTGGTATTAATCCTCATCAAAGCGGCGTAAAGAGTCGTTGTTTTTCCTGAACCGGTCGGACCACAAACAATGATAATTCCGTGGGGTCTTAAAACTGAATTTCCCAAGCTTTTTAAAGCCAACCCTCTCAAACCTAGCTCCGGTAAACCCAAGATACTCTGACCTTTCTTTAAAAGCCGCATGACGATTTTTTCACCGTGAGAAGTCGGTACACACGAAACCCTTAAGTCGACCTCCAGGCTTCCGGCTTGGAAATTAAACCGTCCGTCTTGAGGAATTCGCTTTTCATCAATCTTCATTCCGGAAAGGATTTTGATCCTGGAGATAACCGCTTCATGAACTTTTTTAGGCAAAACCAATTTTTCGTGGAGAATTCCATCAATCCGATATCGAACTCGGGTTTTTTCCTCCTCGGGCTCAATGTGAATGTCTGAAGACCGTGCCTTAATTGAAAACTCTAAAACAGTTGAAACAATCTTGGCAATTGGCGCCTGACGAATAACTTTTCCCAAATCAATAATATCAATCGCTCGGGCACTGACATCCTGAGGCGAAGCTTCTTTGAGCGCCTCCCGAACCTCTTTGGCTAAAGGCTGAGAATAAGCCAGGGTGATTGATCTTTTTATGGCTGATTTCTCCGCCAAAAAAACCTTGATCTTTGCGCTTGATTTCCTCTCAATGAAGTTGATGGCCGCCAGGTCTAAAGGATTAACCATCGCGACCGAAAGTTCCTTACGATTTCGATTATAACTAAAGGGGATCAAATTGTAGCGAATCGCCACCGGGTGGGGGATATGGCTCAAAGCTTCAGGACTAATTGCCGTTTCTGAGAGATTAACAAAAGGAACGTGGAAAAGCTGAGCCTCTGCTCGAGCCAACTGGTTACCGGAAACCATATCTTTGCTTGTGATGATTTTTTTGGCTGTCCGACCAGTATTGACTTGCTCGAGCTTAACCTCAGTCAGTTGTTCTTTAGTAATAAACCCTAAGGAAAACAGGATTTCAACTAAGTCTTCTGAAGATGTTCTATCTTTTTGGGCAGGCATAACAACAAGCCTAATTCCTAATTTCTAATTTCTAATTTCTAATTTCTAATTTCTAATTTCTAATTCTCTATTAATTATTCCTAAGTTGTGCTAAAATGTCAACCAGAGACTCATGCTTTCTTCAAGACTCATTCTATCCGGCCGACAATCAGAAAGGGAAAAAGAAGCCCAGAAGTTAATTTTTGAGTATTTCGGGATAAACCACTTTAATCATCCTGACCTGGTGGTCTTAGAATCCGAAACTTCATTGGGGATTAACGATATCCGCCGCTTACAAAAAAAACTTTTCCTCAAGCCTTTTAGCGCTCCGATTAAAATTGCCCTGATCAAACAAGCTGAAAACCTTACCCTTCCGGCACAAAACGCTCTTTTAAAAACTCTTGAAGAACCCCCCGCTCAGACCCTAATCATTCTCTTGGCCTCTGGACCCAAATCCTTACTCCCAACCATCACCTCTCGCTGTCTGGTGACTCAATTAGCCCAGAAACCTCAAATCGAATCAAAATCAACAACTCATGCTCTTGATTCATTAACTGAAATCCTTAACTCAAAAATCGGAGAAAGGATAAACCAGGCCCAAAAATACTCTCAACGACCGTTAGCAACCAACTTTGTCGAAGAGCTAATCATTCTTTGGCGAGAGTTAATTCTCATCAAGGCCGGATTAGCGGAAAATAATCAAGTGAACCAGCTGACTAACTTGCCTTACAATCAATTAACTAGAGCGGCTAATAATTCTGTTTCTTGCCGGGAAAAACTACGAGCCAACACTAATCCTCGCTTGACGATTGAAGACTTGCTGATTTCTTACCCCAGCTTAAATTAATAGTCTCTTAGCATCCTCAAGTCGGCCTAAATAAACGACGAAAAATGATAACGGTTATCTTTTCAATTGAAAAAATTTCTCTTGCAAAACCGGCTCTTGATTGAGTATAATGTAATAATATCAGGCTGATCATCAAAATCATTTAATAAATTTTCTGAGTCTTTTTTTTATGCCAAGAAAACAATCATCTCAAAAAAAATCCAGTAAGGCCACTGACATTCTTTCAACCTATACCGCGGCTCAAATCAAGGTTCTTGAAGGTTTGGAACCAGTCAGGTTGCGGCCGGGGATGTACATCGGCTCAACTGACTCCCGGGGCCTTCATCACCTAATCACCGAGGTAGTTGACAACTCGGTCGACGAGTCACTAGCCGGTTTTGCCAAAAATGTTTGGGTCACTCTTCACGACAATGGTCAAGCCACGGTGAAAGATGATGGTCGAGGCATTCCGGTCGACAAACATCAAAGCGGTCTTTCGGCTCTGGAGGTAGCGATGACAAAACTTCACGCCGGCGCAAAATTCGATGAAGAATCATACAAGGTCTCGGGGGGTCTTCATGGTGTCGGGGCTTCGGTTGTCAACGCTCTTTCACAATATTTCCGAGTCGAAGTCCACCGAGATGGGAAAGCTTACGCCCAGGAATATAAAAGAGGCAAGCCAATAACTCGGGTTGAGGTCGTTGGCTCAGCCAAAGACACCGGAACAACCACCACCTTTCTCCCGGATAAAAAAACTTTTAAAGACAATAAATTTATTCGGTCGATTATCGAACAATCAATCAGAGAAAGAGCCTACCTCATTCCAAAATTAATGTTTCATCTTCAAGACGAAAGAGACAACTATGAGGCTCATTACTATTTCGAAAGCGGAATTCACTCTCTGGCCAAGCACCTCAACCGAAATAAAAAGACCCTTTGTGAGCCAATCTCAATTCACGGTCAAGACAAAGGAATCTCGGTCGAAGTCGCTGTCCAATACAATGACGGTTTCGCCGAAAACATTCAATCTTTTGTCAACGTTATCAACACCAAAGACGGCGGCACTCACTTAACAGGCTTTAGGATGGCCCTCACCCGCTCGATAAATGATTACGCCAAAAAAACTAACCTTATCAAAGACGGCAATAGCTTCACCGGCGAGGATACCCGAGAAGGACTCACCGCCGTCATCACCATTAAAATCCCCACCAACCAGATCCAATTTGAATCTCAAACCAAAGCCAAGCTCAATAATCCTGAAGTCCAGGGTTTGGTGGCGGCGGTGGTTAAAGAAGGGCTTGACCTTCACTTTGAAGAACACCCCAGAGATGCCAGAAAAATCGTTGAAAAAATCGGCCTGGCCGCTCGCGCTCGTTTAGCTGCTCGGGCCGCTAAAGAAGCCGTTATCAGAAAAAGCGAACTGGCCGGCAGCTCACTTCCGGGCAAACTCGCTGATTGCCAAGAATCCGACCCCAAACTCTCAGAGCTATTTATCGTTGAAGGAGCCAGCGCCGGAGGAAGCGCCAAGCAGGGGAGAGACCGAAAGTTTCAAGCCATTTTACCCCTGGGAGGAAAAGTTCTCAATACCGAAAGAGCTCACCTTGACCGAATTATTAATTTTGAAGAGCTCAAAGACCTAATTATTGCCTTGGGAATGGGAATCGGAGAGACCCTTAAACCAGAGAAACTGCGGTATCACCGCGTCATCATCATGTGCGACGCCGATGTCGATGGTCAACACATCGCCACCTTACTGCTGACTTTCTTCTTCCGTCATCTGCCTTCAATTATTGAAGGCGGCTATCTTTATATTGCCCTTCCACCGCTATTTAAAATTCAAGCCGGTAAAGAAATCGAATACGCTTACAATGAAGATGAAAGAACCGAAAAGATTAAAGCCTTAAAGGGCAAAAAATACGGACTCCAACGCTATAAGGGGCTCGGAGAAATGAACCCCAAGCAACTCTGGGAAACAACCATGGACCCTAAAAATCGGACCTTAAAAAAAGTCACTATTGAAGATGCCCAAAAAGCCGATGAGGTTTTTTCGATTTTGATGGGCAATGAAGTTCCACCGAGAAAAAGATTTATTCAAACCAACGCCAAGTTCGCCACGATCGATATTTAGCCAAAACCAATGAAACAAAGTAATTTAGTCCATACCTTACCAACCGGAGAAAGACCACCTTATGAGGTGAATTGCCTGGTGGAAATCCCGAAAGGCTCATCCAATAAATATGAGTACGATAAAGATTTCGGTCTTTTTAAGCTTGACCGGGTTCTTTACGAAGCAGTTTTTTATCCGGCCGAATACGGGATTATTCCTCAGACTCTGGAGGACGATGGTGACCCACTGGACATTATGGTTCTTTCAACCTACCCAACCTTTCCGGGCTGCCTCATTTCCTGCCGGCCGATCGCCGCTTTAAGACTGGATGACTCCGGGGAAGAAGACAATAAAATCATCGCTGTCCCGGCTGATGACCCCCGCTTCAAAGAAGTTAAAAATATCGACGATTTACGCTCACACATTAAAAAAGAAATAAAAAATTTCTGGGAAAATTATGTTGAACTTCAACCCAACAAAATAATTGAAATCAAGGGTTGGAGTGGCCGCGAAAAAGCCCGCCAACTGATTGAGCAGGCCATTATTGCTTATCAAAAATCCCTAAAAAAACAATAATATGAAAATCGGAAAAGTCACCCCGGTCGAAATCACCGAGGAAATGAAACAATCCTATTTGGACTACGCCATGAGCGTCATTGTCGCCAGGGCACTTCCGGATATCCGCGATGGCCTCAAACCAGTTCACCGGCGAATTTTTTACGCCATGCAGCAAATGGGCCAATCTTATAACTCGGCCTACACTAAAAGCGCCAAAGTAGTCGGCGAAACAATGGGGAAATACCACCCTCACGGAGACATGGCTATCTACGATGCCCTGGTCCGGCTGGCCCAAGAATTTTCAATGCGTTATCCATTGATCGATGGTCACGGCAACTTCGGCTCAGTTGATGGTGATTCCGCCGCGGCGATGCGTTACACCGAAGTCCGGATGCATAAAATCACCGCTGAAATGCTGGCTGATTTAGAAAAAGAAACAGTCGACTTTGTCGAAAACTTTGATGGCAGCCTTAAAGAGCCAGTCTATCTCCCCGCCAAGCTGCCCAATTTACTCCTGATGGGTTCTGACGGAATTGCCGTTGGAATGGCCACTAAAATCCCTCCCCATAACTTAGGGGAAGTCATCGACGCTTTATTGATGAGTATTGAAAACGGTCAGATTGTTTTGAGCGAAAAAAGGAAAAAAGGCAAAGACGATCAGTCCTTTGTAATTAAAAAAATAAAGTTTGATCACAGCGAGCTCGGCGTCAATGAACTTTCTATCCCCAAGGCCAGCTTTAGCTCTGAAATCACTCTCGAAAAACTGGTGACCATCATTAAAGGACCTGATTTTCCTACCGGCGGAGAGATCTATGATGGTGAGCAAATATTCCAAGCTTACTCCACCGGCAAAGGCAAAATTATTATGCGAGCTAAGGCAGTGATTCAAGAAAACAAAAAAAATCGATTCCAAATCATTGTCAGTGAAATTCCTTATCAAGTTAATAAAGCTACCTTGGTCACTAAAATTGCTCATTTGATCAAAGATAAAAAAATTCGCGATATTAGTGGCTTAAGAGACGAGTCTGATCGCCAAGGAATGAGGATTGTTTTAGACCTAAAAAGGACAGCCAAGCCAAAAGCAGTTTTGAATTCTTTATATAAATTTACCCCTATGCAATCTTCTTACCCCGTTAATATTGTTGCATTAGTCAATGGAGTGCCTCAATCTCTTAACTTAAAGCAAATTTTGATTGAATTTATTAAGCACCGCCAAAAAGTTATTACTAAGCGCAGTCTTTTTGATCTGAGAGCCGCTAAAAAAAGAGCTCATATCCTGGAGGGGTTAAAAATTGCCCTTGATAATCTGGACGAAGTCATCAGCACTATTCGGCGCTCACGAGATGTTAATACTGCCAGAATCAACTTAATCAAAAAATTTAAATTAACCGAGATGCAAGCCAACGCCATTTTAGAAATGCAGCTGAGAAGGCTAGCGGCCCTAGAACGGCAAAAAATCGAAGATGAGTACAAGCAGATCGGCAAGCAAATTCTCTTTTTGACCGAGCTTTTGCAAAAACCGGAAAAAATATTAAACGAGATCAAAAAAGAACTGAGGGAAATTAAAGAAAAATATGCTGATCCTCGCCGCACCAAGGTCTTTCAACAACCGGTTGGTGAATTTTCCCAAGCTGATCTGGTTCCAGCTGAAAGATGCTTGATCACTGTCACTCGAACTGGGTACATTAAGAGGCTTCCGGTCGGGACTTACCGCTCTCAACGTCGCGGCGGCAAAGGAGTCATTGGCATGAAAACCAAGCAAGAGGATGAAATCGCCCAAATGTTTATCGCCAATACTCACGATAAAGTTTTATTTTTCACTAACCGCGGCAGAGTCTTTGCTGTCCGAGCCTGGGAGCTACCAGAAGGAACTCGAACCTCTCGGGGGCAGGCCGTCATCAACTTAATTAATATTGACCAGGGAGAAGAGGTTCAGGCCATCCTTAATTTAAAAGAAAATTCTCAAAATGGCTTCCTTTTTATGACCACTAAAAACGGCCGAGTCAAAAAAACCTCTCTCGATAACTTTAAGAATATCCGCACCTCAGGACTGATCGCCATCAAGCTCTCTGGTAAAGACGAGCTTTGTTGGGTCAAAAAAACCAGCGGTGAGGATCAGATTTTATTGATTTCCTACCACGGCAAATCGATTCGTTTCGACGAAAAAGATGCCCGGCCAATGGGCCGAGATACGATGGGAGTCAAAGGCATTAACCTTAAAAAAGGCGATTATGTTATTGGCATGGAAGTCTTTAAAGCCAAAGAAGATCGACCTAAAGACAAACGACGAAAATTCTTTAGAAACTTCCTCATCATCACTGAAAAAGGCCTGGGAAAAAGAACAGCTATCAATCAGTGGCCTTTGCAAAAAAGAGGAGGCATTGGAGTTAAGGCCGCCAACCTCACCCCTAAAACCGGTCGAATTGTGGCTTCATTAATGGTTTCTCAAAAAATTCACCAAATTATCCTGACCAGTAAAAAAGCTCAAGTCATTAAGCTTCCTTTAAAAAATATCCCGACCCTCGGCCGAGACACTCAAGGAGTTATTTTGATGCGCTTTTCCAAAGCCAATGACACAATTGCCGCCGTCACTTGTCTGGAAAAGTGAAAAATTGTTATATTTCCAAATATTCAAGCGGCTTTCATATTAACCATTAACCTTCACTGCGATACGGCGCCGTATCGCAGTGAAGTTATTGACAGAAAAAAACCTTTTTTTGACAATCAAAACAAATAAAATCGACTAAAACCCCTTGACCACACCGAAACAACGATGTATCGTTAAGTTAGTCAAATGCCCAAAGTCTCCAAAAGACTTGATGATCCTGAAAAACTAGCTCAATATTATTCTGATTTTATTGACGCCTTTGATCTATTAGAATCATGGGGAGAAAGAGAGAGCTTTCTTTACGAAATCCTTACCCGAACAGAGTTAAGAATGTTGGCCAAGCGTTTTCAAGTCGCCCTGATGCTGGTTAAGGGTAAAAGCTACCAAGTTATTCAAGATGAAGTCAATGTTTCTGAAAATACTATTAGCAGAATTAGTAATTGGCTAACTAGCGGCATCAATACGTTTTTTGATATTGTCAAAAGACTAGATAAAGAAAAAGAGAGTCGACCACCAGGGAAATATACTCCCGGCGATTTATTATCACCATTAATTAATGATGGTCTTCATCTTGCTTCTCAAAATATTAAACAAAAACAGAAGAAAAAAATGGCCAAACAACACCTCAAACAACTGGCAGTTAATAAGTAGTTATGTAATTATTAAACAAGCTCTTAGCCAATTTTCAGTAGAAACTCATCTCTTGCTCACTGCGATACGGCGCCGTATCGCAGTGCCTTTAGGCTTAAATTCTTCAAATAAAATTAATCTCGGCCGCCCTTGCCATGAAAGGCCTGATGAACATTGCGAAGCTGCTTGTTGGTAATGTGGGTATAAATCTGGGTGGTGGCAATATTTTTATGTCCCAACATTTCTTGGACACTGCGCAGGTCTGCCCCGGCCATTAGTAAATCAGTCGCAAAAGAATGGCGTAAAACATGAGGCGTTACTTCCACCGGCAGCCTCGCTTTTTGAGCGTATTTCTTGATCAGCCGCTGAATACTCCGAGCCGTTAATCTCCGACTGCCCTCACCTTTTGACTGGCGAACAAAAAGGGCCGGATCATCATCTTCACGACTGGCTAATGACTTTTCCAGCCACTTAACCGCCTTGGTTGATAAAAAAACCACTCTCGAGCGACCTCCTTTACCGATCACTCCAAATTCTTGCCGTTTTAAATCAAGATGATCGCGATTTAGCTTAACCAATTCGCTTACCCGCAAGCCAGTTGAGAACAAAAGTTCTAAAATGGCTTTGTCCCTCAACCCAGTCCTGGAAGAGGGGAGTGGCTGAGCCAACAAACGCTCCACTTGCTCACCAGATAAGAACTTGACCGAACGACTTCTTCCTTTGGGTAAATCAATTTTCTCCGGAGCCAGGGTATTATAGTCGTTTTTTATAAGCCATTTTAAAAATGAGCGCAAAGCTATCACATGGTAGCCCTGAGTGACAACCGAGAGGTTTTTACTGTTTAGCCCTGTGAATCGGGCTAAAAAGACCCTATATTTCTTAATAATTTCCAAATTTAGTGATTTTGGCTGTGCCTGGGGAAGATTTTGCTTAAGCCACTGAGAAAACCGCCTCAGATAATGCCTATAGTTTCGAACCGTTAGGGGAGAGACCTGCCGCTCGATCTCCAAGTGCTCCAGAAACTCTTCAATCAAACGGTCCCACTCAGTTCGCTTAATATTGGCAGTTTGATCAATTGAACTAACCATTAATCATCAGTAATATTATTCTCACAATCCAGTTTACACTCCAATAAGTTCAGTGTCAATTATTGTGCGACATTAGTCGGATTAAATAATTCACCCCTGGCTCCAACCCGAACCAATTGACCAAATTGCCACCAATCAGAAAGTCGTTTATCTTCAGGAACCATCTCAATCAAGCGCTGGTTAAAACCCCAGGCCACAATCATCAGTCGGTCTTGAAAACCTTCAGCCAATTGATGATCCAATAAACTCCCCTGATCATCAAAATGACAATCAATGCCGGGAAAGTCTCGATACTTACCATATTTAAAATCTCCTCGGATCGCCCGCCACTTAAACTCAGCACCCGACATCTTTTCCCAATACTCTTTATCCCGAATTAGAATATTGCCCCCCTCAACCCAATCTCGTCCAATCTCAATACCAACTGCTTCAAATTGCTGAGCTAAAACTGCGTCCAAGCCCGGTGGACGAGAGGTTAAGACTAAAAGATCCAGCTCCATCTGATTAATGTCGCTCAACACCTCTACCATCCCAGGAAAGGCCTTTGAGTCTCTGTAAACGCGGTTGTGATCATCTGGCCGACGATAGGCTTCATGGATATGCTGCTTAATCTCTTCTTTTGAAATTCCAAGTTCCTCAAGAAACACCTGAAAGTACCAATACTCAGATATTTGATCTTTACTAAACTCAACACCAAAGGTTTGGTTAAGATAATTTAAAGAGGGCCCGCAAATATCCCAACAAGTATTGTCAGCATCGACACTGACTCTTTCAAACTTTTTAACCGGTACTTCCGGAAATTTTATCTTTTCTTTATTGATCATCAATAAACGATTATTAACAAATAGCTTGCCTTAAGTCAAGTAAAAAGAGATATTTTAAACCTAAAGGACCCCTTAGCGCTAATTTAACGCCCAGAAATCAAGAGTCCTGAACTATCAATCGTTAATCCCATTACAAAAAATATAAATATTAAAAAATCATTGATTATTGAAAATTATAAAATTGATAATTTTAAAATATATATCCTATAGTAGGGGAGAGGCCAAAATTAAAAAGTTTTCGGTTTTTCTTTGTTTATTAAAATAATATACTTAAGACCCAAAAAGAGAGAATTAGACAAAAAGAACAAAATAATTATTATGTTATTAAAAATAATAAATCGCTTTAGTGGTAATAATTGGTTCAAACAGGTCTCCCCTCAGGGCGCCTCAAACAACGTCGCAAAAGTATTATTGTGCGACATCATTAGTTTTTAATCCTCTGCTTATTAACTGGATCTTCTTCGTAAACAGGGGAAAAGAAGAGCTCCTCGCTCTAGAGGTTAATGTGATTCTTATAGTAGCCCTCTTCCCTTAAGATGATGAATAAATGCTTCCAGAACCATCTAAGCAGGCCCTTCCCCAAGGAAAAATAAGAACTATATCAAACCTTATCACTAATATTACTCAAAAAGGACCTATAATCGGCCCTATTTTAAATATATTAAGGCTAAAACAAGGAAATATTTGACGACCATTAACAAAAGGGAGAAGAGGCCTTTCCTTCCATTTACTTGGCACTGTCAGTTAGTAACTGCCGCTAAATCAAAATTAACAATTTTTCATTATTTTTTGTGAAAAGATATCCACATTCTCGTGAAAAGGCTTGTATTATTATAGGACTAATTAGTGGTTTCGGGTTATTTACTCCCCCCTCTCCCCTTTTCTCCGAATCTCAAAAAAGGATTATTAACTAAAATCCTGAGGCTGATTTTAGACTTTATCATTCACTTTTCCGAGGCTGCATTCCCAAAACTCTTCTTATTTTGTCGTCAATCTCCTTCGGCGGCGGAACGTATTTAGGCCCAGCCTCTTGATCAACAGGTTCAACAATATCCGGAGTTTCAGGGGGATCAAGGCTAAAAAGCTCTGGCTGGTGCCCAAACTCAACCCCTTCCTTTCCCAGGGCAGCCCCCATAGCCTGTTCCATTTTTTTTAACCTTCTGAGATTGGCCCTAGACAGATCACCTGGTCCAATTCCTGGTAATGTATCACATTTCTTAGGCATTGCTTTTCCTTTCTTAAATATTATCCTCCTTCTGATTATCCCTTTTAATTATAACCCTTTCATTCAAGTTTTTCCAAAATTTTCACTAACCCCCCCACCGGGTTGTCATCACCATGATTAGTAAAACCGTAATCCCGACCCCTATGTATTCATAGATTGAGCGCTTAAAAAGTTTTTCAGAAAACTCAAGCTGACCCAGACCCAAAAGAATATACATCACCGTCACTAAAAATAAAGAGCCACTGACCACCGACACCGGCCAAAAAGAAAAAGCCAAAGCCATTTCAGCTAAAATTAAGGCAAAAGAAAGAGAAAACAACCAAAGTTTCCGATTTAATTTTTCTTCTAAATTAACTGACCAAAGATTAGCCAAAACCAAAGGACAGCTGATCAAACCAACTAGTAAAAAATTTAACCAAAAGTCAAACCGGAAAGAAAAAACAGTGTCATAAAGAAAAAAGCCGACCGCCAGAGTCAGCAAAAAACCAACCGCATGAGCTGCTCGAAGCAATTGGATTGTTCGAATCGCCGCCACTGAAAAAATATTTTCAGTCAAAAGCAAGACATACATCCCCAAACCATAAACAATCGCCACCGGTAAGCGAGTTGACCACGCTACTGGTAATAAAAAATAAAACAAGCCTACCCCGGCTGTAAAGAAAACCGGGAGAACCAACGTCGTGAGCCACTCAATCCCATTTAACCCCGGCCGCAACGACCAAGCAGAAAGCCAATAGGTTAAAAATGCTAAGCCGGCAATGGCCTGGTAGCGCCAAGTGATATTGGTCAGCTGGATCGCTAATAACCCAATCGACAAAAGCAAAGCAGTGATGATAAATTTTTGGCGCTTAGCCAACAAGCTTGAAATTGGAAAAAACCTTTTGAACATCGTCGTGATCAACTAACTTTTCCATAAAAGAAGAGACTTTATTACCTTTTTCCTTCTCAGCTACCTTGACCGGTGTCTTTGGCTGCCAGAGCAGATCTTTACCAGTAACCGAAAAACCCTGTTCTTCAAGCTTAAGAGAGATTTTTTCCATCTGCTCCGGCTTGACCAAAACCTCGACTCCCCTTTCAGTTTCCTCAACGTTTTCAATTTCTAAATCAATAATCGATAAAATTGCTTCTTCAACATTCTCCGGCTTTTTGAGAATGATCAAACCAAGCCTTAAAAATAAAAAAACCACTGAACCTGGCCCGCCCAATGATCCCCCACTTTTTTCAAAAAGAAATTTGACTTCTGAGGTAGTCCGATTCCGGTTATCGGTCACTGCTTCGACCAAAACCGCTGCCTGAGATGGGCCATAACCCTCATAAAGCACTTCCTCAAGACTCTTGTTTGAAAGCTTGCCTTCAGCCGAACTTAAAGCCCTCTCAATATTGGCCTTAGGCATATTCGCAGCCCTGGCTTTTTCAATCGATAAACGAAGCTTGAAGTTTTTCTCAGGGTCTGTTCCTTCCCGAGCAGCGATTGAGATCGCCTTTGTCAACTTTGAAAAGGTTTGGCCTCGTTTTTTGTCAGTAACAGACTTTTGGTGTTTAATCGTCGCCCACTTTGAATGACCAGACAAGATTAGATATTAGATATTAGATATTAGAAATTAATAATTACTTCCGATAACTAACTCTAAACCCTCCTTTTAGCTTACTATTTTACCTTTGTTTATTGGACTTGACAAGCCTTTCATAATTATATATCTTGATCAGGATGGATCACTCTGCTCATTGGGAAGAAAAGGCAATTAAAGCCGCGATGGAAGGAGCTTGGGAACAAGCGATCGACTTAAACCAAAAGATTATTGAACTTGATCCCCAAAACCTAGCGGCTCTTTGCCGTCTGGCGAGAGCCAATTGGGAAATTGGCCGCCTTAAAGAGGCTAAAACCTACTATAAAAAAGCGCTTAAGCTCGACCCTTATAATATTATTGCCAATAAAAACCTCAAGCGCCTGGCAGATCAAGAAAAATCCCAACCTAAAAAAGAGGTCCCCAGAAAGATTACTGACGGAACAATATTCTTGGAAGAACCAGGCCTCACCAAACTGGTTAAACTAGCTCGACTGGCCTCTCCACAAACACTTTCCGACTATGACTGTGGTAACGAAGTCTTGCTGGTTCCTAAAAAACGATTGATCAGTGTCACCAGCCCAAACAAAACTCATCTTGGTTCAATTCCGGATGGTCTTTCTTTTCGTCTCCTTCAGTTAATTAAAGCCGGCAACCAATATCAAGCTTTTATTAAACAAATTGATCGGCAAAACCTGGAAATTATTATTCGTGAAGTTAAAAGAGCCCCAAGATTTCTCAATAGCCCCTCATTCGGCAAGTCTTTCCCAAAAAGCTAACCACTTCATCAACTTAATAGTTCTGATTTAGCTTTTGCCAGTAGTCCTGTCCGATAACTATCGCCGCATCATTGGCTTTGGGCTGGTTAGTTGTTAATGAGAAAGAGCAACCATAAACTCGCCCAAGCTTTATCAAAACAACACTTTCTTGCCACTGATCACTGGCGATGATCTGACACTCCTGAAGCTCTTCTTCCCAATCCCCTACCTCAACAACCCTTCCGCCTAAATTACCAACCAAACGAGTTACTCTGTTGGCCAATCCAGAACGACCGGTGGCGTTGTAAATCCCTAAAGCAAGGCTTTCTTGCTTAATATTTGGCTGTGAAAAATATTTAATAATGAGGCGATCGATCGCGTCTGGCTCAATTTCCAAAATAAGAGTCTCGTCTGGCAAAAGAGCTTGCTTGATCGCCCTATTCAAACCCAAGTCAATAAAATTAATCCGGTGAGAGCCAATTTTTCGAAGCTCCCACCAAAGTCGAATAAAATCCCAACGGGAAAGATTTGATTCGCTTTGCAATCCAATCCTCGACCAGAAAAGATTAAGCAAGCCTACCCCGGCTGTAAAGAAAACCGGGAGAACCAACGTCG